>NZ_LUFH02000076.1 GCF_001586785.1 Sphaerospermopsis aphanizomenoides BCCUSP55
CTACAAAGGGACTTCCAACTAAAAAAAATATTCCATGGTTTGGGTCAGCCGGGGAAGCAGGGGGCGAAGGGGGCGTAGGGGAGGAAGAATCTCATACTCATCTTGGTTCTCACTCATTGAATAATTTATTTTCTGGAAGTCCCAAAAACCTGATTTTTCGTTATTTTGCGTAAGTCCGATAAAGGTACAAATTTTGATGACAAAGTCTTGCACCAAAAGGGTTGTACTGCTGACTGCTGACCGCTGACTGCCGACCGCTGACTGCTGAAAGCTGCTGTAATTGGTGTTCGCAGTTGATCAGGACTATGTAAGATCGAAAGAAGGGTGTAGGGTGTAGGGTGTGAGTGAGAAAAATAAATTCTGTCTTCTACCTCCTACCTTCTTTTACTCCTAACTGCTAACTGTTTTGCCATTCATGCCTCTGTCCCGCATAGTTACTATCATTGTTGGTCTGATTATTATCTTGGGGTTGGCCCTGTGGCTGATTGATTCACTGTCACGGCTGTACTGGCAGTTATCCTATTCTCCCCTATTAGGTAATCTGCTGCTGTTACTGCTGATTCTGCTTTTGGGAGGATTAGTTGCGGCCTTCATATATTATGTGTTGGTTTTGAGAACAGGTGAGGAAAAATCACGCCGTCATCGTAGACGAGTTACTCCTAGCCAAATTCCTGCGGCTAAATCTGATGCAGCTTCTAGCACTCTTCAAGCTGTGCGTCAACAGGTAGCACAAATTCAAGATGAAGTTACCCGTCAAGCTTTACTGAGTCGCACGAGGGAAATTGAAGCGAATTTAGCCAGGGGAGAAATTCAAGTCGTGGTGTTTGGGACGGGGAGTGCTGGTAAAACTTCCTTAGTGAATGCAATTATGGGGCGGATAGTGGGTGAAGTGAATGCACCAATGGGTACAACCCAGGTAGGTGAAACCTATTGTTTGCGCTTAAAGGGATTAGAACGAAAAATTTTAATTACTGATACACCAGGAATTTTAGAAGCAGGGGTAGCAGGAACAGAACGAGAACAACTGGCTAGGGCTTTGGCGACGGAAGCTGATTTACTGTTATTTGTGGTAGATAATGATTTACGGCGTTCTGAATATGAGCCGTTGAAAGGTTTAGCAGAAATTGGTAAGCGATCGCTCTTGGTTCTGAATAAAACTGATTTATATATAGAAGAAGATAAGGAAGCTATCTTGTCCAAGTTGCGGCATCGGGTACGAGAATTTATTGCTAGTAATGATGTGGTGGCGATCGCTGCTAATCCCCAACCCGCACAATTAGAAACTGGGGAAATGTTCCAACCAGAACCAGATATTGTCCCCCTGTTGCGACGCATGGCTTCTGTTTTACGGGCTGAAGGTGAAGATTTAGTTGCAGATAATATTCTCTTACAATCTCTGCGGTTAGGAGAAGAAGCCCGAAAATTGATTGATTCCCAGCGCCGCCGTCAAGCTGATAAAATTGTTGATAGATATCAATGGATTGGGGCTGGTGTGGTTTCTGTCACTCCTTTACCAGTTGTAGATTTACTCGCCACAGCCGCAGTTAACGCTCAAATGGTAGTAGAAATTGGTAGAGTTTACGGTTGTGATTTGAATATGGAACGGGGGCGAGAATTAGCCCTATCTTTAGGCAAAACTATTGCTGGTTTAGGCATAGTTAAGGGTGCAATTGAATTACTTTCTACTGCTTTGCAACTTCATGTTGCTACTTTCATTATTGGCAGAGCTATTCAAGGCGTAACAGCAGCTTATTTAACGCGTATTGCCGGTAAAAGCTTTATAGAATATTTTCGTCACGACCAAGATTGGGGTGATGGAGGGATGACAGAAGTAGTACAGCAACAGTTTCAGATTAACCGCCGAGATGAGTTTATCAAAGTATTCATCCAAGAAGCGATCGCTAAAGTCGTTAAACCGTTAACAGATAGGGAATAGGCTGTAGGGTGTAGGGGGAGAATCAGGGACTTCCAACTAAAAAAATATTCCATCGTTTGGGTCAGCAGGGGAAGCAGGGGGCGCTGGGGAGGAAGAATCTCATACTCATATTGGTTCTCACTCATTGAATAATTTAATTTCTGGAAGTCCCTAACAACTGATCACTGTTAATTGTTAATTGTTAAGAAATATTTCGCAAATAGCATCCCCAAAATATAACCAGGGGTACAAGTTGTCATGGATTTAAATCTCTAGACTTCCTAATGAAATCAATCAACAATTATCAACCAAAATTCCCAAATTGGTTTCAACCAAAATTCCCAAATGGGTTGAAATACTGATGTATCTGATTAAATCCGTATGTTAATAGCGATCGCTCTCGTTAGATATCACTTTTTGATCTGTAAATACTTGAGATAAAACCCTGCTACCTCAGACCCCTACTACCTCAGACCCCTACTACCTCAGACCCCTACTACCTCAGACCCCTTATCATTAAACGTAATTTAAAGCACAGTGATAGTTAGTAAAAATATTGCATAATTAATCTTGGCACTTGGGAAATAAGCGTGAATTATGTGTAGTTTATTTCACATCTCTCCCAATGTCACCCATGCACGTCTAAAGCTGATAATCCTTGATATTACGTCACTTTTGCTGATTTTTTAGGCAATACACCAGTTAACAAGTAGGAATTTTTGGAACTATCCCTAATTTAAAGCTACAAAGAATTATTTTTCGGTATTCCGGAAACAGTTAGGAAATTCAGAAGAGGTAGGTAACAACTTATGTAAGAATTTCTCAGTAAGGAACTTATGACTCAGCCAACCGTCTCTCAATTGTTACAAGGACGTTACCAAATCATTCAAAGCCTTGGTGCAGGGGTATTTGGACAAACTTATATTGCTGAAGATGTAGACTATCCAGAAAAACCCAGATATGTTGTCAAACAGCTAAAAGTTAACAATTATCAATCCAATTCATACTTTGACTACTTGAGACTACGGTTTCTGACAGAAACTGAAACTCTTAAGCATTTAGGACAGCATGATCAAATCCCTCAACTTATCACCTGTTTTGAAGAAAATGAGCGATTTTATTTAGTACAGGAATATATTTCTGGACAACCTTTATCTGTAGAATTAAAACAAAATCAACAAAAGGGACACAAATGGACTACAGCCGAAGCTATGGCGTTTCTCGAAGATGCTTTAGGTATTCTTGAATTTGTTCATTCTCAAGGATTCATTCATTGTGATATCAAACCAGAAAACCTAATTCGACGTTATAGTGATGGGAAATTAGTATTAATTGATTTTGGTTCAATTCAACCGATTGACTTTAGCACTGATACAGAATTACCCATTTCCCAAATTCCCGTAACATCATTGGGTTACATACCACCAGAACAATTTCTTGGTCAAACACAACCCAATAGTGATATTTATGCTTTGGGAATGATTGCTCTCCAAGGTCTAACAGGATTAACACCGCTGCAATTAAAAATTGACCCTGCTAAACATGATTTGCCTTGGTATGCTGACGATACGGAAATTGATGATTATCTGACAGTTTTTATCAGTCAAATGATTCGCTATAATTATCAAGAGCGTTTTCAGTCCGCCAGCGAAGCAATCTGGGTATTTCAGCACATTACCTGGAAACATCAAACAGAAGTAATTGTCCCCCCCCAACCTCCCACAATTTCCCAAACAAAACCTGTTGAAAATCAAAATCATAAATCAGAACCATTATTAGCAGGAATGCGATGGGGAATTATGATTAATTCTTTAGTGGTTGGTGTGGGAGTATATGCGTTAGCTAGTAACTCTCAATCCCACTCAGAAACAGGAATTTTATCTCAAGCCATAGCAGAATATCAATCTGGGAATTTAGAACAAGCTATTAATTTAGCTAAATCTATTCCTGGATACAGTAATGTCTACCCAGAAGCTCAAGATACAATTGCCGAATGGCAAAAGCAATGGCAAACTGATACAGAAAATTATTTAGTAGCTGAACAAGCTTTAAATGAAGGTAAATTGTCAGAAGCAATGCGAGTTGTTCCGCAAATTCCTCACACTTTATATTGGCGTTCTAAAAGAGAAAAAATAATTGAACAAACCCAAGCTGACCTAGAAGCAGAAACACATCAGCTATTAAATTTAGCTTATGAAAAAGCTGAAAGCAAGGATTTTGCGGCTGCTTTAGAATATTTACGTCAAATTCCTCCTGAAACTTCTGCGGGTGCTATAGTCCAAAAAAAGTTGATTGAATACAATCAAAAACGACAAATGAGAGCCGGATTTTATTTACATAAAGCCTATGAAAAAGCTTTAGTAAATGACTTCGCTAGTGCCATCAAATTTCTCGAAAAAATTCCCCAAGATAGCGAAGTTTATTATCAAGCTAAAATCAAATTGAGAGAATATAAAGAAAAGCAGCAGATTCGAGAAAAAATTCAAAGAATGGTCAAACAGAAAAAAATGTCTGTTATTAATCAATCCACTAAATTTGGCCAGATAGACTCAAATAGCAAAACTGCATATTTTCCCTCACCAGATTATCCACAGGAAATCAATATCAGCACTTAGTAAGGTTCAACTTAATTTATTGGGCTTCTCTGGTTTAATCTTATTTAAAGTTATTTAATAGTCTCTAAAAATTTGTATTATAGCAACAGCTAAGGTGGTTAAGACATCAACAGATGATAAAACGTAGACAGTAAAAGCCTTTTAACTCTGTCACCTGTCACCTGTCACCTGTCACCTGTCACCTGCTATAGGCGATCGCAAAGTCGGTACAATGACAGGGCGGGACTTTTGCTGTGGTAATTGACTTTCTATTTGCTTGAGTGCTTCTATTGCTTGTTGGTAATCCGGTTTGTATTTAATAGCTTGTTGATAAGAATATCTAGCTTCTGGATATTGTTCTAACTTTAATAAAGTATTACCTCTACTGTACCAACTTTCATAATGATTTTTTTGGTAGCGAACTGCCTTATTATAAGATGTTAGAGCTTCTTCATATTGTTGTAAGTTATATTGTGAATTACCCAAATTATACCACACTAGATAGTTATTCTTTCTTAAAGAAATAGCTTGATTGTAAGCTTCTATTGCTTCTGCATAGCGTTGACTTTGATGTAATGACCATCCCAAACTATACCAAGCTTGATAGTTACTAGAATTATATTTAATCACTTGTCTAAAAGAATCAATTGCGTCTGTATATCGTCGTAAAGTAATCAAAATATTGCCTTTAGAAGACCAAGCTTGATCATGGTTTGGCTGATACTGCACCACTTGACTGTATGCTTTTAAAGCATCTTCATAGCGGTTTAAATTGACTAAAGAATTCCCCAAATTATACAAAGCTGCTGTATAGTCTGGTTTTAGTTCTATTGCTTTTGTATAAGCTGTAATTGCATCATCATATTGTTGGAGGTTTTGCAAGGATAAGCCTTTTTTATACCAAAAATCATAATTTTCTGGTTGTAATTCAATTGCTTGGTCATAAGACTTAATAGCATTATTATATTGGTGTAAATTTCTGAAAGCGTCACCTTTAGCATTCCACAATACTGGATAATCATCTTTGATTTGTAAAGCTTGATCAAAAGCAGAAATTGCTTCTGAATATCGCTGTAAACTTGCTAATACTAAACCTCTATCAGTCCAAGCTTCCAAATAATCAGGCTGAAGTTGAATTGCTTTATCATAAGCTATGAGTGATTCTTGATATTTTTTTAGTTTAAATAATGCTTTACCTTGACCATACCATCCTTGAGGATAAGTAGGTTTTATATTCACTACCTGTTCATAAATTGCCAGTGCGTCTTCATAACGTTGTAATTGTAAAAGTGTATTTCCTTGGTTATATAATTCTGTGGCATTTTGAGAATTAATTTTGTTGAAAATATATATTGATGCTGTTCCCGTCATTCCCAGTAACAATATACCTAATGTTAATTGGATCAATAATTTTTTGTTAAATGATTGAGGTTTGATATTATTAATTTGAGCAGCAGGACTGAAGACTATTGTTCCAGAAAGAGGTTTAATTAATTCTCTTAGTGCTGCTAGGGCTACAGTTGCTGAAGCATACCTTTGACGAAAATCATAACAAACCATTTTATCTAAAAATTCTGCAAATTCTGGTGTCACTTTGGTATAATCACGCCACATAATTTCATTAGTATCTGGATCTTTTGCTAATTGGTGAGGTAATAGTCCGGTGATAGCTTGAATACCAATAATTCCCAAAGCATAGATATCACTACTTAATTTTGGTGATCCTTGTGCTTGTTCTCCAGGAATATAACCAGGTGTACCAATAGCAACAGTAGATTGAGTTTGACCTGTGGGAGTAATTACTTGAGTAGTGATTTCTTTAACTGCCCCAAAATCAATTAAAATTAACTTACTATCTTGCTCCCTTCTTAATATATTGCGTGGATTCACATCACGGTGAATTACCTTTTGTTGATGCACAAAATCTAAAATTTCTAAAATTTCTTGTAACAGCAAAATCACTTCATCTTGACAGAGAGTTTTTCCTGGTGGTAACTCTTGACTTAAATCCTGACTGGGAATAAATTCTTGGACAAGATAGAACTCAGCATTTTCTTCAAAGTATGCTAAAAGTTGGGGAATGCGGTCATGAGTTCCTAATTTATATAAAACCTGCGCTTCTGTATCAAATAACCTTCTAGCTATTTCCAAAGTTGCCGTATTGGCCGACTGAGGCTTGAGTTTCTTGACAACACACTGAGGTGAACCAGGTAAATGAGTATCATAAGCAACGTAAGTTTCGCCAAATCCCCCTCCTCCCAAGCGGCTAATAATTTGGTATCTTCCAACAAGTGTGTTTCCTATCATTTCCGTTGTCTAGTCAAGTGCAGTATTACATCATTACAATCTTGCCACAGCAAACTGGGGACTGGGGAAGAAGAGGGTGTAGGGTGTTAAGAATTTAGAATGTAGAATGTAGAATTTAGAATTACGAATTACGAATTACGCATTACGAATTACGCATTACGAATTATCATGATTCCTATTAGTGATAACATTCAGAGTTGGAAAAAGCCAATTATTACTTCTTGGTTGATTGGCATGAATATTTTGATCTTTTTCTGGGAACTGCAACTCGATACTAGCGGTAAATTAGGCGATTTTGTTAATACTTGGGGGATAATTCCCGAACAGACCAATACAGCAATAACAAATGCAATTTTTTATAATTCAGCAGCTTGGATAGTTGTATTCTGGCGTTTACTTGCTCTACCGATTTCGCTATTTTTGCATAGTAGTTTTAGTCAAATTTTAGGTAATCTGCTGTTTTTATGGGTTTTTGGTAAGACAGTGGAAAGGATTTTGGGACAACAAAGATATTTATTGCTTTACATAGTTGCTGGTATTTTTTCTGGAATGATCCAAATTTTTATGGCATCAAAGTTAACAGTTCCCGTAATTGGGGCTAATGGTGCGATCGCATCTATTTTAGGAGCTTATATTATCAAATATCCAAAAACCAAAATATATTCTGTTTTACCTTTAATTTTTATCTTTATTCCAGTTGATATTCCCGCATTTTTATATTTATTTTGGTGGTTTATTCAGCAGTCATTTTATGGCATTGGGAGTTTAAATATTCCTGGTGGTGTGAGTAATCTTGGTTATTGGGGACAATTGGCGGCATTGGTGACAGGTGCAGCTTTTATGCGAATGGTACAACGACGTTGAAATAATTTGTAATAGAGCCTAGGACTCCTGTAAAAAATTTATTCAAAAAAGATTTGAGATATCGCAACAGCCAAAGTAAGGACATCAACAGATGATAAAACCTAGACCGTAATAGCCTTTTAAATCTGTCACCTGTCACCTGTCACCTGTCACCTGTCACCTGTCACCTGCTATATCCTCCAAACACTTACTTCTGATAACGACTATTTATGTGAATGCGATCGCTCAATTGACCTAAAGTTTGAGCTAAAGTCCGGTCTGTTTCTTGCAGTTGGGTAATTTTTTCGCAACTATACATCACCGTTGTATGGTCTTTACCACCAAATTCCTCACCAATTCTTGGTAAACTTAATCCTGTATATTGACGCATTAAATACATAGCAATTTGTCTAGCCCAGCTAATTTCTCTTTTGCGAGAATTACCTTTTAAATCTTCAATTGATAAATTAAAAAAATCTGCTACTACATTTAAAATGACCTCTGGTGTTGATTCCGTCTTCTGGCTAGGTGTGCCTAAAACTGGAGTAATATTTTCCACCGTCATTGGTAAACCCCAAATAGAAATATAAGCCAGCGCCCGAATTAATGCCCCTTCCAACTCTCGAATATTTGAAGTATAATTATAAGCGATATATTCAATCACATCTCTGGGTAATCGAATATTTTCATACTCAGCTTTTTTCTGTAAAATCGCCATGCGTGTTTCTAAATCCGGTGGTTGAATATCCGCAATTAAACCCATTGAAAACCGTGAACAAAGGCGTTCTTGCAGGCTAGGAATTTGTTTAGGAGGACGGTCAGAAGCAATCACCACTTGTTTACCAGCTTCATGTAAAGTATTAAAAGTATGAAAAAATTCTTCTTGAGTATATTCTTTCCCTTCCAGAAATTGAATATCATCAACTAACAAAACATCTGCCGCCCGGTAATGCTCCCGAAAAGTTTGCATACTATCATTACGAATAGCCGTAATTAAATCATTAGTAAACTGCTCAGTCGAAACATAAAATACTTTAGAATCCGGATCAATTTCCCAGCGATAATTACCAATAGCTTGCATTAAATGAGTTTTCCCCAAACCCACACCACCGCATAAAAATAAAGGATTAAATTCTCTACCGGGATATTCTGCTACTGCTAAAGCAGCGGCATGAGCCATACGATTATTAGCACCAACCACAAATCTGGAAAAAACGTACTTAGAATTTAATTCTGTATTTTTTTGTTGTTTTTTGGACACATTTGGGGTTATGAGATTGTCTGCTGGTAATTCCCAACCTACCTCTTGTTTAGCCAAAGGAGAAACTTCATCACCTTGAGCCACCGTAATGTAAATTTCTACTGGATAACCCACAATATCTTGCACGACATTAGCAATAGTGTTGATGTAATACTTCTGAAGCCAATTCCTCGCAAACAGGTTAGGAGTACATATCACCAAGCAATTATTTTCTAGTTGCGTCGCACTAGCAGTTTTGATCCAAGTCTCAAAGGTAGGACGAGATAGCTCTAGCTGTAACCGCTCTAGCACCTGACTCCACAGCTTGTCTATGGGAATTTCCATAATTTACAACCTTTGCTGCTAATCGCCACAATAGAAAATATGAACAAGCAATAGTTTAACTTTAAACTGTAATCATTCTGGTATAAACCAGGTAGGTAATATCCTAGCATCCACTGACTAACACGGAGAATAAAGCAAATATGAAGACAAATAACAATCACTTAGCACCCACAAATATTGATACCAAGTTTTTAACCCACACATCAGCAACTAAACCAAGAGGGTGGATATTAATCACTGGTTTAACCGCAGTGCTTCTTAGTAGCTGTTCTAACCTGAATAGCAGAACCTTAGAAGTAGAAAAGAGTATTGCTCAAGTCCAAAAGACTACTGCTCCCACTTCAGTAATTATGCCACCTGCTATTATTGCCTCCTCCGGCGACCCTAACTTTGTAGTCGGAGTAGTACAAAAAGTAGGCGGTGCTGTTGTACGCATTGATTCTGCTAGAACCGTCACATCTCAAGCCCCAGATCAATTTTCTGATCCATTTTTCCGCCGATTTTTTGGTGACAGAATCCCACAAGAAAGACAAAGAGTAGAAAGAGGTAGCGGTTCTGGATTTATTATTAATTCATCTGGACAAATTTTAACCAATTCTCATGTTGTAGATGGTGCAGATAAAGTTACAGTTACACTCAAAGATGGACGGACTTTTGATGGTAAAGTCTTGGGAGAAGACCCAGTAACAGATGTGGCAGTAATTCAAATTGATGCTAATAATTTACCAGCTTTAGCTCTAGGAAATTCCAATAACTTGCAACCAGGAGAAGCGGTAATTGCTATTGGTAATCCTCTAGGTTTAAATAATACTGTAACTTCAGGAATTCTCAGTGCAACAGACCGTTCTAGTAGTGATATTGGTGCGATTGATAAACGGGTAGATTATTTACAAACAGATGCCGCAATTAATCCGGGAAACTCTGGTGGCCCATTGCTAAATGCTCGTGGTGAAGTCATAGGCATGAACACAGCTATTATTAAAGGCGCTCAAGGTTTAGGCTTTGCAATTCCTATTAATACGGCACAGAAAATTTCTCAAGAATTAATTAGCAAAGGCAGGGTAGATCATCCTTATTTGGGAGTACAAATGGCGACCTTAACACCAGAACTCAAGGAAAGAATAATTAGTAGATTTGGTGATAGAGTTAATTTAGTCGCAGACCAAGGAGTTTTGTTAGTTAGAATTGTTCCTGAATCACCAGCCGCAGTTGGTGGACTCAGACCTGGGGATGTGATCAAAAGCATTAATAATCAACCTGTTACTAAAGTAGAAGAAGTTCAAAGGCTAGTAGAAAATAGTCAAATTGGTACTCCTCTCCAAGTTCAAGTAGACCGGAATGGAAAAACGGCTCAGGTTACAGTCAAACCTGCACCTTTACCAGTTCGTTCTGAAAATTAATTTTTGGCATAACTTGTTTATTTAAATTCAGTGAAAATTAAATGAAGGGTGTTTATCATGGGTGAAACAGTACCAATTATTCAATTAGGCAATCCTACATTGCGCCAAAAAGCGGCTTGGGTTGAAAATATTCATGATGAGCATATTCAAAAACTCATTGATGATTTAATATTGACTGTTTCCCAAGCTAACGGTGTGGGAATTGCTGCACCTCAAGTAGCTGAATCATTACGTTTATTTATTGTTGCTTCCCGTCCTAACGCCAGATATCCAGATGCACCGGAAATGCAACCAACAGCAATGATAAATCCAAAAATTATCAGTCATTCAACGGAAATTGTCAAAGGCTGGGAAGGTTGTTTAAGTGTTCCCGGAATTAGGGGATTAGTTCCTAGACATCAAAGAATTGAAGTAGAGTATACAGACCGAAATGGAAATATTCAAAAACAAGAATTAACTGATTTTGTTGCCCGAATTTTTCAACATGAGTATGACCATTTAGAAGGAAAGGTATTTTTAGACAGGGTAGAATCTACTGAGGAATTGATGACTGAAGCTGAATATCAAGAAAGGATAGTTAAGTAGCCGACAGGTGAAAGGTGAGAGAAATTAAAAATAATAATCATCTCACCATTTGATTTTTGTTGATTTTTATTAATCTTTGAATAGCTAGTTTGTAGCTATTTTGTAAACCTCGCTAATAAATCTGCACGAGATAAATTTAAAAGCAAGGGAGTAAATTCTTCCCTGGACATAGCAATTACTTGATCAATAATGTTTGCTAATTCAGGATCAACTGCTCCAAACCGTACTTGTAAAATACTTTCCACCATAGCACGACGTTCTCTTATTTCTCCTTCTTCTCTTCCTTCTTGTCTTCCTTCTTGTCGTTGTTCTTCCTTGAGTTCTTCTAATAATTGTTGATACATTTCTGATAATTTCATAATCAACTCCCGATCATCTTGATCAATATCTTTTTCTTTTTGTTGACGTGCGGATAACATGGCAATTAGGTCATTTACTAATTTTATAACATTCTCCAACTGTGGATTATTCTTAGCTAGTGCTTCTAATTCTTCCACTGCTTGTCTTTGGACTTTTCCTCTACCTAATACTCTCAAAAACACTGTTTCTGGTGTACTGGGTAGTTGATGTATGACCACAATGCCAGTTTTTAAGACTTGACCGAGTAAATAAACTCCTTGACCCCATGTTTCTACATCTACAGTAGCATTACAACCAGCTAAAATGTCTTCTGATGCTGTGGGTGTAAATATCCATAAATGGGGTAGTTCGGTTTCATTAATTCGGGTATCGTTGCGTTTGCTTTGTCTTTCTATTTCTGCATGAATATCAAATAGTTTACCCATGCAACTGCGAATTTCACTTTTGCTGACTGCGTTACGGAATGGTTCAAATATGACCGATGCTGCATAAATCCCCATTTTTCCTAACAGTCCTAATTCTTCTATGTTTTCTGGAGATGTGGGAGTAAAGAATACATCAATTTGTCTCACTTCGGAAGTGATATCTTTACTCATTTCTACTTCACCGTAGGGTGTGAATAGTTCTGTAAGATATTGTTTGGAAAATTGGTCATGGATAAAGCGTGTCATTTTTCTGATTTTTAGGGACTTCCAAATAAAAAAATATTCAATTAATTATTGTAATTTTGGTGGGGTAGGCATCTTGCCTGCCCCTTGAACACGGACGGGCTAGAAGCCCATCCCACAAGATTAGATAATTTATTTCTTGGTCTCTTACCAAAATTGTTGTAAATTATGCCCCGAAATAAACGCCAAATACAAGCCGGATACTGTTATCACATCACAACTCGTTGCAACAATCGTGAGTTTAGACTGACTCGATTAGAATGTCGGGAAGTATTTTTATATGCAATTAATAAGGCTATCAATAAATACAAGTTTAAACTTTATGCTCTATGTATTATGAGCAATCATGTTCATTATCTATTAGAACCTGCCAAACCTGAAGATTTACCCAAAATTATGCACTGGCTAAATTGGTATACTGCTATGTGCTTTAATCGAATGCTTAATCGGACTGGACACTTTTGGGAAAAACGCTACCATAGCACAGGTTTTGATAAATCTGACCATAAACGCGCATTAAACACTTTACGCTACATTCACGCTAATCCTAAAGCCGCAGGAATGCAGACCGGATTTTTCTATGATTTTAGCAATTATGGCATTTATGACCGTTTAGGTGAAGATGGTTTAACTCAATGGCATCCGGCATTTTTAGCACTGGGTAAGAGTTTGGATGAGTGTGCAGCTAGATATCGTGGTTTCTGCAAAAAATACAAGCCAAAAGCAAAACCAGAATCAAAAAACCATTGGGGAAGCAAGCTTTTGGCAGGACTAAAGGTAACGGGAAAGAAGGGGAAGAAGCACTCACCAGGACAAATGAGGTTGCCTTGGGATGACTGGGAGGAGGCCAGCGACGAGGTGAAAGCGGTGGCAGAAAAGTTTGTTTTTGCTAACTGTTACCACCCACCAACACAAAAGCTAGACTAGCTGACAGTGCCAGGTATCGGAAAGCCAGACAGCGCATGACTTCGTGAAAAATAGCTTGTTGATAATTCTTAACAATTTTATGTAATGCTTACAGGTTACACTTTACAAGTCTCGACGCGAGAGAAGAAGAGATACCAACCGGAGACCGAACCCCTTCTCAACCTCTTTGCTGGGAGATGACCCCTTTGGGCATTCTCGCCTTCTTCTGTGGTGAAAGTTAGTTCATCATACATCAACCACCTTCCGTCTTTTCGCCATCCTACGCGATCGCCAAAATCTTGCCATATTTTCTCATTATATTCTCTTGTGCCGCCTAATTCTTGATAAATTTTCTTTTGGACAGAAAAGCCAAAGCGTTCTTCGCTGTATTTTACCCAAAGTTGGTCAATAATGTGGAGGTCGTGACAGGGGAAATTGTCGATATCTTCTACTGTTAAGTAGCCTTGTTTTTCTCGGTTAGCTACCTTGAGCATAACATTTAGTGTTTCTTCATCTGCCTCTCTCCATTTTTTCTCTTCTAGAAACTCCCGCAGTTTGAAATATTTAGCAGGTAGTTCAAAGAGTTTTGGTGAAACTTCCAGGAGTTTTTTTATCCCTTCATTTTTCAGACTATATTCATATTTAAGACTAATCCTATCATCTGAATTATCATTGTCATCCTTTCCATAGCAAAGTAATTCTGCTAGTTTTGGGTATGTGTTTACCCAGAAATGTGGATTACCGTGATTGGTATCCATCTGATTATTGCCTGTAGTTTCAGTATTCTGGGAATCATTGACTCCTTTAGATTGATTGAATTTATCAATAGCACAACTTTCTAATTTAGTAAGTAGTTCCCTATCTTTTTGCAGTTCATATAGAAGACGGGGATATTGGATAGTAATTGACATAAACTTACCTAATTGATATTGAGTTATTTGCTCTTTCTCTAATTTAACTCCAATGGAATAATAATACATATATGTTTGTAGCCTTAGTCTATTTATAAACTGCTTCAATCGACGGGGATTATTGTCAAGAAAAGGAGCAACCATTTTCCCCATTTCTGTTTCTTCTTTTTTATCTAAATCTTTTTTAATAATGGGAAAAATGGCTAAATCTGGACGGTTAGGTGTTGTCTCTTCTTGATTATTTGCTGGTGCTACTGTTGTGTTATTTGGTGATGATTTTTTATTCAAAATCTTCTTGATTACAGTTATTTGTAACTTGAACTAATCAACTGTTTTAGGAATAATGTTATAAGGAATCCCAAAAAATGTCTTTATGGGTAAATCTTTATTTACCTGATGAGTAGAATATAGTTCTGCGAAAAAGCCATCTAAACTATTTTCCGAAGGTTTAGGAAGTGTAAAGGATAATTGCACAAACTTCTCTAAATAACTAAAACCATAATCCAATTTCTTGCTTAAATTATGGTTTCCTGGTGTATCTTGGTTGTTTCCTCTAATAGAAGCTAAATAGGGAAGTACATTTTTCTGTTTATATGTTATTCCTGCTGCTACCTTTTCCCGATCCATACCCAAGATAAAAATTATCTGGGGGTCATTGGAAATCATCATATTTAATGCTTGTAGCAAATCAGCCGCTTTACCCAATTCACAACGGTCTAGGTCATCAATAAAAACATAAACTTTTTCATCTACTCCTATATAAGCTTCTACAATTTTTCTAAAGTCTTCATGGAACTTTTCTACAAAAGCAACTTGACTTTTATAATCAGGTGATTCCAGATATTGAGTTAAATCCATTTTCGGATCACCAATTAATTCTTTTAATTTAGAAAGAAGTTTACCTACTCCAGCTAATGAACCACCAGCACCACCAACTAATAATGAGAGAGTTAGTAAACTATCTGCATTTTTATCTTCAGATTTTTTATCATCTTTCTTTTCTTCTTTATCTGCTGTCTTTTGTGGTTGCTGGTCTTTTTTATCTTGCTTATTTTCTTGATTGTTTGGTTGACTGTCTTGTTTCTCTTCCTTGTCTTCATCCTTCGATTTTTCTGACTTTTCTAAAAGTTCTACTATCTGTTCAGAAAAGTTAGAAATCCCCGAATAACCTACTTTGAAAAACCCAACATATATAAAGGCTACAATAATACTAACAATTACACTACTGCTAACTACGGTATCGAAAAATTTAATCGGCTTTTCTTTTACTTCCAAGCGATTTATAAATAGTATAAAAGAACTCCATATATTAGGTATCCAATCAGATAAATCACGATTTCTAGATATTTCTTCTAAAAAAGATATGGCAAAAGTCGCCCAAAGAGATTCAGCTTTTTCATGTCTCCAAGCATTAAACCAAACTGTTTGAGTTTCTTGACCAAATCTTAATTGTAAAAATTGCCATATTTCTGACAAATCGCTGTCAATTTTCAGATTTTCCCAGACTTCTTTTAACTTTTTCTCCCTCACCTCTTTCGACTTGACTTTTATTTGTTCCTCCAGTTGCTTCATAAAAGAAGATTTACCACTACCCCATTCACCTTCAATAGAAATAGTTAGCGGTGGTTTGGTGTCAGGATGGGTTAAAAATTCAGTCATAGCGATGACATAGGGTGTCAACCCTAGACTATCTTTTCCCGCAGGTTGGTCGCTGATAGTAATATTATTTTGAGATTCTTCTGTAGATGCTGACATGGTGAGGCAAAGGCAGAAATCATAGTGATACTTCTGGTATAGTATCAGGTTAGAATGATGTTGTAAATATAGCTCAAGTTACGCAGAAATCAGGAATTTAATTTTTTTAGTTTCCTCAACACGATCAAATTGATACTGAGATTTTGAAATATAAAAACTCTGGCAATTTTATATCTTCGGCGATTTCCCAAAGTTGATATCACACTTCTGATTACATACTCCTGAAAACATCTATCAACAGCAAGATGATATAAATCTGGAAATTAGAGTAAATTAAAAAGCTTATGTGACCTGCTCCAATTTATGGGAGGTTGATTGAATTATGGCAAAAATTACTGATTTTGTAGAAGATGCCGGCGCACCTGGAATTATAGCCGGAATAGGCGCTGTTTTACTTGCACCTGTGGTAATTCCTGTGGTTGCAGGAATTGGTAAACCAATAGCTAAATCAATCGTTAAAAGCGGACTTGTTGCTTATGAAAAAAGCAAGGGAGCTTTTGCCGAATTGGGTGAAACTTGGGAAGATATTGTAGCCGAAGCTAGAGCAGAAATAGCAGAAGAAAAACATACACCAGCATTTGAAGCTGCTGAAACTCAATCTAATTCGTAATTCGTAATTCATAATTCGTAATTCAGTTCTGAGTTATGAATTATGAATTGTTCATAGTCAGGACTTACGCACGAGTCACGGAATATCGAACCGCAGAGGACGCAGAGAACACAGAGGAATAGGAGTTTGGGAGAGTTTTTGCGTAAGTCTTAATAGTAAAGGTTGAAAATATGAGATAAATTATGGAAATAACAAGTTTAAATAAACCATTTAATCCTATATCTACAAAAATTATCAGTGATACACCAGGAAGATTAAGGTTGAGAATTGCAACAGAAAATCGCCAACCTGAGAAAATCCAACATATCGCCAATTTTTTAACCGCACAACCGCACATTACTAATGTGCGAACTAATATCCATCATGGTAGCATTCTCATCAAGCATGATGGTAAAGCTGAAACTTTAGCAGAAATTTCTGCAATATTGCGAGATATAGGGATAATTTTTGCAGATATTACTCAAGGCAAAACTGAAGCAGCAACGGGTATATCTAATGCAGTAATTGACTTGAATCAACAAGTTGAATTCGCTACAAATGGTGCTGTTGATTTACGTTTCTTATTTCCCTTTGGATTGGGTCTCTTAGCTATGAGACAATTGATAGTGAAAGGTCTGCAATTAGAAGTAATTCCTTGGTATGTTTTAGCTTGGTATGCTTTTGATAGTTTCTTCAAACTGAATACAGGTGACAGGTGACAGGTGACAGGTCACAGTATTTTCTATTCCCTATTCCCTATTCCCTTGTTTAAGCAAAAATGCTGAAATTTGGTGCTACGAAAGTTTATCCTAAGTTTTAGCACCTTTGCCAACATCAATTATGAAAAAGCTGATTAATCAACCAGATGACTTTGTAAGAGAAAGTCTAGCAGGAATGGCTGTTGCTCATGCCGATTTAATTAAAGTAAATTATGAGCCTACTTTTGTCTATCGAGCGGATGCACCTGTGCAGGGAAAGGTAGCAATTATTTCTGGTGGTGGTAGTGGTCACGAACCTCTGCACACTGGTTTTGTGGGGAGGGGAATGCTCGATGCTGCTTGTCCTGGAGAAGTTTTCACTTCACCGACTCCTGATCAAATGTTAGCCGCAGCGCAGCAGGTAGATGGTGGTGCTGGTATTCTTTATATTGTTAAAAATTATAGTGGTGATTTAATGAACTTTGAAATGGCGACGGAGTTAGCCAGAAGTGAAGGCATCCGCACGCTCAATATTATGATTGATGATGATATAGCCGTGAAAGATAGTTTGTACACCCAAGGAAGAAGAGGTGTGGGAACAACAGTCCTGGCAGAAAAAATTTGTGGCGCAGCCGCAGAACAAGGATATGATTTGCAACAGGTGGCTTCTTTGTGTAGAAGAGTAAATCTGCACGGACGCAGTGTAGGTGTGGCGCTGAGTTCTTGTACAATTCCTGCCAAGGGTACACCGACTTTTGCTTTAGGTGATGATGAAATAGAATTAGGGATTGGGATTCATGGAGAACCAGGAAGAAAGAGAGTTACCATGAAATCAGCAGATGAAATTACTGAGTTTTTAGTGCATTCCCTGATTAATGATACTGAATATAGTCGCACTGTGCGGGAGTGGGACGAAACCAAAGAGGGATGGATAGATGTGGAACTGTTAAATAAACCCCTGCAAAAAGGCGATCGCCTCTTAGCTTATGTTAACAGTATGGGTGGGACTCCCATTTCTGAACTCTATCTTGTCTACCGCAAACTAGCAGAAATCTGTGAACAGGAAGGACTGCACATAGTCCGCAATCTCATTGGCCCCTACATGACATCATTAGAAATGCAAGGTTGCTCCATCACACTGCTGAAGTTAGACGACGAGATGCTCAAGTTATGGGATGCACCAGTAAAAACGCCAAGTTTACGCTGGGGAGTATGAAATGGTTACTCAGGTGCAGATAATTCAATGGTTAAATGTATTTGCTTCTGTCATTGAACATCATAAAGAAGAATTGACAGAATTAGATGCAGCCATAGGTGATGCTGATCATGGTATCAATATGGATAGAGGTTTTAAAAAGGTCAGCAATTTGCTACCTGGTCTTGCTAGTAAAGATATTAGCACCATCTTCAAAACCGTCAGCATGACTTTAATTTCCAGCATTGGTGGTGCTAGTGGTCCTTTGTATGGAACTTGGTTTTTAAGAGCTAGTTCTGCTACTGCTGGTAAAGAAGAATTAACTGAACAGGATCTGCTGTATCTATTACAATCGGGTTTACATGGTGTAATTGAGCGTGGTAAAGCGCAGTTGGGAGATAAGACAATGGTGGATGTGCTTTCTCCAGCTGTGTTGGCTTTTGAACAAGCCGTTAACGAAGGTATGGAAACAGTGGCAGCTTTGCGGGAAGCGGTTTCCGCAGCTGAACAAGGTTTACAAGAAACTATACCGATGGTAGCTAAAAAAGGACGAGCTAGTTATTTAGGCGATCGCAGTGTGGGACATCAAGATCCGGGAGGTACTTCTGCTTATTTTATGCTGCGAAGTTTATTAAAGGTGGTGGAAGGTTCTAAACATAGGGGGTAGGTTGTAGGGTGTAGGGGCTAGTAACTGAATCAAAAAATTCTTAACTGAACTGTATTAGTTTATAGCCCACATTCCGCACCCACAACTGTCACATCCTAAAGAAACCGAGTTATTTAGTATATAAAAACTAATTAATGGGAGAATTGACTAGAATTTATTAGAGATAAATAGGAATTATTATTATTAAGTTAGATATACAGTTAATAAACACGACCAAGTACAAAATTTTGGGTTTTTCCCTGATATTGTATCAGTAGGATAAGACTGGCTTAATTGGTTTAATACTTGTTGAATTTCTTCTGCTGTTTGGGCTAGATTCTGTTTTTCTGCTCCGTTTCATTTTATTTTGGAGTGTTATTCCCGGTTGAATTTATTCATCTTAAAAATTAATAATGTATCAAACACTCTTAAACACCCTTAATCAATATGTTATCCTCAGTCCCAAACATCAAGAGGAACTTAAGCAGCTAGTTAAACCACAAGACTTGCCCAAAGATAGCGTTCTTTTAAAGAGTGGTGAAGTTTCCAATTATTTGCACTTTTTAGCAAAAGGATCTGTGAGGGCAATTTATTACAGCGGCAGTAAAGAAATCACCGCCTGGTTTGGCTTGCAATTACTTACTTGAAAAACAAAATACCTACGCATAAAACATAAAAAATCTATGAATGACTACATTGATCTCTACTGCGAACGCATCATTCCTGGTTTATGGAGTGAACCATTTAATGCCATATCTAATATTTCTTTCTTCATTGCCGCCGCCGCTATTTGGCATGTAGCAAAGAGTCAACAAAAAATACCCATTGGTATTTGGATATTAATTAGTTTAGCTATTTCAATTGGTATCGGCAGCACTCTATTCCATACCTTTGCAACAAAATGGGCAAATCTACTAGATGTTTTGCCTATTATGTTCTTTCAACTTTGTTTTTTATGGCTTTATAGTCGTCATGTCATGAAGATGAAGTATATCTATACTGGATCTTTAATCATAGTTTTCTACTTTGCCAGCAATTACAGTAAGCAATTTACAAATTTGTTTAATGGTTCTCTTTCCTACCTGCCAGCATTTTTAGTTTTACTTGGATTTGGCATTTATCATTTTCAACAACAAAAGTGTGAAAGATTTATTTTACTAGGAGCAGCAGGGGTTTTCCTTTTAGCTCTATCATTTCGCAGTTTTGATCAGATAGTTTGCTATGACTTCTCAACAGGTACTCATTTTATTTGGCATCTTTTGAATGGAATTTTGCTGTATTTATCAGCAAGAGGGCTAATATTAAATTGGTCAATCAAAGCAGAAACATAAATAAGCTCATCCCATCTCTTTTAGGGGCGGTATTTCACGTTGACAGTCAACAGTCAACAGTTAACATATAAATCCCCGAATTCTCTAAGCTTTCGGGGATATTGTATGTTTACGCCGGATAAATCCTTAACCGTCGGTTTGGTTCTTCTCCAAAACTATGGGACTTGAGCCGATAATGTTCTACCAACTCATGCTGCATTTTTCTCACTTGGGGAGAACGGGGTAATAACTCCACAGGTTGACCTTTAGGAATGACTATTTGCTCAACCGCCAGTCTAGCTTCTTCCAAAGCGTCTATTTCATCATCACTGCCATTGTGCAGCAATAATTGTAATTCTCGTTCATCGCCAATTTCTGGATCTTCCATATTCAGCAACCGCCGCAAACCACGAGTAATTTGGGGAATGGTGCTGGACTTAATCACATGAATTGGTACATGACGAGCCTTCGCCATTTGCCTTAATTTAGCGTGGTTTTTGACGTGCGATCGCAACGCTAAAATTGCATCAGCACTATCTATGTCTTTTGTCAATACCACCGGCAAAGTTAACACACTAATCACCTGTTCCAGTTGGTGACGGCTCACCCCATAGGGGTAAATATGCAAAGGCAAATCTTCCCCATTTGGCCCTGGTGATTTAGTCTGACTGAAATCAATACTTTCAGAATAATTGAAAGATTCATCTAACAGACGGTCAAACTCACTGCGTCCTGTCACCCGTTCCCGTTCTAGAGATAGGGGTGGTAGAGCCACCATTTGACCAGAACTACGCCAGCCATTAACCTGCTTCACAGATGGGAAAGATTCTTCCTCACTAGCTAAATTGCCACCACGACCATTAACCACAGATAATTGTCTGGTAATCACCACTTTGCCATTTTCATCCACACTCCGCGTTTGTGGGTTGGGTTGACGACCCCGTAACAAAGTATCCACTGTGTCGGCTACGCTTTCATGCACTACCCATCGCTGTCGTTCCATCATTTCCACAGCAATCTCAAAGGTAGGTGGAGCTTTACGTTCCAAAACGGTCTTTTGTGAACCGCGTCGTCTCGCTTCATCATCTCCCAGGGTAACAGCTTGAATACCTCCCACCAAATCAGACAAAGTGGGGTTTTTGATCAGGTTTTCAATTTGGTTGCCGTGGGCAGTACCAACTAATTGTACACCCCTCTCCGCAATTGTACGGGCTGCTAGAGCTTCCAGTTCTGTGCCAATTTCATCAATGACAATTACCTCCGGCATATGGTTTTCCACTGCCTCAATCATTACTTGATGTTGTAATTCAGGCTGGGCTACTTGCATCCGCCGAGCGCGACCAATGGCCGGGTGAGCTATATCGCCATCACCAGCAATTTCGTTAGAAGTGTCAATAATCACCACTCGTTTATTTAAGTCATCTGCCAACACACGGGCAATTTCCCGTAAAGCCGTGGTTTTACCCACACCGGGACGACCTAACATCAGTATTGATCTGCCAGTTTCTACCAAATCGCGGATCATGCCAATAGTGCCAAATACCGCCCGACCGACACGACAAGTTAAACCAATAATTTTGCCTGTGCGGTTACGGATAGCACTAATGCGATGTAAAGTTTGCTCAATTCCTGCCCGATTATCTCCACCAAAGGTTCCGACTCTTTGAATGCAATCATCTATTTGTGCTTGAGTGACGGGAGTTTCGCTCAGATACTCAGCAGCATGGGGAAACCGAGCTTCTGGGCGACGACCTAAATCCAAGACCACTTCTACTAGATAATCTCTTTTGGGATGATTCTCCAGTTCTTGTCGTAGGTCTTGGGGTAAAATGTCCAGTAACTTTTGGAGATCGTCTGTAATCGTCATGCTTTCTATGGTGAGAGATGGTGACGTTGTGAGAGATAACATAAGAGCTATGAACGCTCTGACTGTGACTTAATCTGGGAAACGAGAGAACGAGCAAGTTTCACAGTTTGCCATAGTAGTTCCGGTTCATCTTCGAGGCGTAGATTTGCCTTGACACCAGTGGTACTCACCTCCTTATTTTCTAACTGTTCAAGAATTGGTGACAGCAATACACGGGCATAACTGCCGTAGGCCACACCGGCAATAAAGGCAGGAGGGCGGGGTGCGGGGTGCAGAGGAGAGGTATTTTCCCCCTTACTCCCTGCTCCCTGCTCCCCTGCTTCTTTCAGCATTCCCATCTCCTTCAGTTTAGGAACAGTGTAGCTATTAGTACCCCCTGCTAACTGCACATATCCCGGTAGGTTTGCTGCCAAAACTTTTTGTCCTAGTTTCACGGCTGCTATGGTAGTGCCATCGCCGATGTCACCACTCATAGAGCGCCCGTCTGTTTGCCAAACTAAAAATTGAGGACGGGGTGTGATGATGTCATAAATTGCTTGCAGGTAATCAATTAGTCCTTCACCATCATTGCAACTGATAGCTATTAACTTTAATTGATCTGCCCAAGGAGCGATAGCTGCCCACAAACGCTGGAATTCTGCCAAACGCCCTACTTTTGTGTGAATTTCTATGGCATCTATTCCGGTTGATACTATCAATGGTGCGATCGCTCCTGGAGTTGATACATAAGATGCTACATTTATCATCTCATAAGGACAAACTGGAAGGCAACGACCGCAGCCATAACATTTTTCAGCAATAATTCCTGAAAAGCTATCTTTTATATCGTTAAACACAATTGCTTGTGCTGGACAAATTTTTTCACAGGGTCTAGGGCAATCTACTGGACAATAATTAGCATTAAATTCTGCTTTTCTAAAATGCGGATCTTCTCCGTCGTTTAGGCTAACCATTAGTAAAGGCAAATCACCTTTAAAACTAAAGCCTTGCTTTTGGGCTTCCTCAGCCAGAGCCTGGGCTGCTTGTAAACCTGCTTGAGCGGCGGCAATTACCGCTGGATCAGCAGCAACATCTATGCAGTCAGCACCCGCCAAAGTGTAGGCTAAGGTTAAACTTCTCACCGCAGGTAGATGTTGGAAACTGGCTCCACAAATCAACTTGAACCAGTGACCTTGTTTTAGGGATTGTAAAGGGGCTAACAGATTAGTCACACTTCTATTATGCTTTTATTGCTATCAAAATAGCAGCCCTTGACCAAGAAAAAATTTTAGGACTTAGGCATGAGATAGATTTTTTAATTTTTAATTTTTAATTTTTATTTTCATTGCAGTCTCGTAGCCACAGTTTAACACCTTGAGCGATCGCACCGTTACTACTGTCTCTAGGTGGTGCTATGGGTTGTTTGACTGGATATTCACCTGTTTGGGTAAACATCATCACCACTTGCCAACCGATTTTGGCTTTAGTTAACAACAACCAGTGAAATTCCTGTAATTCTACTGCTTTTTTATCTATGTATTTTCGTTCGTAGGTAGTAAAAAACACCTGTTCTACTCCCTCTGATTCATACTTGTTAGGCGTATCAATGCCAGGATTTAAAGGTAAAGGCTGAAACTCAGGTTTTCCTGCTGCCAGAATATAAGTATAAATATCAACACTTCTACTCAGACGACGAGCGCGTTGGGCGGCACGGTTGGCGTAGCTAGGTAAATCTCGCATTAACTGAGTAGTTAAAGTTTCTAAACTTTGTTCTGAGCAAGAATTACTTACCTCTGAGTTGACAGGTTTGGGTGTGAGATTTTTAGAAAATGCAGGATAGTCAAAGCCACAAAAGACAAACAGCCAGCAAGGACATAGTATTACCAAGCCCCTCAATACCAACCAGCTATTTCTTCTCCTTGGGCTTTTTGTATTCATGAGATAAAATTTACACCCTTGATCTTGATTTTTTTACATCTCGTACCACGCATTTTACCTGATGATAACGACAATATTTCACATCAATCTCAAGTCCAGTAACATGAAAGTTGCCTGATTCTGCGAACTGGAAGCTCGCAGAATTGTTCAATGAACCAACTAAAGGCTCTCCACCATCAGGCGTGTATCTGGTAATATATCAATTTCAGGTATAAAATAAGCTTCATCCGCTACCCGATTAACCGCATTAATTGCCGACACAACAAAGATCACACAGCAAAATTTTTTCACACTCGCCCACCAGTCAACAAACTTGCATTTTTAGGGCGGGGAGTATGTCAAGGCTTAGTAAATCCGATATCGTCCACAACTACTGCTGTTGGTCCTACGGGAACTTTCTCCGAGGCGTTTTTCAGTTTGTAGAAATCAATTCTTTCGTTCCATACTTTTCTGAGAAAATCCTTAATCACCTCAACAGTGAATAGCTCACCAGGACAGCGCCGATATCCAAACCCAAAAGGTGCATAACCTGCATAATCACACACAGGACTCGCTGTGCCATTAGTAACGCCATAAACTGTACCAAATGCACTATTGGTTATTTGGGTATTTCTGCCATCCCGTACAAAAAATTGTTCCTGGTGGAAAGGACATTGAGCAAAGCCGATTTCTCTTGATTTAACTTCGTTAATTTCTTTGCTGGTTGGTGCTGTTATGTAGCGATCTGGGTTAAACCTATCTGGGTCTTCCCAGTGTATGTCATATTGGCTAGTCTCCTTGTGTGGAGTAACGATATAGCCATATCTGTCGTATAGTGGCTGATTGGTTTCATTGATACAAGAGACACTACCAGAATTAGGTGAAATCGTGCGGAATAATTCCATCACGAATCGATCAAGGGGGGTAAAGGGTGAATAGTTTGCATTGTCATAGTCGCTTGTCATGGTCTTTACAAACCACTCTTTTACCTCTGGATCTCCTATGTCTTTGGCAAGCCTAGATATAATATTGTAAATAGTATTTCCCCACTGACTGAAAGCAACAAAATTGTGGAAGCACTCGAAAGCAATATCTTCCTTCCTGAAATTTTCATCTGTGCCATCATGGCTATTTTTCAGCCAGTAATACACGAAGGTTCGCTCTGGATTATAAATCCTTTCATATTGTACGTCTTCAATTTTATGGTCAATCCAATCTTGTAAAAGTTGGCGAAGGTCACGCACCTTCATGTAGTTTTGATAGACAATTTTTTCTGTCGGCATCAAATAGGCTAGGACTGTATTAAAACTCATTCCTATTTCCCGAACTTCGATGGGAATGTCATAACCTGCGACACCAAGGTGTAAGTTCCAGTACAGGTCGAAATAGCTGTCTAAATACTCACGCATCAGGGGCTTACCAATATTCCTTGTATCCAAAAGATCGTCAAAAAACTCAACCACCTTTTCCCGATACTGGGAGTGATATAAATCGAAGGTAGTAGCAGAATGGTAGATTCTTTTGCGAAGATTATCAGGACCCCGGTTGTCGTAACCTTGGATAAATACTGACAGACCTTGTTCGGGATTAGGTTTCCATTCCTCATATAACAAACCCCACAAGTAATAAGGTAGAGCAGCCTCCTTATCAAATTTTTTCGGGTCGAGCATGGGGAGGGATAATCTTTCTCCTTGATAAACCGTTGTTAATAACAAGGCAGGTATGATGACGTGCCTGGTATATTGATATGAAAAGGATAATCTTTCAAAAAATTCTATAATTGATTGCTCTTTTTCAGGAGTCATTGCCATTAAATCTTCCTGAATTTCATCTGGAAGGTTATATAAAACTTCACTGCAATCTAGAATAGGGAAAAAAGACATGATTGAGATTCCTTATGATGTGAATTTAATAACCCAATGCTGCTGAAATTAATCTATCTTCAATCAAGAGGATTTTAGAAGTATCTTGCTTTCAACTAAATCAAACACTTTTTTCTTGACTGTAATGCACAGTTTAGAAGGAATTTGCAGAGAATTTTTCAGTATTTTTCAGGGAATTGAATAATTGTTATTTGGGGTAAATTTAGTTAAATTCAGTTAAATTCAGTTAAATTCAGTTAAATTCAGGTTGAAAATATTAGATGTTGAAAAATATAGCAGGACTCCTGAATCCTGCTATAAAACAAGTAAAAATAATCTATAAATTAGAATATATGACTACTATTTGATTTATGAAAAAAACTCCGTACACCCAAATCTGCTAAAACCCTATTGCCTATTCCCTGCCTACACAAGTAAATCAGAAACCAAACCGAATTCCTATAGGTGTATTTCTTTGCTTCTACTCTACGAGATGACATTGGCGTAGCGTCTCGTAGAGAATTGAAGTTATGTTTTTGAGCCAAACAAAACAATATCTAGTTCATATCATGTCCAGTGGAACACTTACGATATATGTTGGGACAGGGAATAGGGAATAGGGAATAGGGAATAGCAAATATCTCCAACACTTTTATATCGTAAGTAATTAGCCGAACTGGATATCATTGATCGGAATGTAATTCCTCAGTAATTTTCTGCCAAGCTAACTCAGGGTCAGATGCAGCAGTAATAGGACGACCAATTACTAGATAATCTGCACCAGCTTGTATAGCTTGGGAAGGAGTGAGCGATCGCTTTTGATCTCCTTTTTCTGCCCAACTGGGACGCACTCCTGGACAAACGAATAAAAAGTCATTGCCACAAGTTTCTCGCAGTTGTGCCACTTCCTGGGGAGAACACACGACCCCATCTAATCCTGATTCTTGAGCTAAAAGCGCCATTTGTAAAGCAAATTCCGGTAATTCCAGAGGAATTTTTAAATCAAACGCCAACTGTCTAGGGGAAATGCTAGTTAATAGCGTAATAGCGATTAATTTTGGTGGTTTAGTCCCTGCCTTTTCTGCCCCTACTTGCACCGCTTCCGTTGCAGCTTTGAGGCCATCTTTGCCATTAGTAGCATGAACCGTCAACAAATCTACTCCATAACTAGCCGCAGCACGACAAGCACCTGCAACAGTGTTGGGGATGTCGTGAAATTTCAAATCGAGAAAAATCCGCTTTTGTCGGGATTTAAGAATTTCCAGAATCTGCGGACCAGTGCTAGTAAACAACTCCAAACCAACCTTCCAGAAAGTAACTTGAGGAAGTTTCTCCACAAGAGCGATCGCACTTTCCAAATCTGGTACATCTAAAGGGACAATAATTCGTTCATCTGCGTTCATCTGCGTTTATCTGCGTTTCATTAACTTAATCATGGAACAAGACGGATAAAATTCTTTTTACCCACTTGCAAAACCTTACCAGCTAAATCCCCAGGTGCGGCAAAAGTTGTATCCACATCAGTCACCTTTTCCCCATCTAAGCGCACACCACCCTCTTGAATTTTCCGTTTACCTTCGGCGGTACTTTTACATAAACCAGTAGCACCGAGAATAAAAGCTAATTTAACGGGAAATTGAGTAATAGCAGCCAGAGAAAACTCAGGTAACTTCCCTTCCTTACCACCGCTTTTTGCAGCCTCCTTGGCTTCATTTGCTGCTGCTTCCCCATGATACTGACGGACAATTTCCCATGCTAAAAATTCTTGGCGATCGCGTGGGTTTTCTGGCAAACTATCCAAAGGTAAATCTGTCAGCAATTCAAAATACTGTGACAGTAAATTATCTGGTACAGCTTGGAGTTTTTGATACTTTTGGGAGGGATGTTCAGACAAACCCACATAATTACTTAAAGACTTAGACATCTTTTGTACACCATCAGTACCAATCAAAATTGGCAGCAGTAGCCCAAACTGAGGCTTAAGACCAAAATGGCGTTGTAAATCTCTGCCTACAGCAATGTTAAATTTTTGATCAGTACCACCCAACTCCACATCAGCTTCAACTGCCACAGAATCAAAACCCTGCATTAATGGATACAAGAATTCATGCAGAAAAATTGGATTCTCTTTTTTGTAACGTTCGGCAAAACCTTCCTTGGCTAACATTTGCCCCACCGTCATAGTAGAAAGTAACTCCAAAATCTTCCCTAAATCTAGACGGGACAGCCATTCGGAGTTATAACGTACCTCCAATCTACCAGGTGTGTCGAAATCTAAAATAGGACGTACTTGATCAAGATAAGTTTGAGCATTTTGCGCCACATCTGCCTCTGTCAGTTGACGACGCACATCAGATTTGCCAGTAGGATCGCCGATCCGGGCAGTAAAATCACCAATAATTAAAATAGCCGTATGACCAGCATCTTGAAACGCTCGCAGTTTTCTTACTGGTATACTATGACCCAAATGAATATCCGCACCCGTCGGATCAATACCCAATTTCACCCTTAAAGGACGATTCGCATTGACTAAACGCTTTTCTAAACTTTCAGTTTCATGATCATCATTGTGGGGTTGAGGAAAAATTTCTGCCACACCACGATGCAACCAAGAGAAATTTTGAGTCATACTATAGGATTCGCTATTAACTACACTTTGCATTTGAGAAGTTAAGTTTTTTATGTTCACCAAAAAACTATCCGTTCTCTGCTCTGCCAAACTACTATAATTGCAAAAAATTAACCGTCTTTTTCCATTTAATGAACTACATTTAAATTTACTAGTGAGGAAGTGATATAGCCGTGTCGTCTAGGACTTTTGAAGACAAACAGCCACAACAGCAGGCTTCAGCTGGATTTGAATTTTTTAAAGGAGTGGGTCAGGTAACTGGTGCTACTCTGCTATCTATTACGTTGTTGACAAGCTCTATTGTAGCTGGAGGACTAGTTGGCCTAGCCATCAGTTTCCGGAATTTACCAGACGTAAGACAACTACGTAACTTTTTTCCCTCAGAAACTACTTACATATACGATATTAAAGGTAAATTATTAACAAGTGTTCACGGTGAAGCTAACCGGGAAGTTGTACCCCTGGATAAAATTTCCCCAAATCTGAAACGGGCAGTATTAGCCAGTGAAGATGGTCACTTTTATAGTCACCACGGCATTAACCCTACAGGTGTGGGTCGGGCTGTGGTAGTGAACTTAGTAGCAGGTGGTGTGAAGGAAGGTGGTTCTACCATCACCATGCAGTTAGTAAAAAACCTGTTTTTGTCTCACAAGCGTGCTTTTACTCGCAAGTTAGCCGAAGCAGTTTTAGCAATTCGTTTAGAACAAATTCTCACCAAAGACGAAATTTTAGAAATGTACCTCAATCAAGTGTATTGGGGTCATAATAACTACGGTGTGCAAACAGCGGCTCGTAGTTACTTTAACAAATCAGCGGAATTTTTAACTCTGGGTGAGTCAGCAATGATGGCGGGTTTAATTCAAGCCCCAGAAGAATTTAGCCCCTTTTCTAGCATGAAGTTGGCAAAACAGAAACAAAAGGAAGTGCTGGGGCGGATGCTGGACTTGAAATGGATCACCCAGAAAGAATATGACGATGCTCTCAAGCAAGAAATTAAATTAGGAAGAATTAGGTCATTTCAAGGTAGCGCCCTACCTTACATCACCAACACCGTAGCCCAAGAATTGGCCAGAAAGTTTGGACGTGATGCACTGCTAAAAGGTGGAATGAGAGTACAAACTACTGTTGATGCCAAGTTCCAAATGATGGCAGAGGAAACGGTCGTTAAGTGGCATCAAACTCTACTGGGTCAAGGGTTATACAAGAATCAACTTGCTTTAGTAGCAATTGACCCCCGCACACATTTTGTGAAAGCCTTAGTTGGTGGTGTAGATCCTAAAGCGAGTGAATTCAACCGTGCTACCCAAGCCCAACGTCAACCGGGATCTTCTTTTAAACCTTTTGTCTACTATGCTGCCTTTGAAACTGGCAAATATGGACCCGATAGCACAGTTATAGATGCTCCAGTTAGTTACAGAGATGGTAATGGTTGGTACTATCCCAGGAACTATGATGGTGGTTTCAGTGGTGCTATGTCCATACGCACTGCTTTAGCTCAGTCTCGAAATATCCCTGTAATTAAAATTGGTAAAGCTATAGGGATGAATAAAGTAATTGAAACTTGTCGGACTTTGGGCATTATGAGTCCGATGGAACCTGTGACTTCTCTGCCTTTGGGTGCTATTGGTGTCACTCCCTTAGAAATGGCTAGTGCCTACGCTACTTTTGCTAATTATGGCTGGCAATCACCAGCAACTGTCATTGTCAGAGTTACAGATAGCACTGGTAATGTGTTACTCGATAACACTCCTAAACCCCAACGAGTTCTTGACTCTTGGGCTTCAGCAGCAATTATAGATGTGATGCAATCTGTAGTAACTAGTGGTACGGGTAAAGGCGCTGCCCTTGACCGACCAGTGGCTGGTAAAACAGGTACAACTTCTTCTGAAAAGGATATTTGGTTTGTAGGTACAGTACCACAACTGACAACCGCTGTCTGGGTAGGAAGAGATGACAACAGACAATTATCTAGTGGTGCGACTGGTGGGGGTATGGTTGCTCCTATCTGGCGTGATTTTATGGTTAAAGCCTTAAAAGACGTACCAGTTGAGAAGTTTAAGTCACCTTCTCAATTCCCACGCCCTAGGTCAAATTAGAAGCAGGAGGCAGGAGGCAGGAGGCAGGAGGCAGAAGGCAGGAGGCAGGAGTTCAGGAGTTCAGGAGTTCAGGAGTTCAGGAGTTCAGGAGTTCAGGAGTTCAGGAGTTACAGGAGTCCAGGAGTTCAGGAGTTCAGAAGAATAAGAAGAATAAGAAGAATAAATTTTTCTCCCCCTGCCTCCCCTGCTCCCTGTTCCCTGTTCCCTGTTCCCTGCCTAAACGAGAAGACTTTCTCAGCAAACCCTACATCGGTCAAGTAGTGGAATTTCGGTAAACAACCGTACTAAACCCGAAGCTTATTCCCCAGATGAGTCCCCTAGACTAAAATATGAATAGAGGAAAAATTTTAAGTTACTGAGTTATAGAACTCAGTTGAATAAAAGCAAAATGGGATTCTTCGACTCTGAGATCGTTCAGCATGAAGCCAAGCAGCTATTTGAAGATTATCAATCGCTGATTCAACTTGGCAACAACTACGGCAAATTTGACCGCGAGGGCAAAAAGCTGTTTATTGAGCAAATGGAAGGGATGATGGATCGATATCGCATCTTTATGAAGCGTTTCGAGCTATCAGAAGACTTCATGGCACAAATGACTATCCAACAACTCAAAACTCAGTTGGATCAGTTTGGTGTCACCCCCCAACAAATGTTTGAGCAGATGAATATCACTCTGCAAAGAATGAAAGCAGAATTAGAAAAACAGTCATGACAGGGAACAGGGAACAGGGGAGGCAGGGGAGCAGGGGAGGCAGGGGAG
>NZ_LUFH02000077.1 GCF_001586785.1 Sphaerospermopsis aphanizomenoides BCCUSP55
CCCTACACCCCACACCCCACACCCTACACCCTCTTCCCTGTTCCCATTACCCAATAAAGCATTAAAATACATTAAGTAAATAGTTTTAACTTTTGGTTTGCTTTAAGCAAAGATAGTATATGACTGACGTTCCCGCAGTTCGCATTCGCAATTTTTGTATTATTGCTCATATTGATCACGGGAAATCTACTCTCGCCGATCGCTTGCTACAAGCCACTGGGACTGTAGAAGACCGACAGATGAAGGAACAGTTTCTCGATAATATGGATTTGGAACGGGAGCGCGGTATTACAATTAAGCTGCAAGCTGCCCGGATGAACTACACAGCTAAAGACGGACAGCAGTACGTATTAAACTTAATTGATACTCCTGGTCACGTAGATTTTTCCTATGAGGTTTCCCGCTCTCTAGCTGCTTGTGAAGGGGCTTTGTTGGTAGTGGATGCCTCCCAAGGGGTAGAAGCGCAAACCCTAGCAAATGTGTATTTGGCGCTGGAACATAATCTGGAAATTATCCCGGTTTTGAATAAAATTGATTTGCCAGGAGCAGAACCTGATCGAGTAATTAGTGAAATTGAAGAAATTATTGGTTTAGATTGCAGTGGGGCAATTTTGGCTTCTGCTAAGGAGGGAATTGGAGTTCCTGAGATTTTAGAGGCCATTGTAGAAAGAGTACCTCCAGCAGCTAACACAGTGGATGAACGCTTGCGGGCGTTGATTTTTGATAGTTACTATGACAGTTACCGGGGTGTAATTGTATATTTCCGGGTGATGGATGGTAGTGTCAAAAAAGGCGATCGCATCTATTTGATGGCATCGGGTAAAGAATATGAAATTGATGAGTTAGGTGTGCTTTCTCCTACTCAAAAACAAGTGGAAGAACTCCACGCTGGGGAAGTAGGTTATTTAGCAGCAGCAATTAGGGCTGTAGCCGATGCACGGGTAGGAGATACGATTACCTTAGCTAAAGCCAAAGCTACAGAAGCTTTACCTGGTTACACTGAAGCTAACCCCATGGTATTTTGTGGGATGTTTCCCATAGATGCGGATCAGTTTGAAGATTTGCGGGAAGCTTTGGAAAAACTGAGACTGAATGATGCAGCTTTACAGTATGAACCAGAAACTTCTAGCGCGATGGGTTTTGGTTTCCGTTGTGGGTTCTTGGGTTTGCTGCACATGGAAATTGTCCAAGAACGGTTAGAACGGGAATATAATCTGGATTTAATTATTACCGCGCCTTCTGTGGTTTATAAGGTAATCACTAACAAGGGTGAGGAACTGTACATTGATAATCCTAGCCATTTACCCGCGCCCAATGACCGGGAGAGAATTGAGGAGCCTTATGTGCAGGTAGAAATGATTACTCCAGAAACCTATGTTGGCACATTAATGGAGTTGTCACAGAACCGCCGGGGTATTTTCAAAGATATGAAATATCTCACCCAAGGACGGACTACCCTAACTTATGAGTTACCTTTAGCGGAAGTTGTGACAGACTTTTTCGACCAGATGAAATCCCGTTCTCGTGGTTATGCGAGTATGGAATATCATCTCATCGGCTACCGTGAAAATCATTTGGTGAAGTTGGATATTATGATTAATGGTGATCCGGTGGATTCTTTAGCGATGATTGTTCACCGGGATAAAGCCTATAATGTGGGCAGAGCAATGGCTGAGAAGTTGAAAGAACTTATACCACGTCATCAATTTAAAGTTCCGATTCAGGCTTCCATTGGTAGTAAAGTTATTGCCAGTGAACATATCCCAGCTTTGCGGAAAGACGTTTTGGCTAAGTGCTACGGTGGTGACATTAGCCGCAAGAAAAAACTGTTGCAGAAACAAGCCAAGGGTAAAAAGCGGATGAAATCTGTAGGTACGGTGGATGTACCCCAGGAAGCTTTTATGGCTGTGTTGCGGTTAGATCAGAATTAATCAGGACTTACGCAGGGAAGTTATCTGTGGGGGCTGGGTGTAAGGGTGTAGGGGTGTAGGGGTGTAAGGGTTTTCCTCTTCTCGACCTTGATTTTTCCATCACTTTACCCCTTTATCCAAACCTTTAGTTTTTCGTTTTTGTGCGTAAGTCCTATCACACTCAAATTTAACAATATTATCCACCCGGTTTCTCTATGAAATCGGGTTTTTTATGACGCTATAAATTCCAAGTCTATATGATAAGCTGGATCAAAAAAACTATTAGAAAATTAAGAAATTTCCGTAATCACTCTCATGGTAATTGCCAGATTTATATTTTGAGATAAATATAGTTTTTTAGATTTTTGTAAATCATCGGGGAGTTGCGTAAATGAAGATACTGGTACTGAGTTGGGAATTTCCGCCCCGGATAGTTGGAGGTATTGCCCGTCATGTAGCGGAGTTATACCCGGAACTTGTGAAATTAGGACATGATATCCATTTAATTACACCTGAAGTTAAACAGGCTGCATTATACGAGATAGTTGAGGGTATTCATGTACATAGAGTACCAGTTGCCCATAGTCATGACTTTTTCCACTGGGTAGTCAATTTAAATGAGAGTATGGGAGATCACGGTGGTAAATTGATTTTGGAAGAGGGCCCATTTGATATTATCCATGCTCATGATTGGTTAGTGGGAGATGCAGCGATCGCACTCAAGCATACTTTCAAAATTCCCCTCATTGCTACTATCCACGCCACAGAATACGGTCGTTATAACGGTATTTACAATGATACTCAACGCTATATTAGCAGTAAAGAACAGTTACTAGCTTATAACGCTTGGCGGATAATTGTTTGTACTGAATATATGCGCTCAGAAGTAGCGAGAGCATTACATAGTCCTGGTAATAAAATTGACGTAATTTTTAATGGTATTCGTCCAGAAAAAAAGCAGCACCACGAAAATTTTCATGCTCAAGATTTTCGTCGTCAATTTGCCGCAGATCATGAAAAAATAGTTTATTACCTGGGTCGGATGACTTATGAAAAAGGTGTATCTGTATTACTTAATGCTGCACCCAAGGTACTGTGGGAAATGGCTGGTTACGTTAAATTTGTCATAGTTGGTGGTGGTAATACTGACAATTTAAAAAAGCAAGCTTGGGATTTAGGAATTTGGGATAAATGCTATTTTACTGGTTTTTTATCAGAAGAATACTTGGATAAATTCCAAACTGTTGCTGACTGTGCAGTTTTTCCTAGTCTTTATGAACCCTTTGGTATTGTGGCTTTAGAAAGTTTTGCGTCCAGAGTTCCGGTTGTGGTTTCCGACACTTGTGGTTTTCCGGAAGTAGTTCAACATACGAAAACAGGCATTGTTACTAAAGTAAATAATCCTGATTCTTTAGCCTGGGGAATATTAGAAGTTTTGAAAAATCCAGGTTATCGACAATGGTTGATAGATAATGCCTATCAAGATTTAGAACGCAGGTTTAGATGGCCAAAATTAGCCAAAAGAACAGAAGCAGTGTATGAAAAAGTGATGAAAGAGCGATTGGAAATTGACTGGTAATTTATAAGTATTCAGCTATCAGTAATCAGTAATCAGCTATTACAGCGTATTGCTTTGTTATGAGAGCAATTTACAGCCTATTATTGATGGTTTTCTTCTTTGTTGCTGACGGCTGACGGCTGAATGCTTACGGTAATTTAACACCAAATAACACAAAGTAAAACTGAGGTTTTCGCAGAGTAATCAACAGAATTAATCATTACTCTGCATTTTTTGGCGTGAAAAAACAGTACAAAGTCTGTACGCTGGGAATTTTATCCCTGTTGATGAGAGAGTTAGGATAATTGCTGTTTGCGCCAAAAGGTAACTATGACAAAGGCATTCCCAAATTTAGCAAGGCGTTTGCAGAATGCAAAAACTATCCTGTTGCGGATAGTAAATCAAATCATAAAACTTCTGAGAGCAAACTGGAAGCAATACTTTACAGATATCTCTCCAGATGTTCACTCTCCATCACCAAAACCAAAAAATGTTTATAAATTGCCGATTTTAGCTGGGCCTGTACATAATTTGGGTGGTGGTGGTCCTGATGTTGATGATGCTATTCAGTGGATGGTTAATCAAGTTAGAGGTGGTTCTAATTCCGATACGAAAGTCAATGTTTTAGTTATTCGCGCTGCTGGTAACGACGATTACAATCAGTTAATTTATCGCATGAGAGGAGTAAATTATGTGGAAACTTTAATCATTAAGAACAGACAAGAAGCAAACAGAATAGATATTTTTGATAAAGTTAGAAATGCTGGGGTAATTTTCTTTGCTGGTGGGGATCAATGTGAATATATTCGCCACTGGAAAAATACTAAATTAGAAGTTGCTGTTAAGTCTGTTTATGACAAAGGTGGTGCTATTGGTGGAACAAGTGCCGGCGCAATGATTCAAAGTGAATATGTTTATGATTCTTGTGCCTGTGAAGATAGCATTGAAACTAATGAAGCACTGGATGATCCATATCGAAATATTACCTTTACCTATAATTTTTTCCAGTGGAAATATTTGCGAAAAACCATCATTGATACCCATTTTGATGAAAGAAAAAGAATGGGGAGAATTATGGTTTTTATTGCTAGACAAATTCAAGATGGCGTATCTGCAACTGCGTTAGGAATTGCAATTAGTGAGGAAACTTCTTTACTGGTGGATAAATATGGAATTGCTAAAGTGATGGGGAGAGGAGCAGTATATTTCGTGTTTGGAGATCATCCCCCGGAAGTTTGTGAACCGGGAAAACCATTGACATATTACGACTATAAAATTTGGCGAGTTCCTAGAGGTGAAACTTTTGATTTAAATAAAATTCCGTCCAAAGGTTATTATCTCAGGAGTGTGAAGCGGGGAAGGTTTGATTCTGATCCTTATTGAGTTATTTAGGTGACAGGTGACAGGTGACAGGTGACAGCAATTCACCTGGATACATATAAATTGGTTGTAGGGGTTTAGCAGTGCTAAACCCTAAAAATATAATTCAATTTCAGATGTTGCTTTCAGTTTCCATCCCCTTTCGGGGAAGTGTGTTTGTAAAGTTGGCAAAAAGCCATTTTTGGAAATGCGTGCAACGTTTCCATCCCCTTTCGGGGGAGTGTGTTTGTAAAGCCGTTTATGGAAACTTTTTTCAGGTTAAAGTTTGTGAGTTTCCATCCCCTTTCGGGGGAGTGTGTTTGTAAAGCCGAGAAAAATGGACACGGCAAATCCTCAGGCTGGTTAGCGTTTCCATCCCCTTTCGGGGGAGTGTGTTTGTAAAGGCAAGCGTATCAGACTCAATCCATCGGAAACACCTCCGCGTTTCCATCCCCTTTCGGGGGAGTGTGTTTGTAAAGAGTTCACTTCTGGAAACATTACTGCGTAAGGGTTTCAGATACCCTAATCGACACACCTCGGAAAAGTGATAAAAAAACTTCTCAAATTCACCAATTTCACAGCCTGAAACCAATACTGGATAAGGCATCGACACAGGTCAACGAAGTTATGCGGTTTTCAAGGTTCGGCGGAGGTGTGTCGAAAGTTTGTTACTTAATTGCTAAAAGTACGTTATTTACAGGGATTTGTCAAGCAAAAAGTTTTATTTTTGCAAACGCAGATGAACGCAGATGAACGCAGATAAAGAGGGATGATGTAGTGTAAGTATTCAGCTATCAGTCATCAGTAATCAGCTTTTTACAGCAATAACAAAGATTTAGAAATTGTAATTTCAGGAATGTTATCTGCATCTGTTGATTTTCACTGTTTGTATTTCAATATTTCAGGTACATAGCTGACTGCTGATAGCTGACGGCTGAATGCTGACGATGTAGTTAATTTTTTGCTTCTAAAATCAAAATTGAATCCGCACTGCGTCCAAATTCTTCTGGTGCATATTGTAAATGTACTTCTGCACCAGGCCAGAGGTATTTTCCAGGGGTGACGGAACGGACTAAATAATGTAAATTGTACACTCCTGCTTCCAGATGATCTGCATAGGAAATAATTCTATCTTTATAGATGGTTTTATATCCTATTTGCCAATTATCGGCTTTTGCTTGTAATGCTGGTGTGGCAGTTTGAAAACTTTGATCTATCGCTTCCAAACCTGCGGGTAATGGGTCTTTAATTACGAAATGATCTATAGGATGATCGGTAATTATTTCTAAACCTATATCATACACTTCTCCTGGTGCTAATGTCAATGGTTTATCAACAGCATACATTCCTGTTTTTTGGATAATTTTCTCGTCATTAACTTTACTAATTTCTCGCGTTACTCGTAAACCGTTAAATCTTCCCGGTTGTTTTCCTTGCCAGCGATAACTGTAAGCGGCTAAATAATGTAAGTTGCCTTTTCCAGATTTTTGCAAAACTAAATCATGACGACCACGGGGTAATTTATCCATTGGGATATTTACCTGTAAGTTGGGATTTTGATAACCGTTAAATCTGGTTTCTGCTAATTTTTTACCTGCTAATTTTACAGTGGCAACAAAATTAGGTGGTGTGGGTTGGAGTTGGCTATATTCTACTAAGGCTGTTAAGGCTTGGGCGTTATTATATGTGGTTTGCCATGTACCTTGACGACGTAAATTCAAAAGGCTTTGGAATAATTTATCAATGATTTCTGGTTGTGTTTTTTGGTCAATAAATAATCGTAATGCTTGGGCTTGGGTGGTTGTGGGTGAACTCATCCAATTCCAACTTCGGGGTAAGTTTACAGTTGCGCTACGTCCAGTTTCATAGATATTTTGTTGTAGCTGCACTCGCATAATTTGTGCTTCATCTTGCCATTCGGGGAATTGGTATAGATATCGCGCTAATTTAATTTGGGTGACGACATCAAAATCGTTACGTTGTTGATAAATATCTGAGAGGAAACTATTGCGTTTATCTCCTAATTGTGCTAAGGCAATTAAAGAGTTTAGCTGTAGTTGAGATTTGCAGAGTTTGGATTTACAATAGTCATATTGTCCAGGGTTAGCGAGAACTTTTTGTAAGTAGGTTTTTAGTCGAGATAATATTTGAGAATCAACTAAACCAGGATAAATTTGATTAGCTTTGACTAAAGATTCTGTAGCATAAGCAGAAACCCAAGGGTCTGATTTTTCTTGTCCTGGGAAAGCTGCAAAACCACCATCAGCAATTTGTAGTTTTTGCAGTTGTTCCATTGCTAGGTTAGCTTGTTGTTGAGGATTGAATTCTGCAAATATTTGATTATATTTTTGGCTAAGATTTTGCAAATTTGCTGCAATTAATAATTGACTTGCTGCTGGTTCTGCAAAGGGTAAATCTTTATCTGTTAAAACTTGTTTTGCGGGTGCTTTAATTTCGGGAATTAAGGTACTAGCTAATTGAATTTCTAAACCTCCTGTTTCTGAAAAGGTATTTTTATCAACGTTGAGGGGAATTTTTACATGATCCCCCCTTTGTCCCCCCTTAGCAAGAGGGGAAATGATACCTGTTTCTACAACTTGTTCTGTAATTTCTAAGGGTTTAATTTCCAAAGGAACTGTAAAAGCGTCAGCGATATTATTTAATTGCGTTGCAAAGGTAACTTTGCTTTCTCCTGCACTTCCCGCAACCATTGGAAAACGATACGCTTGGGTTTTTGACTCAGCTTGAGTTTGTAAGTTTGTGGTTTTGGGGTTATTTTCTGCAAATTGGAGTGAACCGCTAACTTCACCGTTAATATTGAGAGTTCCAGTGTTTGCGGTGGTGTTGGTAACGGATAAACCTGCAAGAATGCGATCGCCTGGTCGAGCAAATTGTGGGAGAATAGCATTAGTTATTAATGGTTTGGTGGTAATAAATGTTATTTCCCCATTTCCAAACCGCAAATTTCCATCGGTAGCGACAACCATCACTCGCCAAGTGGTTAAATCATCTGGTAATTTAAAAGTAACTGTAGCTTGGCCTTTTTCATTAGTAATTACAGAACCATTGTAATAAGCTAAAGGTTGAAAATCTTTGCGGATGCGAGTATTAGCTAAAGCACTGGATAACCCACCACCATAACCCCAACCTTTGGGTAACATTGCAAGTTTTGGAGTTAATCTCACATCAGGACGGTTATCACTAAACCGAGTAGAAATTTGTTGTTCTGCATAAACAGTATCCACCAAATTGGGAGGACGATAACCACTCAGTTGTAACACCGCTTCATTTACTACCATGACAGTAAATTGTCCTGAAGTTGGTTTTCCTTGGTTATCTGTTAATTGCAGTTCTACAGTTTCTTGTTTTCCCGGTTCTAATGATTTTTGAGTTGGTTTAATTTCCACCTTTAAATATTTATCTTCCAGATTAACTTTAAAAGATGCAAACCCTATCTTTGACATATTTTCTAAAGGTTCTAAATTTTCTGTTTTTAATTGATTTAAAGGTTTTCCTTGTCTGACTAACACTGCTTCTACTGCTGCATTAGGTAACATTTCTGGTGTAATTGTAAACTGAATTTGCGGCGCACCTCCTTTAACTTTTGCAACTTGTTGATAGAGAGGTTTGTCTTTAATTACCGCAAAATATAATTCTCCTTCTGAATATGGAGATTGAATTAAAGCAGTTGCAATTTCCCCAACTTTGAATTCTTTTTTATTTAACTTAACTGTCAATTTATCTTTTTCATCCCCTCCCCAAACTACTTGATTTTCTCCTGTCATCCAAATTTGCAAATCTGTAGCTGTAATTTCATTTCTACTTCCGCTAAAATTAGCACGAATGCGGTATGAACCAGATTCTTTCGCTGTCAAATTCACAGTTTGGGGAATATTAGCAGATGTAATTTCTGTTTTAGCAACTGTCTGATATTCAACTTGATTTTTTGAAGTTCTGCTACCTTCAACTACTTGGGTAACACTACTATATTTGATTTGTTGTAATTCTAAAGTTACTTGTTCATTTTCTAACGGTTTCCCTTTTGCGTCAGTGACGATAAATTCTACCGGGAAAGCTTTTCTAGCATCAGCTACAAAATTACTCTTTAAACCAATAAGTTTGTTACTGGGTAAAGCAGTAAAAGTTTGAGAATTTGCAACCGATAAATTAGAAACGTCTGCAACTTGCACATCTACCCGGTAAGTCATCGGGTAAGGTAAATCTTTCGCTACTGTTACCGTTTGACTATTTTTACCACTAGCATTTAATTGAGTATTAGTTTGTAAAACATCACTGGAGACATTTGGACTTTCTTCTGGCCAAAACCACTGTCTACCAAAACTAAATTCTTCCCAACCTTTAGGAATAAAATTAGTTTGCTGACGGGTGACAAAATATTTTGCTTCTCCCCCTTGTACTGGTGAACCAAATAAATAGTTACTGGTTACATCAGCATTCACCTTCTCACCAATTAACGCAAATTCTTTATTTAGCTGCAAATCAATTTTAAAATTCGGTGGTTTAAATTCAGCAACCCGAAATTCTCCCGCAATTTCTTTGCCATTTTGTCCTTTCGCTTCGATTCTATAATATCCTAAAGGTTGATTTTTCTGAATTGGTAAATTTAGAGAAAATGTCCCAAATTGATTTGTAGTTTGTGTACCTAAATCAGATTTCTGTCCATTGGGGTTAACTAAAGTTAATTTGTACTCAGCATTTTTATCTTGCAGAATTTCCCCTTTTTCTAAAAAATCAGCAAAAGCGGTAAATACAGCTTTTTCACCGGGTTGATATAATTGTCTATCAGAAAAAATTACCCCCCGTGAGATTGGTTTACCATCTTCCCAACCAGCATCAATACCATAACCATAACTACCGCTGTATTCTTGAGTTCTTGTAAAAGCCCAATCTTGATTTTCCCTAGCAATTACTAATAATTTTGGCAGTTTTTCAGCATTACTATAACATTGTTGTACTTGCTGATTATCAATTCTCAAAATTCCCCTTTCATCAGTTTTACCCGTTGTACAAGGTATAGGTTCAAGACTTGATTTTTCAGATAATTTTGATTGATAGATTTCAATATTTGCAGCTTTGACTGGTGAACCATCACTAAGATGATGCACACGAATTAAACCAGACTCTGGAAACCATTGACTAAATACACCCAAGTTAGTTAATTGTACCATTCCATAAGTCGTTGCTTCTCTCCATAATTGCTGATTATTTTCTTGATATTTATTAGTTCTTGCTTGCACTCCATAAGCTAACATTCCCTGATTATTTCCTAACTTTGATTTTAGAGGAACAGCAATATTAACAGATTGATTTTTTCGACTTGCTATTTTGAAACTTGGCCAATTTTCAGGTTTTGATAATAAATCATTAGCATTATTTGTAAAAACCAAATCCGTAGGTTTAACTACACGATAATCTGCTTTATATTTCGCTTCTGGTAAATTTACAGCATTAATATTTAACTGCAAATCTTGATTCGTCGGAAAAATATTTAAATCAGCAGGAACTTGAATATCTCCAGCTAAATCTCCAGTGTTATATTTAATAGATACAGGTTTACCTAAAGTTTGCCCAAATTTATCTTTGAGATTTCTGTCTATATTAATTGTATAAGCCGTAGCTGGTTCTAAAGCATAAGGATTAATAGTGACAATTCTATCTTCATCATAGATTTGCAAGACTCTATCAATATCTTTTGGTGCTGGATTAATTTTAATATGTGATTTTGCCGATTCTGGTAATAAAATGTTATTAAATTCTAACTGCGGACTACCTTTAATAAATCTGCCATAAGTTCCTCCTGCATCTGGTTGTCCATAAGGTTTAATTCCTTGAAATGCTAAAGGAGAATAAGTTGCTAACTTACTGACAAAATCTTTATCACTCGGTAAATTTCCATCAGCAGGAAGAATACCAGGAGAAAAAGTTAAGCGGTAGGATGTTGCTTTGTCTAGATTTTGAAGAGGAGTAAGATTATAAATCCAATTTTTTGCAGAAGGATCAAATTTTTCTAAAGGATCTAAATTTTCTGGTTGTTCTGATTTTGCCAATTTTACCTGGAAACCTACCCCTTTACTTCTTCCTTCAGGAATTAATTTTAAATGCTGTTCAACAGAATTCACATCTAATTCTAAATTTGAGGTAAATTGTAATTTAGGATTTAAATCAATTGGTTCAATTTCCGCTTTTTCAATTGGGTTCACACCTGGTAAATTGGAAATTTTAATTGCTTCTGTATCAAAAGTCCAAGCCAAATCTTCTGCTAAACGATGATTTTTTAAATCCGCTAACCCAGCTTTGAGAGTAACTTGTACTCGCGTCGCTTTCGGTAAAGCTTTATCAGCTTGAAAACCCACCATACGCGGTGTTAAAAAACGAAACTTCCCCGGTAAAGGTGGCCAAATGGCAAATTTAGTTAATAAATTCTGCTGTTCTAGACTATCCAGACTTTCAACAGGAATTAAAGCTTCCTTAAACCGAATTCTAATTTGACTAAGAGTATTTGCATCTCCCAAAGGACTAATTTGTTCTATCCAGTCTGGTAAATTTGGAGGTGTCAGAGATGCAACTGTGGGTAATTTGTCCTTTCCTGGAGTCACACCGACGAAATTACAACCTGCTATACCTAATATTAAGGTAATGATAAATAAAAATTGTAGTAACTTTCTGATCATATTGTTAAATGAATCAAATACTGTAGGTTGGGTTGACGAAGAAAACCCAAGATTAATTTAATAATTAACCGCAAAGTACGCAAAGTACACAAAGGTAAGAAGGTTTTTGAGGTATTTTCGTGAGGACGCAAAACATTTTGTAAATTTTGTTGGGTTGCGCTGTCGTTTAACCCAACCTACCTACATAGATAACCAATCCAGTGTAATTAGTTCCCAAAAACAATACAATTCTTAATCATTAAAGAATATTGATAATTTCCGAAATCTCCTTCACAGCAATTGAAACATAAACCTATGAAACTTAAAACTCTAACTCTTCGCGTCTTTGCGACTTTGCGTGAGATAAAATCTTATTTCTGCTATCTCAACAAATATCTCCTAACCGTCATCATTATCTGCTTAATTATCAGATTATTACCTTACTTCGCACCTATTCATAGTGCAGATATCGCCCAAAAACAGTTAGCACTGCAATTTACAGACCGTAATGGTTTACCATTAGGAACTATCCTTACCCATGACCAAGAACATACATCAATAGTACCATTAAATCAAGTTTCACCCCAATTTATCAACGCTATTTTAGCTGCTGAAGATGGCAACTTTTATCATCATGGCGCTTTAGATTTACAAGCCATTGTTCGTGCTATTAAAGATAGCATTGAACATAAAAAAATCGTTTCTGGTGCTTCCACAATTACCATGCAGTTAGCGCGAATGCTGGATAATGCACCACGGACTTTATCAGACAAATTACATGAAATTTGGCTATCTTGGCGTTTAACTGCTGGCATGAATAAAGATGAAATTCTAACAGCTTATATTAATCGTCTACCAATGGGAGGAAATATATATGGTGTAGAAGCAGCAGCACAAATTTATTTTTCTACTTCTGCAAGTAATTTAAATTTAGCCCAAGCTTCAGTTTTAGCTGCAATTCCTAATAATCCTACTTATTTTGATCCTTATCAACATTGTGACAGGTTGAAACAAAGACAGAAATATGTCTTAAATCAAATGGTAAAAGATGGATATATTTCTAGTGCAGAAGCTGAACGTATATATAAGGAACAAGTCGTTTTTCAATCTCGTCAACAGGGAATTATTGCTGCACCACATTTTTTATTTTGGTTAGCAAAGCAAAATACCCCACCCCTAACCCCTCCCCGCAAGCAAGGAGGGGAACTGGAATCTTCTCCCACTCAAACGACGATAAATCGACCTTTACAGCAGTTTGTCGAAGCACAGGTACAGCAGGTTATTGATTCTTTAGCTGATAACAATGTCCATGATGCAGCTGCTGTGGTAATTGACAACTACTCTGGGGAGGTTTTAGCTTATGTCGGTTCCCCTGATTATTTTAACGATGTGAAATTAGGTCGAAATGATGGAGTACAAGCGTTGCGTCAACCTGGTTCTACTTTGAAGCCGTTTGTGTATGAATTAGCTTTGGAAAAAGGCGTAATTAAACCTAATTCTATTTTGGCAGATGTGCCTTCTCATTACGCAATTCCAGGGGCGAAATTATATAGCCCTACAGATTATACTAACAGTTTTCTTGGCCCGGTGCGGGTAAGAGTTGCTTTAGCAAATTCTTTAAATGTACCTGCGGTAAAGGTATTAGAAAAAGTTAGTGTATCAACTTTCTTAAGTCGGTTGCACGAATTAGGTTTTGAACACTTAAATCAAAGTGCTGAATATTACGGTTTGGGTTTAACTTTGGGTAGTGGTGAAGTGAGTTTATGGGAACTTGCAAAAGCTTATTTAACTATGGCCAGAGTGGGGAAAAGTACACCACTGGTAACTATCTTAAATAATGCCCCAAAAAATTCCCCGGTTTCCAGTCCCCAAAATCTAACGCCAAAGCCTACAAACTGGCAATTAATCACCGATATGTTAAGCGATCGCTATGCCCGTGCCACAGCTTTTGGTGTAGACTCGGTGTTAAATTTGCCCTTTCCTGCGGCTGTTAAAACTGGTACTTCTTCTAATTATCGTGATACTTGGACTGTTGGCTTTACTACTGACTACACCGTCGCTACTTGGGTGGGGAACTTCAATGGTGAACCGATGCGTCAAGTGTCGGGTGTTACCGGGGCTGCACCGTTATGGAGTCGCATTATGTTACATCTGCATGAACATCAACCACCCACAAATTTTACACCTCCACACGGGTTAATTAAATTACCAATTTGTGCGACTACTGGGTTAAAACCTACACCAAATTGTAATTCCATCGTCCAAGAATATTTTTCACCAGCAGATAAAATCGCATATCAAAATTCTGCTGATTACCATTTATCACCTGTGTATGATCAATGGTTAAGAAAACAGCCACAATCGAATTTAGCAGCTAATAAGTTCAGGATTATATCTCCCCGTAATGGGGATTTATTTCTATTATATCCTGGTGCAGAAAAACAGCAAAAATTAGAATTTAAAGTTGCTGGTAATTTTGACCAACCTATAGAGTGGCGGCTAAATGGTAAGCATTTATCTACACAGTCAAATAATGCTTTATTTTGGCAATTACAATCTGGCAACTGGCAGCTAGAAGCTAGAACTGGCAAGATGCGTCATCAAATTAATTTTCAAGTACAGCTAGGCAATGTTCAATCTACACAACAAGGTTTTTCTGTAGTCCATCCCACCGTTTCTTCCCATGTTGTCAACTGATGAATTTTGCCCAAACAAATAAAATCTTTCTTCCGGAATGGGTCTGAAAAAAATTGATGTTATAAATTAGAACGGAAGTTTTTACCCAAGGTATCGAATTATGACTGACACACAAGAAAAAAAATCTGCTAAAAAGACAAAACAGTCTTTTCCTCCTGTTGATATTGGTACTCCTAAAGTACCAGTCCGTAAAAGCAAAGCGAAAAAACTAGACCGGGAATTACTCAGCGACTGGGAACACGCCAGTTGATACAATTTGGGATTGTGAAAGTATCGCTACATCAGCTTTCCATCTGGGTTTATCATTCTTTAACTTGCTATACCTACTCACACACAAAATACAGGTTACAGGTGAGATAAAAGAAATTAACTTAACAAAAAGACAGTACAGGCTAAAAAATTGTTAAATTAAGTTAACAGTTAAGACTGTACAAAGTGCTTGAGCTTAAGTTAAAAATGAAAGTAGCAATTACGGGAGCAACAGGATTTGTCGGTAGTCGTTTGGTAAAACGGCTGCAAGAGGAAGGTCATAGAGTATTAGTGTTCAGCCGGAATACCGACTTTGCCCACAAGGTTTTCCCCTCTCAGGCTTTCCCGAATGTAGAAATTATGGGCTATACACCAGCTACATCTGGTGCTTGGCAAGATGCTGTTGCTGGTTGCGATGGTGTGGTAAATTTGGCAGGAGAACCCATCGCCGAAGAGAGATGGACACAACAACGTAAGCAAGCAATTCTCAACAGCCGCAAACTGGGTACACAAAAAATTGTGGAAGCTATTGCTAAAGCTAATCCCAAACCTACTGTGCTAGTCAACGCTTCAGCTATCGGTTACTACGGCACTAGTGAAACTGCTACTTTTGATGAAAATAGCCCTTCAGGTCAAGATTTTTTAGCCCAAGTCTGTCAAGAGTGGGAAGCAGAAGCACAAAAGGTAAATGATGCTGGTGTGCGCTTGGTAATTTTGCGCTTCGGTATTGTTTTGGGTCTGGGTGGCGCTTTGGGCAAAATGATTACGCCCTTTAAATTATTTGCAGGTGGGCCTATTGGTAGTGGTCGCCAGTGGTTTTCCTGGATTCACATAGATGATATTGTGAACTTAATTATTCAAGCTTTAACTAAGTCTAATATGCAAGGCATATACAATGCTACCGCTCCCAATCCTGTGCGGATGGCAGATTTAAGCAATACAATGGGAGAGGTAATGAATCGTCCTTCTTGGTTGCCTGTTCCTAGTTTTGCTTTAGAAGCAATGTTAGGAGATGGGGCAATTGTGGTTTTAGAGGGTCAAAAAGTTATTCCTCAACGCACTCAATCATCTGGTTTTCAATATCAATATCCAAATTTGCAATCGGCATTAAAGGAAATCCTGACATAATTCGTAATTTATAATTCGTAATTCGTAATTATCAATTTTTCTGAAGGTAAATCAATAGGAATTTCAAATAATTTGTAGCTACGAATTACGAATTATCGTTACTTATTTTTCATAAATTTTTTAGAAACCCAACTGGTAATACCACTCAACAACGCCCCTCCCATGAGAATTCCAATGGCAGGGTTAAATACGGGTTGCCATAGTTTATGCCATAAATCTAAACCTAAGTTGATTCCTGAAGCATCACCAACAACTGCTACAGCAAACCAACCAAAACCCAAAATTACCAGGAAAACATCAGCAACTAAAATTGTATTTAGCCAGTTTAATAGTTTATCTTTCATCATTAAAGGGAATAGGGAATAGGGAATAGGGAATAGGTGACAGGTGACAGGTGACAGGTGACAGAAAGAAATCCACCAATTACCCATTACCAATTACCCATTACCAAATTATGATTCAAAGATCCATTTTTTCACTTTTTTGAGGTTTTCCCAGTCTGGTTTTCTGGTTAAACCATCTTCAATGCTGTTTTTAACTTCTTCTTCCCATTCTTTGTTGACAAATATCAACTGTTGTGCAAAATCTATATGTTCTCGCAAGCCTTTCTGACCTGTTTCTAACATGGCTAAAGCGAGATTAATTCTAGCTTGTGGGTCTTGGGGATTTATTTTTACGGCTTTGTTGGCGGCATTGTAAGCTAATTTGGCTTTGTTGTCGAGTAAATACAACCAAGCTAGACAAATCCAAGCTGAACTAGCTCTAGGAGAGCGATCGCACACTTCTTTAAATACAGGAATGAGCGTTTCTGCTGATTCTCCGTCTTTATATCGTTGTAAACCTGTATCAAACAGTTCTTCAATTGTAGTAGTCATTTGTCAGTTGTCAGTGGTCAGTTGTCAGTGGTCAGTTGTCAGAAGGAATAGGGAATAGGAAATAGGGAATAGGAAATAGGGAATAGGGAATAGGGAATAGGGAATAGGGAATAGGGAATAGGGAATAGGGAATAGTATAGAAATTTATTCTCTCCCTGCACCCTGCCCCCTTCCCCCCTGCTTCTTCTGTCACCTGTCACCTGTCACCTGTCACCTGTCACCTATCAACTGACCATTGACTATATTACACTCCGAAGGATTTGCCGCAACCACAGGTTTGGGAAGCATTGGGGTTAGTGAATTGAAAACCCCCACCAATCATGGCATCACTATAATCGAGCATTAAGCCATAGAGATATAACAGGCTTTTGCGATCGCAGATAATTTTGATCCCATCATAATCAAAAACTTCATCCTGCGAGGTGATCTTGCTGATGTCCTCAAAATCCATCATGTAAGACATTCCAGAACAACCACCTTGACGGACTCCTACCCGTAAACATAAATCTTGGCCTTGCTTGGCTTGGAGAGATTTTACCTGGCGCAATGCGGATTCACTCAACATGATGCCGCGTTCTTGAGTTTGAGTTGCTTGTGTCATTTGCTATGTTCACTCCTTAATTATTGTAATTATTTTAAATTTTACAAAACTTACATGAAGCCCAAAGCCCAAAGCCCAATATCTGAGAGTTTTTGTTTCATTCTAGCTGCATTCATCAGTAGAGAGGCTAAATTGTAAACACTTTGTCAACAGCATCTCAGGATTTTTATTCTAGAATTGAGAGATTCGGTGTATTTAGAGATGGGGTATTTTTGAAGTTTCAGTCACCAACAGGGTGTAGGGGGTAGGGTAGAGGGTGTAGGGAAGACAGCGTTGGACGGAACTTCAACTTCCAAGGACGCTCGCGTCCAGAAAAGACGGGGCTGTCTGGAAGCCCCACACCCCAAACCCCAAACTCCAACCCAACGGGGCTTGGTCACAAACCGTCTGAGCAGCAACCACTCTTCAGGGACAGCAGGGAAAATGTGATCCGAATTTTAGCCATTCCCCACAGCTTACTTCTAAATATATAGCTGTATGCATTTGCATGAGATACCCAATTTATCTAAAAAGCCCGACAATAAAAGGCTTTTAACCCTATTCCCTATTCCCTGTTAAGAGTTCTCTGTTCCTTGTTCCCTGCTATATTTTTTTTGATTAACCTACTCTATGACAAGTTTTAATCGCTCTACCAGTCGTCGGTTGAAGAAATTAACCCAAATTCCTTCTATATGGGAGGGCGATCGCCGTCCGTTGTCATCATCACAGCCCCAAACCAGAGATTCCCAAGAGTCAAAGGGAGAATGTATTTTATGGGTAGATGGTTCTCAGGGTATTGTCAGAGCTATGGACATGGTATCTTCAGAACTGGGGCCAGAAGCCATAGTTCGCACCTTAATGCGAGCAATAGAGCATCCACACAGTCCAGCTAAACCAGCTAGACCCCAAAGAATTGTAGTTAAAGATAGAGAAATCCAATTTTACCTGCGCGGGGTATTGCAAGATTTGGATATTGCTATTGACTATGCACCTGAATTACCTCTAATTGATGAACTTTTTCGTTCTTTTGCGGATATTATTGACAACCAAGTTCCTGATTTACCTCCACAGTATGCAGAACTTCTCCATCAAAAAGCTTTTGCAGTTTGGGAAGCAGCACCTTGGAACTTTCTAGAAGAACAGCAAATTTTGTCAATAGAAATTAATAAATGGGATGTAGGTACACTCTATGCTTCTGTGATGGGAATGCTGGGGATGGAATATGGAATTTTGTTGTATCGTTCCGAAGATTCTCTGAAGCGATTTCGTGCAGATGTGTTGCAGGATGAAGAATCCCAGGAAGGTTTAGAAGCAGCTTTCCTCAAGCAAGATTGCTTATTTCTCACCTTTGAGCAAGTTGATGAAGATGAAGATGAAGATCTAACAGATTTACCTCTATCGGAAATTGAACCTACTTTTGGAAATATTCACCCTTTAGAAGGATTGCGGTCTGTTTTGTATGACGATGAAGCACTAGTAATGTTTGTTGCTCTGGAAAGCATCTTGCGTTTTGTTCGTGATTATCGTCATCAGTTATATGAAGAAGACTTCCCCTCTATTAATCGCCGTTATCGAATTTCTGTCCCGGATGCCGATGAAGCAACTAAATCAGTTTCTGTGACTGTCTCCACTATGCCAGAATTGGCAGCAGAGTTAGAGGAAATGGCCGGTTTTTATCTCCCAGATGAAGATGAAGATGCGACAGAATTCCGTTCTTTGCGGGATGACTTGATTCCAGAAGATTCTTTTCTCAGCTTGGGTGTAATTTCTTGGGAAATGTTAAAGTCACTACGCCAGCAGGTTAATTACCACACAGAAGAAGAAATTATTGAAGCTGGTGATGGTTTACCAGTGATTTTAATTCAAACTTCCCGCCCTAAAGCCAAAACTGTGATTGAAAGTATTGAGGCTGCTGGCGGATTAAAAGCTATTTGTTTTAATCCCGGTGCTAATCCTTCAGATGGTGAACAATACGACTTGGGTTTGTTACAAACAGAAAATGGAGAACTGTTCCTGTTTGGAGAATTTTTAGACAATGACCCCATCCATGTTGAAGCTAGAAAAAAATGGAATCAGCGGTGTCAAAATACTAATGGCTTTTGCGGTTTGATTATCGCTAAGGGACTAACTGGAAATTCTCGCGGTAATCCACAATTAAAAGACATGATGGCTCTTTTTGAAGCGAGATCGCTCTCTTCCCAAGATTTAGGTATTGGTATTCTCCAACTGATGCCTCAATTAGAATTTGAATAATTTTCTCAGTAATTACCACAGATAAATATCTAGTTTACACTGAGTTTCCTAATTTCACTTGTATCTGTGGTTTTCTACAATGAAGTTATATGGTTATTGCTGCATAATTTGTGGTTAGACAGATCAAAATGATTGGTTATATAACTTCCAATACTATTCGGCTAAGGGAGACAGGGCAAAGGTAACAAGGGAAGAAAAAACCTTTTCTCACACCACCTGATAATTTCCCAGTTCTGATCCAAGTAATATTGATACCGTTTCTATAAATTAGAACCTGTGTTTTTTCTGCATGAGGTTTTTTTGACAAATACCGCGCTTTTGCTTCTGGTCTCTTACCTTGTAGAAACTACCTGTTTTCAACCTGGATACGTCTGAGGATTATGTAAACTTAACTGAACTTTAACGAAAATTTTTAGTTATATTTGTTGTCTTCTTATTTATTTGAAGCAATCTCTGATACTATCATTTTTTCCTGTTCTAATTGAATTCTTTTCAACCAGTTAATAAACAGCAACTTACATGATAATGACAAATAAAAAATGGGCGGTTAAACGTATAACTGTGAACCTAGCAACACAAGAAGCGGAAAAACTAGAAAAATATTGTCAACAGACAGGTAGACCCGCTACTGATGTGATTCGAGAACTGATTAGAAGTTTACCTTTATCCGAAGAGACAAAGGAGAAAAATTAAGGCAATGGGGAGATGGGGAGAAATGAATTCAAACATCCCTACACCCTATATCCCTCACCTTATTCTTCCCCAATTCCTAATCTCAGCAAATTCTGACACCGACTCAGTTACAATTTGTAAAGAGACTGAACAAGGAACGAGGGAATGCGCGTTGCAATTGTAGGTGCGGGACTAGCCGGACTGGCTACTGCTGTAGATTTAGCCGATGCGGGTTGTGAGGTACAAATTTTTGAATCTCGTCCGTTTGTTGGTGGTAAAGTCGGCAGTTGGGTAGATGGTGATGGCAATCATATTGAAATGGGATTGCACGTTTTTTTTGGCTGCTACTACAATCTATTTGAGTTGATGACCAAAGTGGGTGCAGGCGAAAATTTACGCCTTAAAGAACATACCCATACTTTTATCAACAAGGGGGGACGCACTGGCGCTTTAGATTTTCGTTTTATCACTGGTGCGCCGTTTAATGGATTAAAGGCATTTTTCACCACTTCCCAACTTTCGCTACAGGATAAATTACAAAATGCGATCGCTCTGGGAACTAGCCCCATAGTTAGGGGTTTGGTGGATTTTGAGGGGGCAATGAGAAATATCCGTGATTTGGATAAAATCAGTTTTTCTGACTGGTTCTACCGTCATGGAGGCAGTAAAGGCAGCATCAAACGGATGTGGAATCCTATCGCTTACGCCTTGGGCTTTATTGATTGCGACCATATTTCTGCCCGTTGTATGTTGACAATTTTCCAGTTTTTTGCTGTCAGAACTGAAGCTTCAATTTTGCGAATGCTGGAAGGTTCACCCCATGAATATTTACATAAGCCGATTATTGAATATCTAGAAGCCAGAGGCACAAAAATTTATACCCGTCGCCAAGTGCGGGAGATTCAATTTGCTGAGTCTGAGGCAGAAACCCGCGTTACTGGTATAGTAGTTGCTCAAGGTGATACGGAGGAAGTAATTACCGCTGATGCTTATGTTTGTGCTTGTGATGTGCCAGGAATTCAGCGCGTTTTACCCCAAGCATGGCGGAAATGGTCAGAATTTGACAACATTTATCAACTTGATGCTGTACCAGTCGCTACAGTGCAGCTACGGTTTGATGGTTGGGTGACAGAACTGGAAGATGCTCAGAAACGGAAACAGTTAAATCAGGCCGAAGGCATAGATAATTTGTTATATACCGCCGATGCTGATTTTTCTTGTTTTGCTGATTTGGCTTTAACTAGCCCAGCAGATTATTATCGTCCTGGGGAGGGTTCTTTGTTGCAACTGGTCTTGACACCGGGAGATCCTTTTATTAAAGAAAGTAATGAAGCGATCGCCCAGCACGTCCTTAAACAAGTTCATGAACTGTTCCCCTCGTCAAGAGATTTAAATATGACTTGGTACAGTGTAGTCAAACTGGCTCAGTCTTTATATAGGGAAGCACCAGGAATGGACGCTTACCGTCCTGACCAAAAAACACCCATACCTAACTTTTTCCTAGCTGGTAGTTATACTCAGCAAGACTACATTGACAGTATGGAAGGGGCAACAATTTCTGGAAGACGTGCGGCGAAAGTGATTCTGGAAAGCGTGAAGAAATAATAGGTGACAGGTGACAGGTGACAGGTGACAGTAAAAAGTCAAAAATTAATCAAATCTTGCCTTTTACCTCTTGCCTCTTACCTTTTCCCATTGACAACTGACAACTGACAACTGACAACTGACAACTGACCAATATGGCTGAATGGTTAGAGCATAGCGTACAAGTAGAAGTAGACGCTCCTATAGAATTAGTATGGGGGTTGTGGTCAGATTTGGAACAAATGCCTAAGTGGATGAAATGGATAGATTCAGTGAATATCTCACCGGATGATCCAGAGATTTCACTGTGGAAATTAAGTACAGGGGGTTTAGAATTTAAGTGGAAATCCCGTATTCTCAAAGTTGTTCCTAACCAAATTATCCAATGGGAATCTGTTGATGGTTTGCCAAATCAGGGGGCAATTCGCTTTTATGATCGCCATGGGGGTAGTATTGTGAAAATGACTATTTCCTATGCTATTCCTGGTTTTTTGGGCAAACTTATGGATAATTTGTTTTTAGGAAAAGTCGTAGAGTCAACAATTCAAGCTGATTTGGAGAGGTTCAAAGAATACGCTCTCAATGTAAAAGCAGAGTAAGTCAGGAATATGGCTTACGCTACGCTGCGCTATCAGGAGTTCTCAATTTTGGATTTTGGATTTTGGATTTTGGATTGTTTTGAGCAACTTCAATCTAAAATCTAAAATTTTCTTCCCTGTTCCCTGTTCCCTATTCCCTATTCCCTATTCCCTGTAGGAATAGCTGCAATTAATTTCTGTGTATACTCTTCTTTGGGTTGAAGATAAATGCTTTGGGCTGTTCCTGTTTCCACAATTTTCCCTTGATTCATCACCAAAATGCGATCGCTCATAAATTTGACCACGCTTAAATCATGGGAAATGAAAATATAGGTCAAATTAAAATCTGCTTGCAATTCTTTTAACAAATTCAAAACTTGTGCTTGTACCGAAACATCTAAAGCCGAAACTGATTCATCACAAATAATAAATTGAGGATTTAAAGCCAAAGACCGGGCAATACAAATTCGTTGACGTTGACCACCGGAAAATTGATGGGGATAGCGTTTCATATCATCTGCACTCAATCCCACCCGTTCTAGAAGTTCTACAGCCCTTTCTTTTCGTTGTTGTTTTGATTTACCTACACCATGAATCAACAACGGTTCTATTACTGCATCACCAACTTTCATCCGGGGGTCAAGGGAACTAAAAGGATTTTGGAAAACTATTTGCATTTCTCGTCGCAATTGCTGCAACTCTTTTCCTTTGAGTTTAGTAATATCTTGCCCTTTAAAAATAATTTTACCGCCCATTGGTTCGATTAATCTCAGCAGAGTTCTACCCAAAGTGGTTTTACCACAACCTGATTCTCCTACCAATCCCAAAGTTTCCCCTGGGTACACATCAAAAGAAACAGAATTAACTGCTATGTGGTAGCGTTTTGTGCCACCAAATACTCCCCGCACAGGAAACCCAACTTTGAGATGATGAATTTGTAAAAGGGGTGATTTTTCTTGTAGATTTGCTAATCTTTGGTCAATTTCTTCTTGAGTAACTTCTGTGGGTGGGGTTGGTTTTTTCGCCTCAATTACTATTTGTCCGATTTCATCTTCTTGGACAGTCATGTAATCAGAAACAGTTAGTAATTTTTGCGGACGACGATCTAGAGTAGGACGACAAGCTACCAAACCTTTAGTATAGGGATGTTGGGGATGACTAAAAATTTGCGATGCTGTACCATATTCCACGATTTTACCTTTGTACATCACCGCTACTTGGTCAGCAATTTCTGCAATTAATCCCAAGTCATGACTGATAAAAATCATGCCCATGTCGCGTTTTTGCTGCAATTCCCGCATTAAGTCAATAATGGTTGCTTGGACTGTTACATCCAAAGCTGTGGTGGGTTCATCAGCAATTAACAGTGATGGGTTACAAGAAATTGCCATTGCAATCATTACTCGCTGTAACTGACCTCCAGAAAGTTGATGGGGATAGCGTTTCAGCATGGCTTCTTTGTGTTCTTTCACCAACTGCGCTATCTGATAATCACGACTGGGAGATAAATTAGAGTTAGTTAGCTGGCTAGTTTCGAGATATTGCTGTTGAATTTGTTCGTCACTGGGTAAAAGTTTAACTTCTTGTAGACCTGCGATCGCAATTCTCTTGGCTTCAACTGCACTGACTTTTTGATGACGCATAATTGCTTCTGTCAGTTGAAAGCCAATATCATAAACCGGGTTGAGAGAACTCATTGGTTCTTGAAAAATCATGGCGATATCACCACCCCGGTAAAGCTGCATTTCCTGGGGAGGTAAAGCCAATAAATCCAGAGGTTGGGCATTTTCCTGGGGACGAAACCAGATGTTTCCCTCCCTAACTCTACCGGGATATTGCAATAAACCCATTACAGCTAAAGCCGTTACTGATTTACCACTCCCAGACTCTCCCACTATTCCTAAAGTTTCACCTCGATTTAATTCAAAGCTAATGTCATCAACAGCGTTAACTGTGCGGCCATCACCGGCAAATTCAACTTGGAGATTGCGAACCTCTAGGATAGTTTCTTTCATAGGTCTGGGGTAGTAATTCAACAGGGAACGGGCAATAAAAGACTTTTTCAGCTTTTGTTAACCTCTAGCGGTAATTTTACCGATTGTTACACTTTTAGCAAATAACTGTCAGTCATTAGTCATTCCCTACACCCTACACCCTACACCCTACACCCTATAACTTAGGTAAAATCTCTGGAATTAAATTACCCGGAACTTTAGACAAAGCCAGATTTTGTCCTTGAATACCTAACTCATTATGGAAAGTGCGAATGATTTTGACTATATGGGAAAAAGTTGTGTGATAAGCTTCAGTGTTTTTATTTAAGCTGGTTAATGATTGAAGATGATGTTGTAAAGATGATTCTAAATGCTGAGAAAGAGTTTTTTTATCGCCAGTAAATGATGGGTCTGTGACTAATTGATAATGAGCTAAACCCAAGTTATTCTGTGTCGCTAATACATCAAAGCTGAGATTTTTTCGATTTAGAGAATCTGCTATTTTTAGGGTTTCTTGATAGGTTTTTATACATAATTGTAGGAAATTTTGGCGAATTTCTTTGGTTACTTGTGGTAGATTTGCTATGTGCCAGTAGGCAGTACCCAAATTATTGCGAGTTGCTGCACAGGCATTGGGAACATGAGTTGCTGTCCGATATTTTAAAGCTTCTAAGTAGAAATCAACAGCCAGTTGTAAATTTTCCAATGGTGTTTCATATTGGGAGAGATTCCAATAAGCAGTACCAATGTTATTTTGAATCATGCCATATTTGAGGGGATCATCAGCAGGTTTGTAGTAAACAAGTGCTGAATTATAAGCGGCGATCGCTTGCTTGAGATTTTCCAGCGGTTGGCTATGTTGCCCTAAATGCCAATAAGCAGTTCCTAAATTATTTTGACAGGCAGCATATTTGAAAGGATCAGTTTCCTCTGTTCGGTAGAGAAGTGCTTCATTGTAAGCTGTAACTGCTTGCTGCCAATTTTCTAATGGATTGGAAAACCTGGATAAATCACCATAAGCTGTCGCTAAATTATTTTGTACACGCGCATAAATTTCCGGTTGACTATCAGGTGAAATTAATTTGATTGCCAAACGATAAAATTCTATTCCCTGCTCGATATAAGTCTTTCCATCCTCACTACTTCCTGGTGTGCGGTGCAGCATCCAGTACAATGTACCCAAATCATTTAATGTATCAGGTAGTTGAGGTGAATTGTCATCATAGCTAACAGCTTCCTGATAGGCAATAATAGCCACCATTAAATTTTCTAGACTTGACTGTCCTTGCTCAATGCGAAGTCGATATAGATTTCCTAAATTATTATAAGCAACTGCTAGTTCCTCTTCACTAGCTTGTTGCATTTGTAATTGTTCAATTTCCCAAAGTAATTGCTGTGGTTGCAAGTTTTCATCGGCATCTTCAGCAATATTCTTGTTCAGTGTTGCTTTAACTAAGGAAATTAACTCATCGTTAATATGCGAGAAAGAGGAGAGGTTGGGAATACTATTTTGAACAGCAGAGACTTTGGTTGAATCTGGTGATTGATTTTCAAAAATTTCTGATGTCTGATCCAGAAAATCATCATCTTCTATAAACTGAAAATCTTGGACAGTCCTATCTATAAATTCATCTGAGGGGATTGATTCATCAAGAATTGATTTTTCCAGATTGCCTACATCTACACTGCGTAAACTGGAAAAATTTTGATGATCTCGATTATCAATACTTGGTGTCGGTTCTCCAGCAAAGACAAATAAACCTGTGCGACAATGCCAAAATTTTGGTGCTGATTGCTGGATAGCATACAACCAAGGACGGGGAACCCAAAATAGTAGGCTAGATTCTAGAAATGAACTAGATTCTTGGGTCGCAAAATACTGTTCACTTAGACGGAGATAGTGGAGAAATAAACGCTGTACTGCTACTGATTGTTTAGTTAGCAACTCCACACCAACTATCTGAAATGCTGGTATGGGTAAGGGACGACCTGGAGTATCTTTTGATTCCCCAACAATTGGTGGAGGATAATTAGCTAACCATTGATTTATCTGTACTATGGGATTGGGATCATTTAAATTCAACCGCAATGTAACTAACCGTGGATAAGCGGGAGTGCTAATTCCCCCTGTTTCTGCTGGTTGATATAACACTTGTCCTACCGGATAAGCCAAGGTAGAGTGCAACCTAGTAGCTATTTGATTTCTTAAGTGGATGTCATCACATACAGCAAAAAATATCTGCCGTCGCAAACCAATACTTAGGGCAAATTTTAGACGTTGATATACTTGCCGATTCCAAGCAAAAATATCTGGAGGTAAGGTTTCATTCACGCTCATGGTGGCTACAACAGCCGAAACACACTATAGATTCTGAAGTCAGGTAAATAAACATAACTGGAAAATCTCATATTCTGATTTTCAAGTAAATGTTTTCTGCTCAGGATAAATCGAGTTTTCACAACTTGACAAGACATTTAGTGTTTAATTATACTTAAATCCTATTTAATTCTAACAAAAAATAAAAAAATCAGGCTCTTCTTAACATGAGAACCTGAGAGTTTTAAAAATTAAATTTTATTAAAATAGTTGGAGTTTAACTGAGGTTTGACACGGCGAAGGCGACAAAAATCAAGCCCCCAACCAAAAGTGCAGCAGCAATTCCTAAAATAATGTAGGTACGCTTCTGTCCATCCGTGGGAGGTTCTGCTTGATAAACCTTGGGTTCACGGGCAAAGTTGTTGAGAAGACCGCCTTCTTCGTTGGTATAGGGCATGAAGTAATTCCTTATTATTTTCTTTTATTGAATGTTACATAGATTATGGTATTTATTTTCATAAAAATATATAAATCGTTACATCTAGTCAAAACTTAATTTTTTGGTTATGGTTTAACTATTGACAAATTCAACAGTTTATGAACTTATTCAATACAGTTTTTATCCGGCTTATATGCTGTGTTCATGTACTTGCTGACTTAATGATTCACTAATTTTCACTTTTCACTAATAAATTTATTCCTGATTGAGTAGGAATTTTATTAACAAAAATATCTATGCGAGATATTTTGCTACACTGTTAATAGTGATTTGTGGTTGGATTTTAAATCTAAATCTCAGAATTATGCAAAGAATATCTATAGAAAATTTTGGGCTAATTAAAAAAGTGGTATACAGTAGCATAATCTCAGAACTAGACTCAAAAACCTTATTTTTTAAAGAATCATATTTTACCTTACCGCTAATTCAGGAAGAGAATTCATTTGTAATTGAGTGCGAATTTCACTAATTGGGACATTCCAAAACTGATCCCATTTTTTCGAGATTAATTTAACAGGAGTATGAGAACCTAGAAAGTAACCACGGGATATTTCCATCATTAAAGGTTTGAATTGATGAGGTTGATAAAGACTAGTCAAAACCATGCCAAAACTTACCAGCATGATGCTAATAGGTATAGGAGTTTGTGCTAAAACAAAAGCTTGTAAACCTAATTCACCCATAACATCAGTATCAAACCCAGCAACTACATGATAAATATCATGGGTAGTTCTCCAAAGCATCTTTAAATAAGAAATATCATCAACAACAGGAACTTTTTTATAGAAGTTAGGATCAAAGCCTCTAACTTTCATTTCCTGAGCATAAATATGACCTAAAGTTCCTTCTGGAAGTTTGCTTAATTCATCTAAATTTATCGGTGCAGGTAGCCAACGTTCTGTAAATAAAGCGTTAATTTCCGAATTTTTTTTCAGTTCATCTACAGTTAAATGTGCTATTTCTGTTTGATCAAGTGCATCTTCAAAATCAAATACTGGATCAGTGCCATTGTATTGAGTTCTTAATGCTCTTGATGCGAGAAATTGAATATAAGCCAGAAGTCCTTTATCGTTATTATAGGTAATAAGATTATACATGATAATTCTGCGTTTACAAATCATGAAAATATAGTTTTATTATATGAGAGATAAGAAGTATTTTTCCTGTATCAAAAGGAAGATGTATTTATACAATTAATTTTACTTTTGGTAGACATAAACAACAGAAAAGCGGGCAAAATACCCGCCCCACAAAATTAGTTAAAATTAGCCCGTAATTGTTCCAGTCAAAGGAGAACTAGCACTAGCATAGTCTTTCATTGGCATCCTTCCCGCTAAATAAGCCATGCGTCCCGCCACAGTTGCCAAATTCATCGCATAAGCCATTGCTGGGGCATTTTCAGCCAGTGCGATCGCACTATTAATTAACAACGCATCTGCACCTAATTCCATTGCTTGTGCAGCTTCTGAAGGCGCACCAATACCAGCATCTACCACTACAGGCACTTTGGCATTTTCAATAATAATCTGAATATTGGCAGTAGTTTTTAACCCTTGTCCTGAACCTATAGGTGCTGCTAAAGGCATCACCGTTGCACAACCAACTTCTTCTAACCGCTTGGCTAACATTGGATCAGCATTAATATAAGGCAGCACTGCAAAACCTTCTTTTACCAATTGTTCCGCAGCTTGCAAAGTACCTATGGGATCAGGCAATAAATATTTAGTATCAGGTATAACTTCTAACTTGACAAAATTATTATCTTCCTGTCCCAATAATTTCGCCATTTCTCGTCCCAAACGTGCCACCCGCACCGCTTCTTCCGCAGTTTGACAACCAGCGGTATTCGGCAACATCCAGATTTTACCCCAATCTAAAGCTTCCGCTAAACCTTCATGTCCCGGTGCGTTGGTTTGTACTCGTCGCACAGCTACGGTAACAATTTGACAACCACTAGCAACGACGCTTTTTTGCATTTCCTCAATACTGCGATACTTTCCAGTTCCCGTCATCAAGCGAGATTGAAAGGTTTTACCAGCAATAATTAAACCTGAATCTTGTAGTGTTATTTCCGCAGGTCTGAGAGATAAATTCTTACTATGTCCGTTAGTGAAATTAGCAGGATGAGTTAGCATTGATGTTGTGGTAGAAGACTGGGTTTGAAAGCGGGAATAATGGAAATTAGTTAGAAGGGGATCTGTTTTTTGTGACCAAATCAAATCAGCAATTAACACTGCTGTGACTGGTGCAAGCAAAATTCCATTGCGATAATGACCAGTAGCAAAAGTTAAATTTTTACAGTGACTTTCACCTAAAATCGGTAATTCATCGGATGTAGCAGGACGAAAACCCCACCACATTTCTTGAATGGGATAATCTGCTAATTGGGGATAAAGACGAGTTGCACCTTCGAGTAAATTTTTAATACCTGCTGGTGTGTTATCGGGAGTAAAACCCACATCTTCACTGGTTGCGCCTAAAATAATAGAGCGATTTCGCCGGGGAACGATATAAATATTTTCCCCAAATAATACCCGCGTCAAAGGTAATTCTGTCTCAAATTCTGGTACTCGCAACCGTAGCATTTGTCCTTTGCGGGGACGCACTGGTAAAGGTAATAATTGATTTGTCCAAGCACCAGCGGCTAAAAGATAATGGTCAGCGTGAAGCAAACCAATGTTAGTTTGCACACCTATAACTTGTCCTTGTTGTTGACAAATAGCTTCTACTCTCACCCCATGCTTGAATTCCACACCCAAAGACTCAGCCGCACTCCGCAAAACTTTGACCAAAGCCTGGTTATCAACTTGCCCATCTTCAGGATACCACCAGCCACCAACTACATCTGCTCCCAAACCGGGCTGATATTCATGAATAGCATCTTTATCTAACCAAAAGCCTTGAGATTTGAAAGATGAGGAAATAGGGAGATTAACTTCTGCCTCCGGTTGGTGAGCGAAGTCGAACCACTGCCTCCTGCCTTCTGCCTCCTGATACACTGGGGCAAGGATGCCGCAAGGCCAATAACCTGTATTTAACCCCGTTAATTCTTCTAATTTGCTTGTCCAGTCGGGATATAAAGCAAGCGATCGCCTACACAAAGAAAGCATAGCCGCATTGGCGATATTTTCCGCATCAGGGGCTAACATTCCTGCGGCGGCGTGGCTGGCTGCGGCGGTAAAATCACGGCAAACAACAGTAACATTTGCACCGCGTAACTTCAATTCTACAGCGCAAGCCAACCCGATAATACCACCACCAATAATTAAAATGTCGCTAGTCATTAGTCAATAGTTATTAGTCATTAGTACATAACTAATAACCTATCAAGGCTGTAAATTGGTGATTGGTGATTGGTGATTGGTGATTGGTGATAATATTTATCTTCTTCCCTACACCCTACACCCTACACCCTACACTCTACACCCTATACCCATACTTTCACTACCACAAAGCGCGAATAGGTTCTTTGTCTTGATTAGTATCACCTGAACTGGAGCTTGTTTCTGTGGTAGAAGTATCATTATTATTGGTTTCTGGTGTATTATCAACCGTTCCTGTTGGCTCATTCGTAGAAGCATTACTTTGAGCTACACGGGTGCGGCTGGTATCATCAGAAAAGTCATTCCTGTTGGCAACTTCCGAATTATTGCTGTTAGAAGTTTCAGAATTATTTCTGGTAGAAGTTTCAGAGTTATTGCTAGTAGCAGTTTCAGAATTATTTCTGGTAGACGCTTCAGCATCATCCCTAGTAGCAGTGCTATTAACATTAATATTGGCTGGGAGAACGCTGGAAGCCCTCCTTCCTGGGGGAACATTGGCGCTTTGTTGTCCACCCATGGGAAAGTTAATACCCAGTAACGTACCCAGCAAAATTGCCACGCCTCCAGCCATCAAAATTAAGGGTGTCCATCTACCCATCTTGTTTCTCTCCTTTTTAACCTTCTGGTGTCCAAACTATCTGAGAACCTTGACCCCAAAATCCATTAAATTTTGTTACTTTTACATCACCTAAAACCTGCGTTTGACAAGCTAAACGCAAGTCAGATGCAGGAGAATGGGGTGGAAGGGAACGCCGCGTTTGATCACGCCAATTTGCTGCGGACACTTCGCCTTCTACCTTAACCGCACAAGTACCACAACTGCCAAGTCCACGACAGTTTATTACCTGAGAACTACCGTTATGGAGGTCAACACCATTTTTGAGCAGCACCTTTCTTAAATTGGCTTGGCTTTCACACTCAATTAATTTACCTTGAGCTAGTACCTTGGGCATATTGAAAATAACAAACTAAATTAAAGCAGGGAATAGGGTGTGGGGTGTGGGGTGTGGGGTGTAGGGTGTGAGGTGTAGGGTGTAAGGGGC
>NZ_LUFH02000078.1 GCF_001586785.1 Sphaerospermopsis aphanizomenoides BCCUSP55
TATTTTAATAAACTGACTAATAGTTGTCCATCACCTACTGCGGGGTCAAGAATTTTTATAGGAGATATAAAATTTTTATTTTTAACGATATCAACTATTTTTTCTGCTACAAAATCCGCTAAAATTTCTGGCGTGTAAGTAGAACCCTCTATTTTTTGTTCAGAAATATTCTTATATCTACTTTTAGGCACACTTTGAAAACAAGCTTTCATATTTCAGGTCTTGTTTAACTATACTTGGGAACTTTTATTATTATACTGTAAATATGAAATCAGTAATAAAAAATCAGTAACCCATTTATCAAAAATCATGTATCCCCCTTGACACAAGGTAAAAAATAGGGTAACCAAAACCATAAACCCCCAACAAAAACCCCATTTCCCCAAAAAATCCCAGGGCAAAAATAGGGAACAAAAAAACAAAAATCCTCAAACAATTGCACCAACAAAAACCCTAAACAACCCCCCTTAACCTTCACGGATAGGCATAGCAAAACCACCACATACAACGTCACCTAATACGTCGTAGGATACGAAATCTAAATCTGTGTAAGCACCGTTTTCTTCCAAGAAGTTAATAGCGGTGATAATACCACGACCTGCACAACCTACACCGGGTTCTGGACCACCAGATTCAACGCACTTAACACCACGGAAACCGGTCAACATTACTTCATGGAGTTCGAGGTCTTCAACAGCACCTCTTTCAGCAGCCAAGTGTAATACTGTGGTTTGAGCCTTAGAGTGAAGCATCAAACGGGTAGAGTCAGCTTTAGGGTCGCAACCTACGATCATGATGCGTTGACCCATTTCAGCCATTGCAGCTAGGGTATTTTGAGAGGTGGTAGATTTACCGATACCGCCCTTGCCGTAGAATGCTATCTGTCTAATGTTTTCGTCAGTCATTGTTCGTGTTTTCCTAGAATTAGTTGGTTGATTGGTGGGTCTGTCTTTTGTCTTTTGGTTCTCACGCCTTGTATCTACGGCAGTGAGCGTGCGTAGAACGTCGCTATGGTGGCGAACGCTCTACAGAAAATGTAGTTGTGTTCATAGTGTTTATTGAGTTGTAAGAATGACTGGTTTATTAGTTATCAATTGTCAATTGTGACTAAACTGCTTCGACAATGATATCTTTGCTGATGCGATCGCGTAACCTAGATTCAATCGCTATTTTTAATGTCGCGGTGCTGCTAGAACATGAACCACAAGCACCTTGCAAAATCACTTTTACCTTATCGCCTTCTATATCATAGAGTTCCACATCTCCCCCATCGGCGATTAAAACGGGTCGGACTTCTTCATCTAATACTTTTTGAATTAGGGCGATTTTCTGAACATTAGTTAATGGTCTTTGTTGCCCTAAATTATTACCTAAACCTGAAACTTCTGTCTTAGTTATTGCGCCATTTGTGTGGAGATTTTCTTTGGCGAACTCTTGCTTAACTTCCTTTATTATATCATCAATTTTCGTTAAACAAGAACCGCATCCGCCACCAGCTTTTACATAATTTGTTACTTGTTCTGCACTGAAGAGATTGTTTTGTCTTACTGCTTTCTTAATCTTAGCATCAGTGATACCAAAACAGCTACAAATTAGGACACCTTCGTCATCGTCATCATGTGCCGCTAAAGGAATGCCTCTATAATTAAATATAGCAGCTTCTAAAGCTTCTTGACCCATAACTGAACAGTGCATTTTAGCTTCAGGTAAACCGCCCAGATAATCAGCGATTTCCTTATTTGTCACTTTCAAAGCTTCATCTAAAGTCAAACCTTTAACCATTTCAGTCAAAGCACTAGAAGAAGCGATCGCACTGGTACAACCAAAAGTTTGAAACCGAGCATCAAGAATTTTATCAGATGCAACTTCAACTTTCAAATGTAATCTTAAAGCATCACCACAAGCAATACTTCCGACTTCACCAGTTGCAACTTTCACACCAGCTTCACCAGTTTCTTCAATTGCCCCTTGGTTTTTGGGATCGTAAAACAACTCTAATACTTTATCAGTGTAGTCCCACATGGTTGATTTTGGATTTTGGATTTTAGATTTTGGATTGATGATTGGTAATTGATGATTGGGTAGGGGTTTAGCAATGCTAAACCCTTACAAGATTCAGGATTTAGGAATTAACTTTTCTACTGTCACCTGTCACCTGTCACCTAAATTTACCGATTTACTAAAGTTTGTGCTTGTTGTTGCAACCAACCGGCATCATCATTTTTGAAGGGAGATAAAGCCCGGAGACGTTCAACAATTTCTGGCATAACTGCAATTACTTGATCAATTTCAGCTTCGGTGGTGTAGCGACAAAGACTGAAGCGAATTGAACCATGTAAAGTAGTGTAGGGTAAACCCATTGCTCTTAAAACATGAGATGGTTCAAGAGAACCAGAAGTACAAGCAGAACCAGAGGAAGCACAAATACCGTGCTTATTCAAAAGTAATAGAATTGCTTCACCTTCGATATATTTGAAACCGATGTTGCTAGTATTTGGTAATCTATTTTTCACATCACCATTTACTGCACAATCAGGAATTTTGGCAAGTAAACTTTGTTCAAGGCGATCGCGCAATTTTCTTTCTCTCTTTGTCGCCTCTTCCAAGTGTAGCATTTCCAATTCCGCTGCCTTGCCTAAAGCGATAATTCCGGGAACATTTTCTGTACCTGCTCTGCGTCCTCTTTCTTGATGTCCACCAATTAAGAAAGGACGGAATCTCACACCACGTCTCACATACAAAGCACCAATACCCTTGGGAGCGTGAATTTTATGACCAGACATAGTTAACATATCAATTGTGCTGGTCTTCATATTCAAGGGTACTTTACCTACCGCTTGTACTGCATCAACGTGAAAGATTGCTCCATATTCTTTAACTCTAGCACCAATTTCTTCAATTGGAAAGATAGTGCCGGTTTCATTATTGGCATACATTACTGTTACTAAAGCAGTGTTGCCAGTGAGAGAAGCTTCTAACTCATTCAAGTCTATTTGTCCCTGCTCATTAACTGACAAATAGGTAACTTGATAACCTTGAGTTTCTAATTGTTTGCAGACATTTAAAACTGCCGGATGTTCTACCTGGGAAGTGATGATGTGACGTTTTTCTGGTTGAGCTAATAATGCAGCACGAAGAGCCGCATTATCACCTTCAGTTCCACAACTAGTAAAGACAATTTCTGACTCTTCTGCACCTATTAAAGCTGCAATTTGTTCTCTCGCAACCTTTACACTTTTAGCTAATTGACCTCCAAAAGTGTGCATACTAGAAGGATTAGCGTAATAGTCAGTCAGAAAAGGCATCATTGCTTCAATCACCTGGGGATCTACCTTAGTGGTAGCATTATTATCCAGATAGATGCAATCTTTTAGCATAATTGACCTATTAATTATAAAGTATTAAGGGATTAGTGATTGGTGATTGGTGATTGGTAATGGGTAATTAGTGATTAAATCTCTTCTCTGTCACCTGTCACCTATCACCTGTCACCTAAACCACCACTTGATTCTTTTGCATTTGTTCCGAAAACTTTTGGGAATAAGTCTTATACCAACATTCCCAATAATCTTGTTTTTTTGTTAACTTGGCAATGACACGATTATATTTAGCAAACCAACCTTCCCAATAATCACTTGGTTCTTTAACGCAACCATCAAACGTAGGACAAACGGCTTTACATTGAGGTACTGTGTATATGCCGCCAGCGCAGTTTGTACAAAGTTCAGAATCAATGGAGTGCTGACCATCTACAAATTTCACTGCACCAGTAGGACATACAGACAAACAACGCTTGCAGGAAATACACTCTGCGGTAATTTTGTAAGCCATGATTATTCTCCTAGGTGGGGATTGGTGATTGGTAATAGGTAATTGGTAATTGATAATTGATAATTAATAATTGATAATTGGCAATTATGCTTTTCCTATTACCTATTACCTATTACCTATTCCTTGACATATTGCTGGTAAAACTCAAGTGCGACTTTTTCAATTACGTCGTAAGCTTCCACAGTCTTGATCCCTGCTGCTTCTAATTTTTCTTTGGGACAGTTACCAATTTTGGAAACCAAGACTGCTTTACAATCTGAGATTGCTTTCATTATATTTTCTGCGGTAGCTTCTTCGCCGTATCCACCTTGACAATATTGGTCGATTTTACGATGACTGATAAAGCGCACTTCATTACCATCAACTTCGTACACTTGAAATTCCTTCGCATGGCCGAAGTGTTGATTAACTAATCCACCACCTTTAGTCGCTACAGCAACTAAAATTTTCGGACTGTTGGCAACTTTCTTACCACTTTGTACCTTGGCTTTCGCTAGTTTAATTTCTTCTCTAAATTTCTCAATGCCATCATGAACTTCTTGGCGTGTTTCCAAGTTATATTCTGGGGACATTTCCAAGAATTTCTCTTTAGTAAATTCCTGGCTACGGTCTTCTCCTAATAATCCTACTGCATCTGCTCGACACTGGCGACAGTGGCGCATCATTTTCATGTTACCAGAACATTGATCTTGAACTTCTTTAAGTTCTTTTCCTGTAGGTCCACGTTGACCAGTTAAACCGAAATGTGTTCCATGTTCTGGTGCAGAAATTAGTGGCATGATGTTGTGCAGAAATGCACCATGTTCACGAATTGCTTTGTTAACTTCCACTAAATGTTGATCATTAATTCCGGGAATCATCACAGAATTAACTTTACACAAAATGTCAGCTTCTTTTAAAGCTTGCAATCCTTCTAACTGCTTTTCTAGCAGAATCTTTGCACCTTCCACACCTTTATAACGCTTGCGTTTGTAATGAACCCAAGCATAAATTTGTGCGCCGATTTCTGGATCAATGGTATTAAGGGTGATAGTAACGTGATCTATATTTAATTGTTTGATGCGATCAATATATTCAGGCAGCATCAAACCGTTAGTTGATAAGCAAAGCTTAATATCTGGTGCTTTATCTGCAATCAACTCAAAGGTACGGAATGTTTTTTCAGGATTTGCTAAAGGGTCGCCAGGACCTGCAACTCCCAAAACTGTCATTTGAGGAATTTTACCTGCAATTACCAATACTTTATGTGCAGCTTCTTCGGGTGTGAGTAACTCACTCACTACTCCAGGTCGGCTTTCGTTAGCACAGTCATATTTGCGGTTGCAATAGTTACATTGAATGTTACACGCTGGTGCAACTGCAACGTGCATCCGTGCATAATGGTGATGTGCTTCTTCACTATAGCAGGGGTGTTTGGCGATGCGTTCTTTGAGCTTTTCGTCCATTTCTGGGGCTGTGCTGCTGTCACAACCACAACCACCTGATTTGGTTTGTTTGAGATTGGGTTCCTGTTCGGAGGAGGTGAGGAGTCCTGTAGCCGGTAGTGTCATTGAATTTCGCAAAGGTCGGTGGACTAGATAGCCACTGTGGGAGATGCCGTTGCTACTTCCAATGCCTATGAACTGAAGTCGCGCCTTATACTTGCCTACCAATCATACCAAATTTGGATAATTAGTATCATTGGTAATTTTGGTAATAAATATCCTATTTTAAGGCTTTTAATCCAAAATCCAAAATCTAAAATCCAAAATTAATACAGGGGTAGGCAGAAAATCTCTGGGGTTCGGCTGGTGTGTGTCAACATTTGGGTCTTGGGTAGATTTTGTGTATACAGCCGCGACTTCTATTCACTTCAGGCATGGTGCTATCTCATCCCTCCACTCACTCTTGGCTTCTAAACTTTGTTAAGGAGCGTTAAGTGATTGGCGATAAATGATTTATAGCAGCCCTTTCGAGATAGATGGCTGGTTGATATAGGATAGGATTTATTGGATTTATTATGTTTGTACTCAAATCTATAAACCCCAATATTTTCAGGATTAGAAAAATAAAATTATATTTTCTAGGGTAGAGGTTCTAGTATTTATCAGTTGGGGTACGAGTATTTATGGAACGGGGTCCAGGATTTATTTGTACTCAGTCAAAATCCCATCCCTCTAAAGGTTTGGGTTAGCTTTTGGTTAATTTTAGGCTACATTAATCATGTACTCAAACGCTCCTCAAATCCTACCTAAAGCCATAATTTGCTCTGGGATTTGAGGTGAAAAACTGGAGTAGGATAAGCCGTACTACTCCAGATACGTGCGAAATTCAATTCTGTATCCAACATATCATTTTTTTTTGAAGAAAAATGCAGTTTATATTTTTTTAAGGTTTAGATTATTAAAGATATTAATTGGGGTTATAATCATTGTCTGATAATGATTTCACCTTCATTAGCCCTAGCCATTAATGCAGATAATTTTCAAAAAATTTAATTTTTTCCTCCAGTTTTTTAGGTTTTTAGATTCTTTAAGTCTATTTGTGAACGAGAAAAAATGTCAAAAGAATTTAGAATTTAGAATTTAGAATTTAGAATTTAGAATTTATGGTTCTTGCGTCTGTTTTATGGTGGTTGAGGATTGATGATCACAAAAACCTTACGGGGCAAGGGTTATAAACTATAAATGCCCATATTTTGAATGAAATGCCGACACAATAAGGCTTTCCATGATTTTGAACTGGGTTCTCCATAAAAAGTACAAAAAGTACCGAAGACCCGAATTTATTTCTCCCTCCAGAAAATTTAGCGGTTCCCAAACCCAAGAACTTGAGTTATGCAGAAGCAGCCACCATACCATTAGCGGCGGCTTTACAAGCCCTGCAAGAGTTGGGTAACATCAAATCAGGACAGACAGTATTGCTGAATGGCGCTTCAGGCGGTGTGGGCATTTTGGCTGTGCAAATTGCTAAGGCTTTGGGGGCTGAGGTAACTGGTGTTTGCAGTTCTAAAAATTTGGAGTTGGTCAAATCTCTGAATGCAGATATAGTGATTGACTATACGCAACAGGACTTTACAAAAGGTAATGTGCAGTACGATATTATTTTTGATGTGGTTGCTAAACAAGCATTTTCTGACTGTAGAAAAGTTTTCAAGTGGAGTGTATATTTCTACTCTCCCTCACCCAGAAATGCTTGTGCAGAGTTTTTTAACAGCTTTTCTGCCCGGACAAACGGCAAAATTAGTATTGGAGAAATCGAATTAGGATTTCCATTCACAAATTTTATAAACTTTCCAAAAAGTTATCTTGTGAATCAGAACAAAGGGAAAATTTTTAGTTAACCTATAAAAAATACTACTCAAAATAACTAAACAGATTATGCACAGGTTATTATCTGGACCGTTGACAACAGAAAAATTAACGGTTAAGCTTGCGGGTTTACCTGCATCATTACAAGGTAAAAAACTGGTGCAGATGTCAGATTTTCATTACGATGGTGTGCGGTTGTCAGATCAAATGCTAGAAAGAGCGATCGCCATCTGTAATCAAGCACAACCAGATTTAATTCTATTAACTGGTGACTATGTAACCACAACTCCAGAACCCATTCATCAATTAGCAAAACACCTCAAAAATCTCAAAAGTAATTGTGGTGTTTATGCTGTCCTGGGCAACCATGACATAAGTTATGAAAATTCCAAATCAGAAATTACAAATGCATTGGAAAATATTGGTATTCATGTCCTGTGGAATCAAATTGCTTATCCACTAGGAAAAGAATTACCGTTGATAGGACTAGCAGACTTTTTCTCCAAAGAATTCAATCCTGCACGAGTCATGAACCTCCTAGACAACAAGACACCACGTCTAGTTTTATCCCATAACCCAGATACAGCCAAAATCTTAAATACATGGAGGGTAGATTTGCAATTATCAGGTCATACTCACGGAGGACAAATTATCATTCCTGGATTTGGACCCGCGTTAGTAACTTACAATAAAATAATCAAGAAAATACCCATTCAATGGCGTAGTAGAGTGTCATTTTTGCGAAAAAATTACTTTGTTGTTCGACATTGGGAATGGTCACAAGGTTTACATCAACTAGGGCAAAATCAACTATATGTAAATAGGGGTTTAGGAACTTATCTTCCAGGACGTTTATTTTGTCCACCAGAGGTGACAATCATGACTTTAATTAATTCGTAATTCTGAATATTTACTATGGCTGTCCTATTTCTTACCATAATTGAAATCGCTGCAAATTACGACAGATACAAGTCAGTAAGTTACAGCGATTTCTTGTGAAACAATGATTCAAGAGAATGGGAAAATCCGAATTAACTACATCAACTAAGGTTTACCGGACTCGTAATCTACTAATCAGAATTGTGCATCCTTTATTCCAACTAGGCAGGCATTTATGGCTGTGCGTTCAAAAACCTCCAATAACAACTCAATGAAATCAAGGCGAAAACACTAGGAAGCCACAACCTAAGAGTGATTACGATGATCTTAGAGCAGGAGGCACAGGCTCTAAATCAGGTGTTTTTAAGAAAGTTTTTGTTGAACTTGTAACCTTTCTGTACCTTGTTTTTAATCTACCATTAAATTTTTTCTCTGTGCAGTATTTTTACTAAACTTGAATTTTGTTAATCTGCCGTAATAATTGTGAAATCTTTCTTAAGATTATTGCTATTTATAGCAGGTTTCACCTGTCAAGAGTCACCTGCCATACTTGAAAATCCCCGTACCTTGAGGTCGGGGAGAGGTCAATGATGAATAAATGTTTTTTGCAGATGCGCCTCAAGCACTCTACGGATTTGAATAAATAGCGGAAATACTACCTGATAGCAGCCCTTAATGTTGTCAGAGCCTTACCAATTTTCACAAAATCGGAGTTGCGTGCAAGCTTCTGAAGAGTTACTGGCTCGCTTTCTAGCACAATCTTATTGTAGATATTAATAGCTTCGTTCAGTTTATCAGCATTTACAGTTACTGCTTCATTAGTCTCAGTGATGGTTAAACCAGCCTTTGCTGCTTTAATACTGGCTACTAGCCGTGCTTGTGATGATTCAAGTGCAGGAAGACTGGAAGTGCTAGAAGAACGAGAGAATTGGATAATCTGAGATGCTGCACCTGTTAATTCTTTTGCTAATTGTGGAGAAAGCCCATTTGAAATTAAGGATGCTCGCAGGTTATTAGTGTTAGTCGGTAAGAATATACCAGCATTACCACTGCTAATTATACGGTTAACAACCACATTTAAAGCACGGACAGCCGGAGGTGAAAGCTCAATACTTATAGACCCATCCGCTGCTTTTTTGACAATGACATTAGATGTAGCTCCGCTGGCAGATCCCGCAACACCTTTACTGGGTGATGAAACAGGGTTGTTATTTGAGCCTGTGTTTCCACCTCCACTTCCAGATCCTGCTGTACCTTTACTGGGTGATGAAATCACTGTACCACCAGAGCCAGTAGTTCCACCTCCACTTGCAGATCCCGCTGTACCTTTACTGGGTGAATTAGTTTGAGCTTGATTTGTTAACTGCCAAGTAAACGAAATGAAAGGTGTAAGAAGGAGGGCAATAACAAATGTTCTGATTTTTAACATGGTTATTCTCTAAAATGTCAATGGTTGAAGCGTTTATTTAGGCAAGAAATTGAAACCATAGCCCACGGTCAGAACAAAGACGGTACCGCCTACACTGTTATCTGTGAGATCGGCACCTTGGGCAGTAATTGTCAAAGGAATGGTAGGCAAAGGAACTAAGGAAATCCCTGCATTTAATCCGACTCCACTCCAACCCACACCTATGCCTACCTGGGGATGAACTTGCAGACCCATTCCCGCAAATATACCTGTACTCTCATTACCTTGTCGGAAGTCACCACCACCGGCTCCTACAGAAAAGGAGATGGCCATGGGATTGAAGGGATTGTTAGGCTGTAAAAGAGAGTATGTTGTCACTACACCATAGGCGCTGGAAGGTCTAATACCTTCATTACCATATTGAGCAAAGGTATTCCAGCCACCAGCTATAGCAACTTGAGTGTTGCCTTGAGCATAGACAACGCGGTGAGCTTTGAAGTCAAAAGTGCCGTTATAACCGAAGTTTTTGATACTACCGTTGTTGAAGGTGAGTTCCAAACCAATCAGGTTGTAGGCATCTCCTAAACCAAAACCTGCACTCATACTTGCATCTGGATTCCCATCCCTGCTTTTACCTGCTGTAGCGCCCGATGCTGCTACAAATAAGTCACCCCAGGCTGCCCCGAAAGCACTGGGAGCGCCAAAACTGAGTCCAGGTTGATAGGTGCGCTTGGGTAGAGGAGTTATTTTAACAAGGGGTTCAACTAATAAATCCTGGCGTAATTGATTAACATTACCTAATTTATCACCTACATTTCCAGAGGAATCTATCTGTTGAGTGATAGTCTGGGGCTGAGTAGGAAAAAGTTTTTTAGCTTCACCAACGCTATCACCTAAATTACTAGCAGCATCTATCTTTTGGGTGATAATTTGTGGTTTTTTGATCTGGAGCAAAGGTTGATTCAATTCAACAGCTAACTGTGGGTTTTCCTGGCTGATATCTTTAGTGGATACTGCTTTTTGGTTGGTTGCTAATTCCTTTTCTCCGGCATCATTTACTGATCTATCAACCGCAGATGTTGGTTTAATGCCAACAAATGTAGATAGGAACAGACAACCTAATAGATTTATGCCAATCAACAACAGCCAATGAGCGGAAATTACCTTGGTAAATTGGCATTTAGTCAAAGTTATAGTCCTCACACTCTTATACAATTTATTTATTGAAGTAATATTGAACTAAGAGGATGTTTGTAAAGTACCAAAAGGTAGATTTCACCTTTATCACTGAGGAGAGATACAACGGAGAATTAACGTTTTTTCCATGTACCGAGATGCTTGTATGTGATAAATAGATAGTAAAAGACCCTTTTTTGAAAATCCTCTAATATCAAATTTCTACATACCTTAATTAGATAACTCCGGAAAAGAATCAAAAGATGCTTTCTGTTTTTTTCGATAAAAATTGTGAAATTGATTACATTTTTTACCAGTTTTTCACCATTGTTATAAATGATTCTCTAACAGAGAAGCTATTGTTTCAGGATGAACTTTTTTGTATTGCTTTTTACCCAACATCAAAATACAATTAGGGGCGCTGCTACAACGTTTTTGACAGTCGGTATGTTCAATTTTCACTTTATCTAACAAACCGCGATCGCACAAAGTTTTTTCTAACTCTGATAGTAACCCTTTACCTCCCCGTTTCATACAACCAGATTTTTGACAAACCATAATCTTAGCTGTTGTTTCCGGTAGTGGATTATGAATTGGACAAAAACCAACTGCTTGAACTAGATAAGCTGTCAGTTTTAGCTTACTTGTCCGTGGGTTTAATTTACTGATAGCACTAACGCGAATTTGTTCACCAGGTACTAAAGTAGCAACCAGAGAACAACGCAAATTTTTAGGTATTTTAACTTTCACATTTCCTGAAGGAATTGCTAACCGCAAATGTTTAGATTTTTTGGGTTTATCACCCACAAAACCTAAAAACTGTCCTTCCAGATTTAACTCCGATAAGGTCTGGTACTTTTCACCCATTTTGATAACTCAAATAAATTTGCAGTAGAAAATAATAAACCCCACGGTACTGGGGTAATGTTGCTCATCTCAAGGCAGAAGGAAGAGGAAAAATATATATTGCTTTATATGGTTCTACCTATTACCTTCTATCTTTACTAATACCAATTCTCCAAAATTCAATCACAGATCCAAAATTATAAACCCTGATTATCTCTGGCTTTTAGTAATTTTGAATTTTGAATTTTGAAGTTTAAGAAAGACGTTTAGCTTCTACAGTTAGAGGTAAACTTTCATTGGCTGGTATTTCACTAAATTCTAATTCCCAACCATTAGCTAAAGTGAGAACTTTACCTGCATCACTATCTGTTTGTTTAACAACTTCTTCTTCTAGGTCTTTTTTAGCGACATAGACAACCAAAGTTCCAGCATCATTCATCCGTAGCATTACTTTCATTTTTTTCCTCAGCAGATTCTAGTTCTCTTTTTCGACAACCGATGATGTACCCTGTATCTAAAAAATGTACGGCATATATATAGTAAGCTTGTAAAAAAGTCCCTATACTTGCCACATAACCAACGTCTCCAATTTTTGCTAAAACTTCTCCAATTTCTCGACCAGGAAAAGTACCATCATTTTTGATGAGTTTCTTAACTCGGACTTTTTCACCAATTTCAAAAACTGGTTGTGAGTTAAGTTCTATTTCATCGCGCTGCATGGGAATACCTCTGTTCACGTACTAAATTCAAAAGCTCTTCAGTCGTGAGACTGCGTTTTTTTAGTGTGGATTGTAAGCGCACTGCATCTAAAATAGATTGGGTCTCTTCTGAATTTAAAAAGACACCGTGCTGTGCTAACAAGTTAGATAATAAATGTCGTCCAGAATGTTTACCTACGACTAAACGACGTTCCCAACCTACTTCTTCTGGTGAAAATGGTTCATAAGTTTCTGGGTTTTTCATGACACCATGAGCATGAATTCCAGATTCGTGAGCAAAGGTATTTTCACCCACAATTGCTTTCCACGGTGGGACGTTTGCACCTGAAGCAGCAGCAACTAATTGAGATAGTCCTAATAAATGTCTGGTATCAATTCCTAAATCAACACCGTAGATACATTTTACTGCCATGACAACTTCTTCTAAAGCTGCATTTCCTGCTCTTTCACCTAAACCATTAACGGTAGTATTAACAGAAACTGCACCGGCTTTAATACCGGCAATAGCGTTAGCAGTTGCTAGTCCAAAATCATTATGAGTGTGAATCTCTACAGGAATTGATAAAGTAGATACTAATCGCTTAACTTTGAGGTGAGTTCCAAAGGGATCAAGAACTCCCACTGTATCGCAAAAACGAAATCTTGACGCGCCCCATTCTTGAGCGTATAATGCCACATCTTCGAGAAAGTTTTCATCGGCTCTAGAAGAATCTTCTCCTCCTACAGCTACCCAAAGACCATTATCAACAGCAAAGCTAATACAGTCTTTCAGTCTTTGTAAACTGACTCGCCATTGACCATGAAATTTAGCAGCAATTTGAATACCAGAAACGGGAATAGCAATATGTATTCTTTCTAATCCACACGCAATAGAGGCTTTAATATCTGAGATAACAGCACGATTCCAAGCTAGTAATTTAGCATCTAAATCTAAATCAGCAATTGCTTGAATTGCACGGATTTCTTCTTCTCCCATTGCTGGTATACCCACTTCTAATTCGGGAACACCAATGGCATCCAGAAATTGAGCGATCGCTACTTTTTCTTCTAAGTTAAAAGCAACACCCGCTGCTTGTTCACCATCACGCAATGTAGTATCATTAATAATGATCTGACTCATCTCAAACATTCCTCTAGCCGAGTTTTTACTAATACCCTTTAACGCTACAATTCCTAGTAATAATAGATATGAAACAAATATTAAAATTTTCTGGATAACCGCTGAAAATAACATCAGTTATTAACCACGGTTTATAATTTTTAATTATTGCTCAATAACTCACACCATATCTGTATGACAGAAAACCAAATTTTGGTATAATTTAAGAAGACTTTTTTCTGCCATGATGAGGATGTTCTACAAATAGCCAGTAGCTAATATAACTATTCGCTAATCCTGTAAATAATACGATACTCAGTCCAGCAATTAAACTAGTAATCATAGTAGTAACCTCATTTGCAAGAATTCAGGATTTAGAAGTTAGTAGTCAGAAAACTTGTAAAATGTCCTGTTCTTTGTGAATTTTTAATTTTTAATTTTTAATTGATTAAGCCTGTTCTGCTAACCAATCAAAAATCTTTTCTAACTGTTCTAAATTAATGAAACCATACTGCCACAGCAGCATAGGGATAGGTCCTTTGTCTAATTCACGGTGTCGTAAAGCAACAGCAATATCCGCTTTTGAAAGTTCCAATTCATTATGCAAAAATTGAAGTAATTGCTTATCTCTGTTGCGGTGTACCATAATCTGATGTAGAGAATACCAAACTACTAGACAATAATTTCTAAAATGCCATCCCCAAGATTATTTGCTAATTCGACTCTGTTCGGAAATGAAATACAGCATATTGCAGGCCAATGAGGTACAGATTTTCATCATCAAGCCTGACATCAAAAAAGTTTTACTGCTGATAGTTGCTGTATGTCAGAGAACTTTTAGATTTAGCAGATTTAACCAAGAGAGTGAAACCTAAGCTTAGGTTAATTTCCTTTATTCTGCAAGCTAATTTGTGAGTGAACAATAACTTTGACTGTGGCAGAAGATAAATCATGGTTGCATCATGGATTTACTTCTGATATTGTGTTGATTAAACATTAGAAAAGTCATTACTGTATCACTCACATCCAGATTGGGAATTAGTGTTTAGAACCGCAACGCCAACAAGTTTCTAACCATGCCACTAATTCCTCACGAGAACCTAAAAATAGCATGACGGTACTTTGCAGAACAATCGCTTCTTTTAAGCTATTGACTTGCACCCTTAAAGAACCATCAGGTTCACAAACACAGGCAATCATTAACTCTTGCAAGCGGTGAAAAATTTGCGAGCGATCGCTCAAAGGAATTTGCAATATTTGTTCACCTAACGCCAAAAAATTACAATCCGGTGACATATCTAAGTTAAGGTTAATAGACAAAGTTTACGGAGTGATTTCATACATCATCTTGGGGATGATTTTTTAGAGCTTGCACTTGTTGTTCCAGTTTCTCAATGCGGGAAAGCAAAGAACGAATCATACCTGCTTCCACATCAGGTAACTTACCATGTTCTAAAGGAGAAAGATGTTTACTTGGTTTACGGGAAATAATGCGTCCAGGAATCCCCACCACTGTTGCATCTGGGGGAACATCACGCAATACGATTGAACCTGCACCAATACGCACGCGATCGCTAATTTGAATATTTCCTAAAACCTTTGCACCCGCACCGACGACAACGTTATTACCCAAAGTCGGATGACGTTTACCGCTTTCTTTCCCAGTTCCGCCGAGAGTTACACCTTGATAAATGAGTGCATAATCTCCCACAATCGCAGTTTCACCAATCACAACACCCATGCCATGATCGATAAATACACCTTTACCAATTTCCGCCCCTGGATGAATTTCAATACCTGTCAAAAACCTGCCCAAGTGAGAAATTAAGCGAGGGATAAAACCCACTTTACGAATATGTAACCAATGTGCAGAACGATGTAAACATAGAGCATGAAATCCTGGGTAACAAAAGATTACCTCTAACCAATTACGAGCGGCTGGATCACGCTCAAAAATGATGCGAAAATCACTCATTAATGGCTCAAAAAAACCGCCAGAACGTTGATTTTTACGCAACTCCGTAATTGCAGTGAGAGGTTTACTAATACTGTCTAGAGACTGTTGCATCGGTCCTGTCTGGTTAAAAGAGCCATCTTGTATCTTTCTGCTTATATCAGGTAACTTGAAATTAAACCAAACCGCAGATACCGATTGGATTTATTGAATTTATTAAACTTGTACTCAATAGGTTTAAACCCCTATTTAACAGAAGTTAATATTTTTTATGGGGGTAGGGGTACTAGCTTTTTATAACAGGGGTACTGGTATTTATGGGGTAGGGTTTCAGCTTTTTTGTACTCAAAATAATTTTCTTGTCCAGTCAGATATAGCAGCGATTTGGGCAAGATATTTTGATATATATTAAGTTGTACTCACTGACTCAAAAACGGCACTTGGTTGACAATAAATAAAGGTTTTATGTATTTGCTGTTACTATTATTAGTCTATGGTTTTGGTAGTCAAAAGACCGATTTCTTCATTTTGTTTTAGGCTTTGTTTGCTGTATAGGGAAATACAAAATTTAGAACAGGGAACAGGCGTTTGTGAATTTTGAATTTTGTTGACGTAGCCTGCTGGAAGCAGTATTTTGAATTTTGAATTTTCATGATATATTTTACTCCAGGAAGCGAGGAAAACTATTATACATACCCAAAAGCAAAATAGTATCGCCTACTCCCAGGTTATCCATCTGAGTCATCTGATTGACACAGGTATACCGCAATGGCCTGGTGATCCACCAGTAAAATTTACTACTGTTGCCGAACTCCAAGATGATGGCTATTATCTACGACGTTTTTCTTTAGGTGAACATAGTGCTACTCATATCAATGCCCCTAGTAGTTTTTACGGTAACGGCACCAGCATTGACAAATACTCAGCCCAGTCGCTAGTTGTATCTGCGGTAGTCATAGATATCTGTAAACAAGCCGCAGAAAATCCAGATTATCTTTTAACTGGGGCTGATATTTTGACATGGGAAGCAGAATATGGAATCATTCCTGCTGAGAATGTTGTCCTACTTTATACTGGTTGGCAAGCTAAATGGCTGGATAAAAACGCATTTTTAAACCAGGATGGTGATGGAAATATGCACTTTCCAGGCTTTAGTGCGGAAGCCACCCAGTTCTTAATAACTGAAAGGCAAATTGCAGGAGTAGGAATTGATACACACGGCGTAGATTCAGGACAGGATAATAATTTTACTACTAATAGTTTGATACTAGCAAAACCACGTATTGTCCTAGAAAATCTCACCAATTTGCATCAACTCCCACCCCAAGGCGCTACCCTGGTAATTGGTATTCTCAGGTTACGTGGTGGTTCTGGTTCACCTGCTGCGGTGATGGCTTTTTTTTAGCAAGGTAAGCTGTTGTGCATTGACTAGCTGTTAACCTTTTGGGGGCGTAAAACAAACCAGTAATGGACATCGAGAAGCGGGAACTACTGCTTTAGATATATTTAGAAACAGGAATAGTATATATGTTGATTTTTCCGGTAGTTTGCAACGCGCCCAAATAGATAACCAGAGTTAATATAAAATAAATGACATTGCTGAGTGAGGCATAAAATGACAATTACCCTCAATCACACCATAGTACCAGCAACAAACAAAGAAGCAGCAGCACGTTTCTTTGCAGAAATTTTTGGACTCAAGGTTGATGAACCTATTAATCACTTTGCTGCTGTTCATGTCAATGACAAACTCACCCTCGACTTCGCAGACAGAGAAGATTTTGAATCACATCATTATGCTTTCCATGTCAGCGATGAGGAATTTGATCAAATTTTTGCACGGGTTAAACAAGCAGGTTTAGAATACAGTAGCGACCCTATGCACGAAAATAAAGGTCAGATTAACCATCGCAAAGGAGGTCGTGGCTTTTATTTTTATGACATTGATGGTCACAACTTGGAATTGTTAACCCGTGAATAGATATTTATCAATTGATAATTGATAATTGACAATTGACAATTGTTTCATTCCAGGTTTAAAACCTCTCCTTTCAAAGAGAAAAAACAGAAAAAATTTCCTATTTCCTTGAGAATTTTCACTTTTTAACTAAAATATATGGTGTAGCATATTCAGGTAATTGCTGGATATGCTGCCTAAATTCTTTTTGGTTGTGAAAAATTCCTGCCAAAAAATCGAGTTGATGTAAGTTCGGTAAAAAAGCCCCTCCTGTATCTGCCATTACTCCCATTTGTAGGCGTTTTTTGCCACCTTGATTATACTCCATGACAATCACTCTTCCTAAACCCATGTTCAGGACATCTCCAGCAAAAGTTACACCAGGTTTAATGGAAATTTTGGCATCTATTTTGTATCCATAACCTTTGATTTCATCAACTTTCCGAAAATACCAATAACGTTTTTGAGATGTGGGTTTTAGTCCTCTGACGTAAGAGATTCCATTGTTTCTATCTACATTAAAAAATGATTTTGAACCATCTGTAAATTCAATTAAAATAGTTCCCTGCATTAAAGCTTCTTCTAACCCTTGACGAGTAAGATAAGCCAGAGGTTCTACTTTCCCAAATTCTTTACCACCAGGTTCATAAATCCCAGATAAAACATCTTGCTTCGTGTACTTAGTGTAGAATTTATTATTGCCTAAATCATCTTTTAAGCTATAAATGGGTATATTATACTGAGATGTTTTAGTTCGAGAACCAGGATGTTTAAAAACAGCATATTTTGTAATTCTTAAATGTTTTTGTTGAAGATGTTCAGGATTATAAGCAGACCATTTAATCACTCGAAAATTAGCATTGATAAAATTAGGGTCTTGTAAACGGGTAGGTCGATTATTACCAATATCTTCCTGTAAAACTGTAATCATAAAATCCAAGGTCTTGAGAACATCTTGCACAGTCACACCTTGGCTTAATAACAACCCATTGCGGGAAATATTAGGATCTTGCTGAGAATAATCTTGGAAATATTTTCTCGTATTGGTGAGAACAGTTAATAAATCAGCTTGGTTAAAATTAACTTTAGCATTTGGTAATTGTACAGGTTTTAAAACATAATTGCCATTAACACTATATTTATATTTTTGCCACTCATCAATGACAGAATAGAATATAGATGCAGCCTTCTCCTTTTGGCTGAGTAAATTAAGAAGTTTAGTTGTGGAATTAGTAGAATTGTTAGTTTGAGTTGGATTAGGTGTAATTTGTTGTTGCGTGATTAGGTGCGGATTTTCTGAGCGTGCATATAAATGTTGATGAGCTAAATTAACTAAGATAAAAGTAACAATGCCTGTTGCTATTTGAATTTTCCGATTGAAGAACATACTCATAAGCCTAAGTCGGGAACTAAATTGCTAAACTAAATTGCTAAATTCATTTGTCTGGTAGAAGCAATGCCAAATTGTGCATTTTACTTCTGTATTATTAATCACCTTTATTCACCAAAATAAAAGCAATTATTAAACCCAATTATTAGCAGATAATTTGTGATTCTGCACTAAATCTTTCTCTAGATTCATGAAAAATTATTGGAAGCTTGATAAAAAGACTGCTGAAAGCTGAATACTACCTTTGTTAACAGTTCTCTATTTCCTGTTCCCTGGGAGCATCCCAATTTTGAAAAAATAAACACAGCAACACAAATAAACTCTTTCAAACCCTCTTCACTTTGTGTCCTTTGCGTTCTTTGCGGTTCATTCATATCAAGCCTTAGAGCAATTGCCAGATTGCAAAAAAATAAACTTACACATTTGGGATGCGCCCTGTTCCCTGCTGTCATTATTCATCCATTTCTTTTAATGTAGCTAGTGCGGAGGGAGACAAACGACTGAGATAGCGGAATATCCAGTATTTGAATATAGTATTTAAAATTACTGGAAATGTGGCAATAAAGAGAAAGATCACATTCCTACTAGCTGGTAAACCTAAATGGTTTGCTAAACCTTCCAAAAGCACTTCCCAGCCATGTGGGGAGTGAAAACCAACAAATATATCTGTCACTAAAATGATTAAAAAAGCCTTGGCGCTGTCACTTAAACCGTAAACAATTTTATCTATCAGAGACTGCACAAAGATAATATCTTTTTTGCTAAAAGCAATCACCAGAGCAAAGGAAATTAATGATATAAAATCAGCAAATACATTACTAATAGCACTGTTACTTTTAGAGCGAAATTCTTCAGCTATTTCCAGAGCTTTGTTTTTTACCTTGGCTTCAATTACTTCTGTTGAAAGTTCTGGTGCTTGACGAATTAGATTTTTAAATTTTAATCCTTGTTCAAATTTTTTTAATTCATGCAGTGCTTTTTCCTCCATTTCTGAATTGAGAAAAATTTGCGTTGTATTTCCATTTCTAAAATGTTTTAATATAGGATTTATTAACAATTCTTTGGAAAAATGCTGGGTTAATAGTGGTACAATCATCAGTAGTAATAAAAACTTAACTGCTCGTCTTGTCCTAGTTCGAGAATTTCGATATTTTCTGATAAATTCTTCTTCAGCTTTTGGTGTAAAATCTTGGGCAATTTTATTAATTGTTATGCCTATTGTTCTGGGAAATACACCAGTTTTTTGAGTTGCCGATACTTCAATAAGATTAGCATCAGATGAGTTTGAAGATTCTTTAATTACTGGAATAGGATTTTCTCGTAATCCAGAAATCGTCTCATATTGAGTAATGTACTTAGATATTACTTCATCAATGAAGTTCAGCTTGACTAAATAGTTTGAATCTGACGTATTAACAAAGCTAAGTCCTAATTGAAATTCTGCTAGTCTGACTTTGATAATAGCTAAATTTCTATTCAGATTGCCTTGCCAAAAAGCCATAACATTTTCACTATAATTACATGAGTCGAGACATATCTTTTGCCCACCAAATTGCTCAATCTCAATATTTCTAATGGCTTGAGCCGCTTGATAAGCTTCTAAAATTGCTCTTTCTGGAGTAGTGAAAAACCAGCGGTTAAATGAACGCCAGTATTCTGTGATTTTTTGGTGAATTAGTTTTGCATTTCTCTTAAAAAATATCCTCTTCATTAAAATCACCTGCTCTGAAATCTATTGACAATATTAACCTATTCCCAACCTTGCATCTCAACTAATTCCATACACAAATCATTAATTTTTTCTAAATCAGGTTTGTGAGGTAAAGTAGATTGTTCATAAAAATTATCCATTTGACTCACTAAATCCTCAGCCATCTTCATCAACTGTTCATAAGTATAATCTCCTCTGAGAATGGCTTTTAAATCCTCAATATCACCAGCAATTTTTCTATCTACAATTACTTCTCCTCTCTGCAAAATTTCTAACCCACTACGAAGCAACCTAATACAGTGCATTCCATGTTTTAAGTCATAACCTGACTTCATTTCCATTTCTGCTCTGAGAGGATTTCTATTTTGCTGCCAAGATATATAAGCTTTCCATTCTCTTAAAGCGATTTGATAACTTTGACTTTTTTGCAGCAAACGAATAAAATCTTTACGGCTGTTAGTTAAATTTTGAGTGTATGCTAAAGCTTCATCCACCAAAGTATATTGTTTTAATATGCCTTTAAAGTCAATATCTGCTGTCAGCAATTTATATAACTGCTCCGCTTCTTCTAAAAACTCAATTTTACCCCTAATTAGTAAATAAAGATATTCCAAAAAAGCATTTAGTTCATCTTTACTTAAGGGTGCTTCATCTTCTATTCCAAAATCTGCTGGTATAGGTTTATTTGTTGGTGGATTTAACAACCACTTGCGATGAGTTTCGATTTTTTTGATTTGGGCAAAAGCATAACCAGAATAAGTATGCTTAACTTTTTTACTTAAAAATAGCTGTCTATGGTTAATTAAATACTGGCCAATGTTATTTACAATGGGGTATTTGGGCAACCATAATAACTCTAAGACATTGGGATTTGCTCCTGCCAATAAATGTAATACTTTTCTTAATTCATAAATAACAGTATCTTTATTACCATCTATAAATGGGAAAATGCCTTGTTCATCCCAACCGCTATCTTTTTGTTCTATGCTATCGAATCCCAAATAATAACGCTTAGGGGCAATAAATACACCTCGATAATCATAATCAGAATCAGGTCGATTTAAACCATAGCCATGACTACCTGCCAAGCCAATTAAAATAGTTCTTTGTTCAACTTCTATTCTTTTCATAAAAAAATCGAGTTGCTACGGATAGAGGTGGGTTTATAAATACACCCGTTCAGGGTAATATTATTCACTGATAGCAGCTTGCTGACTGAATGTTGACGAAATTTCTCTGCACTGAATCGTATTATATACAAAGGCAAAAAAAATCTGAGCAACTCTAGCCGTGGATGCTGCCCAGATTGGTAAAATTCTTATTCTGTCTGTGTCTGGATTAACTACACATACACACATCACCATTCCGGTAATCAAGTCAAATTTTGCAGATAAAATTTCTGAATCCTTGATCAGCTTGACTGAGTGAGATTTAATAAGATAAGATTTTAGATTGTCTGTCTAATTCCTGCTCGGATCAGGTAGACATACTGTAAAAGCTGGCAAAAGACATAAACATAGTCTCTACAGGAGATTAACGCCAGCTACCTGTACGGCAACTTCAAGGACAATTTCATGACCTACGCAATTATTGAAACTGGCGGTAAACAAATAAAAGTCGAAGCAGGTCGATTTTACGACATTGAACTGCTGAGTGCCGAACCAGATGAAAAAGTGACAATAGACGCAGTATTACTTGTGCAGCACGAAGGTGGAGTCTCCATTGGACAGCCACGAGTAGCAGGTGCAACTGTAGAAGGGACTGTGATGCGACATTTCAGAGGTCGCAAAGTCCTGGTTTATAAAATGAAGCCGAAGAAGAAAACCCGCAAAAAACGGGGACATCGCCAGGAAATCACCAGACTTTTGATTAACTCCATTAACCTCAATGGCGAGGTTTTGGCATATCAAGAAGCTCCAGTTAGTGCAGATAGTCCTAATCTTGTGGATAGCACTCCTGAAGAAGCGGCTGCTGAATAATAAACAGAAGTAGATAAATTAAGAGGAAATCATGGCTCATAAGAAAGGAACAGGTAGTACACGAAACGGTCGTGACTCTAATGCTCAACGTCTGGGCGTAAAGCGTTTCGGTGGTCAAACTGTACGTGCAGGAAACATTTTAATCCGTCAGCGTGGGACTAAATTTCACCCTGGTAACAATGTCGGTATTGGTAGTGATGACACCCTTTTTGCTTTAGTTGATGGTGTTGTTACCTTTGAAAGAAAGGGCAAAACTCGCAAACAAGTGAGTGTTTATCCAGCTGTTGCGGCTGAAGCTGTAGCAAGTTAAGTATCTAGTCAGTTATTATTAGTTATTAGTCATTAGTCATCAATCAGTCCTTGATATAGCAACAGTCAAGGTGGTTAGGACATCAACAGATGATCAAGCCTAGTCCGTAAAAGCCTTTTAACTGGAGTCACCTGCTATAACTGACAACTGACAACTGACTAATAACCAACCTATTTAAATCAATTTGTGAAATAAAGCGCCGATGGCTAAACCCGCTAGTGCAAAGATAGATGTTAAGCAAAAAGATAGACCTGCTTTGAATTCAGCTGTCTGAAGGTCTATTTTGACTAAGATAGTAGCTGAGAGCATGAGTAAAGTATCAAGAAATACTCGAAACCAGGCAATCATCAAAAAGAAGAGGAAAGCTGCTAATACAGTAATCCCAAAAGACCTGATATTTGATTGAAACAACTTACTATAATATTCTGCGAGTTTTGACCAAGGAGTGGTTAAACTGGCTAGTAACAGTAAGATAGCAACTACAACTATTAACCACACAACCCAATGGGCTTTGGTTTCAGATATTACCCAGCCTAAAGTGCTGTAACTCAGCAATACTAGTGCTAGGGAAAACCAAGGTATTTTTGTCAAGGTTGGCATAAGCTGAGTGCTGAGTACCGAGTGCTGAGTTAGGATTTAAGAGTTTAAGCAGCAGAAAGAATCAAAAGTTTCTTCCATTCATAGCGGGGGATGCACTACCTGTGGGCTACTCCTAACTGGCAGTTTAAGTTATTATTTCATAATTTCACTATTATGAAGGCAAATTCTGTGTAGGTAGTGGGAGAAAAAAATTAAAAAATCAACGACTCTGTTTTTGGTCTTTAGCCTCCTGCCTTTTGCCTCCTGATTAGCAGCTTGGGTCATGACCACGAATTCTAGACAGAACCCCACTCCAACCGATTTTTTGGCAAATTGCCCAGAGAAGATAGCTGAATGCTGAAAAAATTAGTTAAATTATAATCTTAAACATTTGTAAACTATTAGCAGTCGAGTAGCCGCGTGTCAAATTTTAGGAAGGTTAAGGTCTAATCATGAGACAAATTGTTATCCTGGAGCGCGTATGCCTGATTGGCCATATCGTGTCTATGGTATTTGGACTAGTGGGCATATTACTAGTTGTTCCTAATGCCGAAGTAATTTTGAATTTATCTGAGGTTGGGCAGACTGTCATGCAGTGGAGCATGGCAGGTGGCGGCGTGGCTTATATGATTTTGGGTGCGGTGGGTGTGTTCTTGTATGCTTACCGTACTTTGGGATTAGGCCGCGCTTTGTGTTTTCTTCTGCCTTCCGTGTCAATCTCTTTGACGAGTGAGTTACTGGGGACTAGTACAGGTTTTCCTTTTGGTCACTACAGCTATTTGAGTGGCTTGGGTTATAAGATTGCGGGTTTAGTACCGTTTACAATTCCCTTGTCCTGGTTTTATGTGGGATGTGTATCTTACTTATTAGCCCGTGTAGGTTTAGAAGTTGATAAGAAACCTAGTTTGTTACGTCATGTAGGTGCGATCGCCCTGGGTGCTTTATTGCTGACTTCTTGGGATTTTGTACTTGATCCTGCCATGAGTCAAACTTCTCTTCCCTTCTGGTATTGGCAACAACCAGGTGCTTTCTTCGGGATGCCTTACCAAAACTTCGCTGGTTGGATGGGTACTGGTTCAGTGTTTATGACAGTAGCGGCGCTGTTGTGGAGAAATAATCCGATTAAACTAGAGCGATCGCAACTCAATGTCCCCTTGGCAGTTTATTTGGGTAATTTTGGTTTTGCAACTGTGATGAGCTTGGCTGCTGGGTTTTCCATCCCCGTATTGCTAGGTGTTTTACTTGGTGTTGCACCTGCTGTTGCACTGTGGTTAAGAGGCCCTGGAGCATCCACTCCTCTGGCTGTTGAACCAGCAACCAAAGAAGTTTCTGTTACCAGCGTTAAAGTTGCTTTCAAGTAACCCCGCTAGTGCTGAGTAAATAAGTAGCATTCTACTCAGCACTAACTTGGTAATTGGTAATTGGTGATTGATAATTATTTTGAATTGTGAATTGTGAATTGGTAACACTATTTTGATTATAGAAAGCACTATTTCCCTCCTATTACTACTGATCCAAGTACCAGCAACGGCGATTTTACTTTCACGGTTGCTCAAAGGCCCAAGACGGTATCCACCTCTGAAACCACAGCAACCAACACCTGAGATGTTAGGAAGTGTGAGCGTTGTTGTTCCTACCTTAAATGAGGCGTTACGCATTAGTCCGCTGTTAGCTGGGTTAAGTCGGCAAAGCTATGAAGTTAGAGAAGTTATTGTCGTCGATAGCAGATCCCAAGATGGGACTCCCGACTTGGTAAAATCTGCACAGCAACAAGACCCTCGGTTTCGGGTGATGACAGATGATCCTTTACCTTCTGGTTGGGTGGGTCGTCCTTGGGCTTTACACAATGGTTTTTTGTTTACTTCCGAGGGAAGTGAGTGGTTTTTGGGCATGGATGCGGATATCCAACCCCATCCCGGTTTGGTAGCAAGTTTGGTAAAAACAGCCAAAGCAGAAGGTTATGATTTGGTTTCTCTGTCTCCTCAGTTCATTCTCAAGTATCCTGGAGAGTGTTGGTTACAACCAGCTTTGTTAATGACGCTGTTATATAGATTTGACCCTGCTGGTATTCATACGGAACAACCAGAAAGAGTGATGGCAAATGGACAGTGTTTTTTGTGTCGTCGCTCAGTTTTAGCTGCGGTTAATGGTTATAGTAGTGCCAAAGGTTCTTTTTGTGATGATGTAACATTAGCGCGAAATATTGCGGCAGCTGGCTTTAAGGTAGGGTTTTTGGATGGAGCAAAAGTGCTGAAGGTGAGGATGTATGAAGGCGCAATGGAAACTTGGAAGGAATGGGGTCGCAGTCTAGATTTAAAAGATGCTTCTGACCGCGCTCAAGTTTGGGGTGATTTGTGGCTGTTATCGTCAGTACAAGGTTTACCCATATTGATTTTACTTGGTTTTCTTCCCCTGCTTCCCCTGCTTCCCCTGCTCCCCCTGCTTCTATTATTGGGACTGAATATATTTTTATTGGTGATTCGTTTTGCTTTATTGTTAGCGATCGCTCCTTCTTATGATCGTAAAAATGCTCAGGGTGGTTGGTTGTTCTGGCTTTCTCCTTTAGCTGATCCTTTGGCAGTGCTGCGAATCTTTTTATCTGCTTTTCGCACTCCACGAGAGTGGCGAGGAAGGAAGTATAGTGATTAGGGAATAGGGAACAGGGAATAGGGAATAGGGAGAAATGTTTTAATTTTTAATCTTGAATTTAAATTTTGTATTTAAATTTTTAATTTGCACTTCTCTAGACTAGTTAGTGCGTGATTTCCATGATAAATGAGACAATTTCTGGCAGTTATGAATTACTTCTGGTAGCCTTATCATTTTTCATCGCTGTCATTGCCTCTTATACGGTGCTGGATTTGGCGGGACGAGTTACTCTCAGATTACGGCCGCGATCGCTGTGGATCTTTATCGGTTCTATCGCCATGGGAACTGGTATTTGGTCGATGCACTTTATCGCCATGTTAGCCTTCAAACTTCCTTTGCGAGCAACACATAACATAGTTATCACCCTAGTTTCCTGGGTAGATGCCATTGCTGCTTCTGCACTGGCACTGTTGTTATTAAGTTACCCAGAAATGAGTCCACTGATGTTGATTGGTGGTGGTGCAGTCATAGGTTTGGCGATCGCCTCTATGCACTATTTAGGTATATCAGCAATGGAAGTTGTAGGAGCTATCATTTACTACAACCTATGGAAAATATTTTTTTCATTGCTATTAGCAATTATAGTGGCCATCATTTCTTTGCGGTTAGCTTTTTGCTTCAAAAATAAGAGTAAATCTGGGTTTAACTTGCTCAAACTGTTTAGTGCTTTGGTGATGGCCATTTTGATTAGTAGTATTCACTATACAGGAATGTGGGCAAGTTATTTTGTGGAAACGCCAGAATTTGTAGTTACTACTAACGAGCAATCGCCCAATTCTTGGTTAGGCATTCAAATTACTATTGCAACTTTATTTATTCTAGTTGGTACTTTAGTTACTTCACTATTAGATAGACGATATGCAGATCAATTAGTTCGACAAGAAGCATTACAAGAGAGCGAAAAAATGTTTCGTTCGCTAATTCGAGAAATGCCTGTAGGTGTATTGCTGTTGGATGCTGAAGGCAAAATCATTTTGAGCAACCATCTAGCTAGAGAAATGTTGTTGATGACTGAAGCAGATTTACAAAATAAAAGTGTTTTTGCACTCAATTGGCAAATGCTAGATGAAGATGGTAAACCATTAACTGTCAAAAGCTTACCTATCAGAGAAGCCATTACCAAACTACAACCTGTGCGTAATTGTGTCATTGGTATCTATAATAATTCGGGCAATGACAGACTGTGGTTATTATTGAATATTGATCCACAATTATCTGAAGATAAAAAGTTAGAGCGTTTAGTTTGTACTTTTAGTAATATTACTCCAGAAAAACAAATACAAGCTGCATTACAAGAAAGTGCTGAACGGGAAAAAGCATTGACTACAGCAATTCGGAGAATGCGGCAAACATTAGATATTCAAACCATCTTCGCTGCTACCACTTCAGAATTGCGCCAAGTTATCCATTGCGATCGCGTTGTTGTTTATAGTTTTCATTCTGACTGGAGTGGCGAATTTGTCGCTGAGTCTGTAGGTAGCGGGTGGATATCTCTTTGGGAAGAACAAAGTATTAATCCCAAATTGCAGGAAAATGCTCTCTCCAATGATCGCTGTATTGTCAAAAATTTTGATAGTAGAGCCGAAGATGAAAATATGATGATTAAGCCTAAAGTATTGCAAGATACTTATCTTCAAGAAAATAAAGGTGGTGTTTACAGCCAAGGAGCAAGTTACCGCATTGTAGAAGATATTTATCAAGCCGGATTTAACGATTGTTATATTCAACTTTTGCAGCAACTCCAAGCCAGAGCTTATATTATTGTCCCGATTTTTTCTAGTAATAAACTTTGGGGATTGTTAGCAATTTATCAAAATTCTGCTCCCCGACAATGGAAGGAAACTGAAATTAATATAGTTGTGCAGATTGGTAATCAACTGGGAGTAGCTTTACAACAAGCTGAATTACTGGAACGGACTCAAAAACAATCAATCGCACTACAACAGGCACTATTAGCCGCAGATTCGGCCAACAGAGCTAAATCAGAATTTTTGGCTAATATGAGTCATGAATTGAGAACTCCACTCAATGCTATTCTTGGTTTTGCGCAGATCATGAATCGTGATCATTCTCTATCGAAAGAACATCAGGAAGCAATACAAATTATCAATCGTGCTGGTGAACATTTGCTAACACTAATTAATGACATTCTGGAAATGTCAAAAATTGAAGCGGGCAGAACTACACTTAACAATCACAGTTTTGATTTCATAGTTTTCCTAGATTGTTTATATAAGATGTTGCTATTAAGAGCCGAATCTAAAGGATTGCGACTCATATTTAATTATGATAAATTTATACCTATATATGTACATACAGATGAAGGTAAATTGCGGCAAATTTTATTAAACTTACTAGGAAATGCGATTAAATTCACAAATCATGGTAGTGTAATTTTGAGCGTTAAAGCTGTTAAAGTTGAGGAAGAATCAACGATACATAGCCAGTTAGTAAATCACAAATATCGACTATTTTTTACAGTAGAAGATACTGGTTATGGTATTGCTGAAGAGGAAGTTGATATGATATTTGAACCCTTCAAACAAACAGCAACAGGTAGTCAATATCAACAAGGAACAGGATTAGGTTTAGCTATTAGCCGTAAATATGTGCAATTGATGGGAGGCGAAATTAACGTTAGTAGTCGTCTAGGTTTAGGTAGTTTATTTACTTTTAATATTCTCATTCAAGAAGCTAGTGATAACGAGATTACCAGCCAACAAATAAATGGTAGAGTTATGGGTTTAGCACCCAATCAACCAGCATATCGCATTTTAATTGTTGACGACGTAAAAGATAGCCGTCTCTTATTAGTTAAATTATTAACAGCAATTGGTTTTAATATTCGTGAATCTAATAATGGAGAAGAGGCATTTACTTGTTGGCAAAACTGGCAACCTCACCTGATTTTTATGGATATGCGGATGCCTGTAATGGATGGGTTTGTAGCTACACAAAAAATTAAAGCTACACCCCAAGGTCAAGCTACTAAAATTATAGCTCTAACTGCCAGTGCTTTTGAAGAAAATCGCCAAGCTATTTTAGCTTCTGGTTGTGATGATTTCGTAGCTAAACCCTTTCAAGAAGAAATTTTATTAGCAAAAATTAACCAACATCTAGGTGTACAATATATCTATGAAAATGATAATGAGATAAAACCTCAAACTCAAATTTTACAACAAGTTTCAGATGCGGAATTAGTACAACTATTATCAACAATGTCCCATGATTGGCAGAGTAGGTTAAAATCTGCTGCTGCTCAATGTAGTGATGAGAGTATTTTAGAATTACTTGGAGAAATACCTCTGGAAAAGCAATCTTTAGCTAATACATTGAGGGAGCTAACTGTAAATTATCAGTTCAAAAAAATCTTGCAATTTACACAGGGTGATAATGAATACAAAATCCAAGTTTAACTCTGAGCAAAAAGATATTCTCATAGTTGATGATACACCGGATAATTTGCGGTTTTTAGCGACAATTCTCAGCGAGCAGGGCTATTATGTCCGTAAGGCATTAGATGGGCAAATGGCTATTACTGCTTGTCTAAATCTGTTACCAGATTTGGTTTTGCTGGATATAATGATGCCAGAAATGGATGGATATACAGTTTGTAAATTACTTAAGTCTAATGAAAAAACTAGTAAAATTCCAGTTATATTTTTAAGTTCTATAGATGATGTTTTAGATAAAGTTAAAGCTTTTCAAGTGGGAGGTGTTGATTATATTACTAAGCCATTTCAAGCAGAGGAGGTTTTTATTCGGATCAAAAATCAATTGTTGCTAAAAGCAGCAGAAGAAAAAATTTTAGATTTAAATAGAGAATTAGAAGCAAAAGTACAAGAGCGAACTTTACAGTTAGAATTAGCTAATCAAGAACTTAAGCGAGAGTTATGTGAGCGTCAACAGTTACAAAATGAACTACTTTATAAAGCTTTACATGATCCACTTACTGATTTATCTAATCGTACCTTTTTAATGGAACGGTTAGAAGAGGCAATTAAGCTAGTTAAAACTCAATCTGATTATCAGTTTGCTATTTTATTCTTAGATTGCGATCGCTTCAAAGTTATTAATGATTCTCTTGGACATTTAGTAGGAGATGATTTATTAATTGCCATTGGTAATAGACTGCAAACTTTGATGAGAGATACTGACATACTAGCTAGATTAGGTGGAGATGAATTTGCTATTTTTTTAGATGATATTATAGATATTAACTACGTCAAATTAGTTGCTGATCAGATTTTACAAACTTTTTCTGTTCCTTTTAAACTATCCAGAACTGAAGTTTTTATTACCGCTAGTATTGGCATTGTTTTCAGTAAGAGTAGCTATAATACACCTCAAGAATTACTGCGAGATGCTGATACAGCAATGTATCATGCCAAATCACAAGGTAAATCTAGATATTGCATTTTTACTGTTGATATGTATCAGCAGGCAATTAAACTTTTACAGTTAGAGAATGATTTAAAAAGGGCGATTGAACGACAAGAATTTATAGTTTATTATCAACCCATAATCTCTTTATCAACAGGTAAAATTAGCGGCTTTGAAGCACTTGTACGCTGGCAGCATCCTACTTTGGGGATGGTTTCTCCGGGGGAATTTATTCCAGTGGCAGAAGAAACTGGTTTGATAGCTGCTATAGATACTTGGGTATTACAGACAGCGTGCCGTCAACTACGCAACTGGCAAGAGCAAAAAGTTATTGATGACAATATTTTTATCAGCGTTAATCTTTCAGTGAGATTATTTTCTCAACCCAATTTACTAGCAATAATTGACCAAGCTTGGCGTGAAATTAAATTAAAGCCACAAAATTTAAAACTAGAAATTACTGAAAGTGCAATTATGGAAAATAGCCAAGCAGCAGCAGTAATTTTACAACAACTACGAGAATGCAAGATTGAATTATCTATTGATGATTTTGGAACTGGATATTCTTCTTTAAGCTATTTGCATAGATTCCCAGCTAACACCCTCAAAATCGATCAATGTTTCATCAATGATTTAGATCAAAATCCCAAAAACATAGGTTTAATTTCCACTATCATTAAACTGGCTCATACAAGTGAAATGAAAGCAGTTGCAGAAGGAATAGAAACTCCAGAAAAATTAGCTCAACTGCGAAGTTTAGGCTGCGATTTCGGACAAGGTTATCTGTTTTCTAAACCCTTACCAGCAACATCTGTTTTAGATTTACTTGCATCTGAGCCACAGTGGTAATAATTGCAGGAGGCAGGTGACAGGTGACAGGTGACAGGTGACAGGTGACAGGTGACAGTAAGAAGAGAATAGGAGTATGGCTTACGCCACGCTTCGCTATCAGGAGTATGGCTTACGCCACGCTGCGCTATCAGGAGTAAGAGGAAAGAACGAAGATTTTCCCATGCCTCCCCTGCCTC
>NZ_LUFH02000079.1 GCF_001586785.1 Sphaerospermopsis aphanizomenoides BCCUSP55
TATGTTGAAAAAATCATTCGAGAATTTGGAAAGGAATATAAAATTAATTTTGCTTAGGTACTTATCAAACCTCAAGCGGCAAAAAAATCAATTCGGATAGAAAGTAAGTTACCTGTTGATTTACCTGAGTTATATATAAATGAAAGACGCATTCGCCAAGTGTTGATTAATCTGCTCAATAATGCCGTGAAATTCACACCCGTAGATGGACAGATTACCTTAGAAGTCATTACCCCAACAGCGAGCGAGGAACAACATTATCTACAAATTGCTATCAGAGATACAGGGATTGGTATCGCCCCAGAAAATCTTCAGAGAGTATTTGAGCCTTTCATTCAAGTCGATAGTAGACTCAATCGCACCTATGAGGGTACGGGGTTAGGATTGACTCTTGTCAAACGCATCGTCGAACTGCACGGGGGATATATTACCTTAACCAGTGAGTTAGGGGTGGGTAGTTGTTTTGTCATTGAGTTGCCGATACCAAAAAGCTAAGGAGCATTTTGTGTAAGTTTTGTACTGCACACTACTGTCTTGTAACTGCTTGAACTAAGAACAATACAATACCTATAGATAAAAGTATAATTGCCACAATAATTATAGGCTTTGTAAAATTTACTATCTCAGCTTGTTGTTGATTAGTTTCTATCACATTTTCTCCGGCTGCTGGTACTGCTTTACCTGTGGCTACGGTGACTTGAAATTTTAACTCAAATGGTCGAAAATTCCCTGCTGTCAATGGATTTCCACTTAGTTGCAGTTCATAGACTCCTGGTTTGGGAAAAGTAATTTCTGCTCCTGGTATGCCTAGATACCGTTCAGCATCAACGGGTTTTAAAGGAGGTTCAAGTAGTGCGGGTTCTCCTGGTGTATGGGGTTCGGCATAAATAGCCAACTGGCAATTACACTCTTTGAGGGGCAATACCTGACCACCTTTGCGAGTTAGCGCAAACCAAGTTTGAGCAGTTTCACCAGCACGGGGGTTATCATTAGGTTCAATGTGGATAGTACCACCAACATCACCTGCTATTTTTACTGTATGGGCAGCAGCAATAGGTAGGAGTGTGAATGAAGTAAATAACAAAACTAGTAATAATTTGTAATTCATAATTACATAGTGAATATGGAATATGGAATAGGCAGAAGTTTTTTAATTTTTAATTTTTAATTTTTAATGGATTTTTTATCTGTCTTATTTGGAGGAAAATAAAATTTTTCGATTCTAAAAATTGACCAAAAAAATGGTGATCGCACTAATAAAACACCCAGGGTAATTATTCCTAATAATAAAGCTGCCAATTTATTACCCCAAGTCAATCTTAAAGCACCCAGATAATGAGAACCAATCAATACTGCATGAATGCTAGTCAATAACAAAGCCGGAACACTCAAAAGATGAATTGTCCGCCAAATCTTACCTAAAGACTTTTGCAGAAAATCAAAACTGGTAAAAGCCGCAGGACTTATCAACACCAAAGCTACAGCACCTGCACTCATTCCCCATTGAAATTCTACCGGTAAGAACCAAACAGCGGCTAAATTCCAATTGAGAGAATGTTCTATATTATGAATGGTATGTACCACCGAAAGCACAAACGCTCCTACTCCTAAAGCCCGACGGTAGCGCATAGGTGATGAACACAAACCACTAATAGGACGGGCAATTAACGTCAAAATTAAGCAAATTAGAGCAGCGTGTCCACTGTAATCTACCATTGTGTCACCGGTTCGCAACAGGGTAATTACACCAATGATTAGTGTCACCCAACCACCCAAGCGAAATAACTGACTGCGCCGATCTTTACTCATTAAGGAAGTAGAAACACTTACTCCCAACATTGTCGGCAAAGTTCCCAAGCCAAAAGCTAACATGGTAATAGCACCTTGCCACAAATTACCTGTCGCCGCAGCTTTAATTTGAGCAACGTATAAAAAACCGCAAGGCATTAAACCCCAAGTCATGCCCAAAAGTGCTGGTGTCCAAGATTTTGTATGTAAAGATAGCTTCACCATTCCCGCGCTCAAGCGGTTATGCAAACTACCTTTCAATAAGGGGTGTAATAAAGGAATAGGCGGTAATAAGTCTGGTTGAAGTTGTCCTAAACCAAACCAAATCAGCATCATGCCAGTAATTATTGCTATCCAGCGACGCAAATCGCTACCAATACCTGCTAATTGTCCACCTTCAATTAATACTGAACCTAGAGCGCCAATACCTGCGCCGACTAGAGCATAACTCAACATTCGCCCTAAGTTGAGCAAAATATGAAATTTTAATTGCCGTTGCCAACTCTGAGTTTCTTCTTGATGGGAAAGGGAAAACGCAACTGCTAGGGGTCCACACATCCCAAAGCAATGTCCAAAACTCCCCAGAAAGCCCAGAATGGTAATCGGCAATAAATCTAGCATAAGTAAAGTTCTGAGTCCTGGGTTATTAGTTCTGAAGCCAAGTCAGAACTTTTATAGATGGCAAATCTACTTTAAATTGGTAATTCTGTCAAAAGACAAGTTGTAAAACTTTGTGTTCAGATGATCAAAGTTAAGTAGGTAGGCGTTAAAAATTGTCGTTATGACAAGGCAAGAGGCAAGAGGTTTTTAGGTTAATTTACTTTTCTTTACATACTTTGGTTTTTTCCCGTCGTTCTACTTACTTAATTTTCCCAAGCATAATCTTACCAACTAAAGATCGCCATAATTGATCTGGAAGTATGGCGTGTAGGAAGAAATAAGCCTCACCATAAGGAGAGTAACGCAGTCTTGCTGATTGATCAGTTGCTGCGCGATAAATTGTTTTTGCCACCCCTTCTGGTGGTGCTAAATAGTCATCAAGTTTTTTTGTGAACTGCTGTAAATTATTTATCATTTGTGCATAGTCAGGATGGGTAGCCCAAATTGTGCCGTGATTAAAAAAGTTAGTTTTGATACCACCTGGTTCAATAATTTTTACCTGAATGCCAAAGGAACTTAGTTCATAGCTGAGAGACTCAGAAAGTCCGTCTACAGCCCATTTTGTTGCGTGATAAGAAGAAGTTAGCGGAAAAGCTAGACGACCACCAATGGACGAAACATTGATAATTGTACCTTTCCCTTGTTGGCGGAAAACTGGAATAACTGCTTGGATAGTGGATACAAGCCCGAAAAAATTTGTTTGAAACTGTTGTTGTAACTGCTCAGGTGTGACGGCTTCTAGAGGTCCCATGAGCGCATATCCAGCGTTGTTAACCAAAACATCAATATGCCCAAAATGCTCTAATGTTTCGCTGGTTGCAGTAGTAATCGTTTCAGGTTTTGTGAGATCAAGATATGGACAGATCAGGTTATTTTCCTTTGCCAAAGTTTCAGCTTTATTGGGAGACCGCATTGTTGCTGAAACGTTCCAGCCTTTCTGGAGAAAATACTTGGCTGTTGCTTCACCAATACCACTGGAAGCTCCTGTAATCAAAACCGTTTTACTCATCGTTACCCTCTAGTCAAATTTTGCTATCACGTAGTTTAAACTGTGGAGTATACTCTACGCACCATTTTAGTATCCAGGAGTAGAGACTATTTTAGTGACCGGGAATTTTAGATTTTAGGGACTTCCAACTAAAAAAATATTCCATCGTTTGGGTCAGCAGGGGAAGCAGGGGGCGCAGGGGAGGAAAAATCTCATACTCATATTGGTTCTCACTCATTGAATAATTTAATTTCTGGAAGTCCCTATATCTTCGGAAGCTGCGGTATTATCAACCCAGGAATTTACCAAAAAATATTAAACATTCTTTTTTCACAGGTGCCGCACAAATTATAGTCAATGCTGCTACTAATTTGTGAGCAAGAAATGTGTTAACAACTCAATCACCGACTTGATTACTTGGTTGTTTAGGAAATGTCAAAGTCCAGTTTTGGGGATTATTAAGTTGAAAATATAAACCTTGGAAAATCATTTTTACGGCAATGCGACTTCTAATATAGTGCTTGATTAAATGCGTTCCTGTGTCTGCAAAAACATCATTATAATTTTGGCTATATCCAAACGGACGAGAACAGTATTGACGATTATCTGGAATAGATAACATAAAAAATTCGGTCTCTTTATATTCATCAGGGACTTTAAATATTCCATATACATGATGTTCACCCAGCCAAGGTTTAACAACAACCTGAGTCGCTTGTATTTGGAAGTTTTGTTTTTTTAACCTCAGTAAAGTCACCAGACTACAATTAGAATCATTTACAGGCCACCAAATAATAATAATCAAGAAAGAAATCAGCAAAATTAAGCCATAAATAAGAGTACGGCGCATATTACAATCCTATACAAATTAATTGAAACAATTGATATAAAGCCTCACCTTTTCAGTCCAAAAGTTTTTGGATCTGGGTATAAATCCCTGTTACAACAACAGACTCCTGCCTTAGTTAAGAAAATGGATTCAGAATCCTAGACACTTCCGCAAGTCCGCAATCTAGCTCCTAATTATTTTATACAGCATATTCAGACCAATCAGGTACAAATTTTTATGACAAAGCCTTGCACGAAAAGGGTTTTACTGATGACTGCTGCTGTATTTAATTATGTTTATAAGAAAAAAGGCTGAAAACCCTTGAGGCTTCGCCGTGAGCGTCAGCCGAACGGTTAAGTTTTTACGCCACGCTCCAAAACTTAACCGTCCTTTAGGCAAGGGATGAAAGCCATTTGAGGCGTTTACGCCTCAGTGATTTTAACTAAGTAGGTAGGCGTTAAAAATTGTCGTTATGACAAGGCAAGAGGCAGTGGTTCGACTTCGCTCACCAACCGGAGGCAAAAGGCAAGAGAGAAGAGGTTTTTAGGTTAATTTACTTTTCTTTACATACTTTGGTTTTTTCCCGTCGTTCTACTTATTTTCTTTGTTGAGCAATGTAGTGTTTAACTGTTTCTGTACAAATATTGCCAGCAGTGCTAACAAAATAACTAGGAGACCACAAAGTAGGAAGTTTTAGCAACTCAGGAAATTCTTTTCTCAAGAAATGAGATGCCCTTCCCTTGATTCTGCTCATGATTTGAGATGGGTTATCAGTTGGTTTAGCGTTAATAAACAGGTGTACATGGTCTGGCATTATTTCCATCGCAATGATTCTCCATCTATTTTCATTGCAAACATCACAGATGATCTGCTGGAGTCTTTCGGCTATTACTCCGGTGAGAACTTTTTTTCGGCGTTTAGGTATAAAAACAAAGTGGTAGTTAAGCAATGAAACTGCGTTGCCTTCGTGCCTGTATTCATCTGGAGAAAATTTAGCCATTCTAGAAATTACCCTTGCTTGGTATATATAGATAGTGTATATTAAACAATATCTAAAAACATTAAGGAGGTGATTAAGTAGTGCTGGTATTAGAGTACAAAGCCAAATGCAATCAAAGCCAAAAACTAGCTATCGGAGTGTCAAAATCGTAGTCAAAAACTCCAAAAACAGCTACAATCCCTGAAGTTGAGGTGCAGTTTTAAAAATGTCTACAAAAAAAAGCTGGAAAAATCTAAAGATAATTGCAGGTTTATTCAGTGCGATACCTGCGGTGAGCGTAGCTATGACACTGACACAGTTAGTATTCACAAACTCTTCCGCACAAGCAGCAGATAAACTAGTTGTGCGCTACGGACCCTTGGAAGAATCCGCTTCCCTTGCAGATTTAAAAACAGCTGCCCAAACAGGAGAACTACCCGCTAGTTTAGGCACTTACACCAAAAGATTAACCAAACAGCAACGCAATTTTCTAGTGCGAGGCTTAAAAACCAGAGTACCTGTGAATGTTGTCACTCTCAATCGGTTACTGAATACTCAACTGGGTAATACCGTTCTCAATGACATTTCTCAAGCTTTAGTCCGCGAAGACAAAGCTGGAGTTCAAGCAATCAGAGCAGGTTTAATTTTAGGTGCTAACTCACCCCAGGGTCTATCCGTACTCAGTTTTATTGCTGCCTATCCCAGCCAAAACCTGGAAATTAACGTACCACAAGCGTTAACAGTGGCACGAACTTTAAATATGGCTTTTTGGCGGACTCAGCAGTTTATGCTGACTATGACTCCCCGAATCGACCCTAGCAAACTCAAACTAGCTTATTCCTTAGATCCTACGCAACCAGGAAGCGCCCAAGTACAAATACTGAACTTGAATTTAAATGACGAAAAGCGCCAACGTCAAATTCCCCTCGATATTTACTGGTCAAATTCTGCAAGTACCGAAAAACCCGTAATTGTCTTTTCTCATGGTTTTGGTTTAGTTCGTACAGATTTGCGTTACTTAGCAGAACATCTTGCATCTCATGGTTATGTGGTTGCAGCTTTAGAACACCCTGGCAGTAATTTCACCAGTAGGGAATTAGCACTTAAAAACAAAACTCCGCTGCTAAAACCCCAGGAATTTGTAGATAGACCGCGAGATATTAGTTTTGTTGTTGATGAATTAGCAAAACTCAACCAAACCGCAAATAACCCATTACAAGGAAAACTACTAACCAATAATGTCATGGTTGTCGGTTATTCTTTTGGCGGTACTACAGCATTAGCATTAGGTGGTGGTGAATTGCAAATTGCTAGTCTTAAACAAAGCTGTGAGCAAAATGCCGCTAAATTGACTTTGTTACAAAATTTCTTGTGTGTAGCTAAAGAATTACCAGAAAATAGCTACCAACTGCGAGATGAAAGAATAAAACAGATCGTAGCTTTAAGTCCTGCGACTTCTTTATTATTTGGTGAAACCGGTTTAACAAAAGTGCAAGTACCGACTCTAGTTTTGACAGGTTCAGCCGATGACATCACCCCAGCGTTAAGTGAACAAATTATCAGTTTTGCAAAAGTTCCCTCTCCTAAATGGTTGGTGGCTGCGGTTGGTGGTACTCATTTGAGTGTGGTAGATCCTAACATCACTTCTGATCCGCAAGGAAAAACCAACTCATCCATTCCTAGTCGGGAAGTAGTGGGTAAACAAGCTGCTGATGTTCGTAAATATGTCAAGGCTATTACTTTAGCAATGGCAGCGCAGTTAACTCCAGAAGCGAGTAAATATTCTGTTTTTCTTAGTCCTGATTATGCTCAAATTGCTTCAACTCCTGTTTTTCCATTTCGTCTACTGACGGAAATTCCTCCTAGTGTCATGGGTGTGATACCAGGACGGATGGAAAAATAAAAAGGCTTGGAAGGGAAACCAAGCCCAGACTTCACTCAGGGTAAAATATACCGTTAGTTTATAAATTTTAAGCAATTTAAACATCCTCCTTAAGGAGTAATCTTAAACCTAGTACGACCGTGAATTCAAAATGAATACAGCGTCAGCTTTTTAGTAATTCGGAATGGCTGGTTTATATCATGTTCGTTTGAATAGTTATCATAAGTAGGTGGGCAGAATAAAACCAAACTGTGTAAAGAAAAGTAAACAAGGCTAAAACCCTTTTTCCCCCTGCTCCCTGCCTTATCCCAACGACAATTTTTAACGCCAACCTACTTATCTATTGGGGCTATTAATAGGGAATCAAGACATAGCACCTACTGACGAAAGATTTATATCGTCAGTGATTAGCCGAACTTGATATTATTTCCGCCGTTATTTTGAATACTTAGTATAAAAAAGGCTTGGTACTTTACCAAACCTTAATCACAGAAGTGAAAGACTCTGGCAAATTTAATCATTCATTACCTTGATAATTCATCTACCTTAATAAATAACCCAAGTTGCTAGTACCGACTTTCATGGTTAATTTACCTAAAAATCGCTGTCAGTGAGTTAACTTAATTCAATCTTATTTGATTTTTGATCTAAGTAGATCGGCGTTAAAAATTGTCGTGATGATAAGGCAGGAGGCAGGAGGCAGCTATGCTGGAGGGAAGAAGTTTTTAGGCAACTTTACTTTTTGATACATACTTCTGTTTCTTCGCGCCTTTCTACTTATCTTTAATCTAGACTGCCAGTATTGTCTTGAGAACTTCGATACAATAATTGGTAAAATGCACCCGAGTTTGCTATCCAACTACACTCAATAGATAATAATGACGGGAACGAAACCCTGTATTCAATTCCCCTGGGTGTAAATTTCAACAACTCTAGCCCATATTGAAAGCAGAAGGCAACCTGATTGAGTAGGTTCTCAACCATTGGTAGTCAAAAAAAAGGAATAATGTAGATGCTTTCTTGAACTTATATGAAGTGATATTTTCACTTGTATTTGTAGAGTTAGATTATACAAGCTAACTCCTAATCGGCGCAGATTGCTAGGTGCAAGCCTCAATAAATTCGCTAATTAATGCTCAATTCAGAATTTGCCTCTACTCAAAATCACTCCCTTAACTATTGGCTGTTATCAGCAAAGTTCCGTAAGCGCATCAGCTGTCGTCTCATTTGAGGGGATGCTTTGAACTCAGAAACCTCCTGTGCCTTTACAGACGCTTGCAGTGTTTCCAAAAAATCATCAGATCCTTCAGTCAGTGCATCTAGCAGCACCTGCAAAAGTTGTTCGCGATCGCCCAATAGACTTTTTTCCTCAATCAAACGGAATTTAAGATGAATTTCGCACTCATAAACACCCACTTCGAGATTATTGATTTGGCGCGGTAATGCTTTGGAGTTCATAGTCTTGAGGATTCCTTTACTTGGTGTTCATGCCGATGAGAAGCCAGATATCCAGAAAAAAATTCTTCATATCTCTTTTGAATACAAAGAAGTGTTTAAATGTGAGAGTGTTTCTTCATCCATCATATTTGCATTCCATTTCTTTCTCCCCCCTATTTTTGTTCCTACTGGATTTTTACTGTCTAGATTTTGATCATCCTGTGCTAGTTATGGCATATCTTCAGTCCTAAACTATTATTCAGTTTTTCAGATTCCATACAATAAAGTTTCTGTAAGAAGTTGTCACACCTTTTTAAAAGTTTTTACATCAACTTTATCTAAACGTCAATAACCGTTTAAGTTTTTACGAGTAATACAGTAATCTTACTTAAGAAGAATTACCGTTATTTTATCCTGGATTAAAGCTGGCTAAGATTATTGACCATTTCAGTAAAACTACTATATGTGAGTTTTTTGTCAGTAAATTGAGGAGGAGGTAATTAGTGAAAGAAGGTTGAACTCTAAAAATTTTTTCTGGAAAATTACCTACGGACTTAGGCTTATTATTCTAAACCAGAATTTCACCAAAAAGTATAGATGGTGTCAAAAACTACTAGTGATACTGAGAAAGCTATGAAGAGGGTGTAGGATGTAGGGTGTAAGGGCTTTTCTTCTCTCATTTCACCTTATACCCTACCCTAGCAAAACCTTAATTTTTCGTTCTTTTGCGTAAGTCCTGGGAGGGAAAGTAGACAAGGAAGATTTTATACGCTTTTTCCCCAAAAAAATAGGCAAATTAAATTTTTCACAGCTTAGTACCTTTGAAAACAACCTAGTACTGGATATGGTGCGAGACTAAGAAAAAAACACATTTATCAACTCAGGAACTGCGCCAGGTGCATTACTAACGAATTGTTTTGATTGAATCTGCTAACCTACAGATGAGGATATTGTTTAATTGGAAGTCCCTAAAGCAGTTAAAGGCAACAATTTGAGAGAACCAAGGTCAATCACAGCAGTTAAAATGATTGCAGTGTAATCAACCAAAATCTTACACATTTTTATGGATAACCCGATGCTGCTCAAGTCCACAACCCGTCATATTCGCATTTTTGCGGCGGAAATGGATAAAGATGAACTAGTTCCTAGCAATCATGTCTTGACTTTAGATATTGATCCAGACAACGAATTTAACTGGAATGAAGACACGCTACAGAAAGTTTATCGCAAATTTGATGAACTAGTAGAAGCTTCCAGTGGCTTAGACCTAACAGATTATAACTTGCGCCGGATTGGTTCAGACCTAGAGCATTATCTGCGATCGCTCTTGCAAAAAGGGGAGATTAGCTACAATCTCTCTAGCCGCGTTAATAACTACAGCATGGGATTACCTCAAGTGGCTGCTAACGCAAACCAATAAGGTTCAGAGTTATTCTGGGTGAGTTATAAAATTTATAATTTGGTAACTCACCAAAAACAGGAATAAAGCAGGAAGCAAAAGACACCCATGCAAGAGATAATACATTATTCTCCTCTGCTCCCCTGCTCCCCTAAACCCTTTTGGACTAAAATCATGATCCAAAGTTGGATATATTGAGTGTAAAAATACGAGCGGTCTAAATTGACGCTACTCATGCTGTTAAATAAATTGCCAATCGCTGATCGGTGCGACAAATATGGAAAATGACGCGGCAACGCTCTCCTGCCCAAATGAATATTGTCAAGCTGCTAACCCGCTGACCCACAAGTATTGCCAGCGATGTTCCACCTCCTTACCTAAGCGTTACCTGTGGGCGGTGGGAGAAAGTTTGAATCTGGGTAGTCCTGGAGAAATTTTAGCCGATCGCTACTTGGTGATTAGTGAATCAATTATTTTTGATCTCAAACCTGGTTTAGTACCCCAAATACCGGAATTAGATTATGCCTATCAAATTAAAGCTTATCTAAAACTAATTCCTTATCGTTTACATATACCCCAGGTATATGGGATACTTTCTCTCGATGAGAGCCAATCTCAAACCAAGGTATTACTGCTAGAAAAACCACCCCTCCAAGGGGATAGTACAGACTCTCAAGTAAATCTGTGCCACCAGTTAACAACAGCATGGGGTGATGCCTCATCAATGCGGCAAATGAATTGGCTCTGGCAGATGGCTAATTTGTGGCAACCCTTGTTGACTGAAGGAGTAGCTTCTAGCCTATTAAGTCCTCACCTGTTGCGAGTTGAAGGGGCTTTAGTCAGGTTACTAGAATTGCATTTTGATTCCCCTACAGCACCAACATTGTCTCAATTAGGAGCATTTTGGGAACAATTAGTCAAAGATGCCAAACCTGCCATTGCTGAATTCCTCAAGCAAATTAGCGATGCTCTAATTCAGGGAGAAATCAGTTCATCTGAGCAATTAATAGCAGTCTTAGATCAAGGATTAGCAGGATTAGGGACAGCCTCATCTGGGCGAAATGCGCCCACCCAAAGCACCAGCATTAAAATTATTACCCAAACTGATACAGGCCCTAGTCGGCAACGTAACGAAGATGCTTGTTATCCTTCTAGCGGCATTCTTGTGAGTAAACCGCCCCAGCAAACAGCGTTCGCTATCGTTTGTGATGGCATTGGTGGACACGAAGGGGGTAACATAGCATCCAATTTAGCAATTGAAACCATTCACCAACAAATCACCCAATTAACTTCTGTTCCTTATGAAAATATAGACCCATTGCTACTGCTCAATGATCTAGAACAGGCAGTATCTATTGTCAATGATAAAATCAGCCAACGCAATGATACTGAACATCGCCAAGGGCGGCAACGGATGGGAACTACTTTGGTGATGGCTTTGCCCATTGCCCACGAAATTTATATTACCCATATTGGTGATAGCCGTGCTTATTGGATTACTCGCCACGGTTGTTATCAAGTTACTCTGGATGACGATGTGGCTTCCCGTGAGGTGCGCTTAGGCTATGCTATTTATCGTGAAGCATTACAACATAGTGGGGCTGGCTCTTTAGTCCAAGCTTTAGGTATGAGTAAGAGTGCTTCATTGCATCCCACTTCTCAACGATTTATCATTGACGAAGATGCTGTTTTTTTGCTCACAACTGATGGGTTAAGTGATTTTGACCGAGTGGAAGAGTCTTGGGAAACAGAAATATTACCCGTTCTCGCTGGTGATACAAACATAGAAAATGTTGCCTCTCGGCTGATAGAAATTGCCAATACAAAGAATGGACATGATAATTCGACCATTGCTTTGGTACATTATCAAGTCAAATACACTGAACCTGAGATTAAACTGCAAGCATATATTTCTGCTGTTGCTGCTAACAAAACTGTAGACTTGACATCCAGAGCAACCGATCAGGCAAATTCAGACAATACACATCAGCAAACTCAAGTCATTCCAGAAACCAAGCCTGTCCGCGCTGCTCAACTGCCGCTACAGTTACTAATTATTTGCGGGGTGTTATTAGCTGCTGGCTCTTTAGGATATTGGCTGAAAATGCAACGGCAGCTACCATCGAGAATAGCTGATCCACCAACTTCATCTCCCAGCCCGCAGTCCACAAATTTAGCACCGGAATCAACACCTTTAGAAACGCCAGCAGATTTATTGCCATCTCCAGTGAGTCAATCACCTCCATCTCAGTGAGTAAGCTGGAGCGTTTTTGGTAACACACATTGTTTCTACAATGTTCCCAACAAAGTAACGGTAGATGACACAGGAAGCCTACACTGTATAAGAAGGCTCAGTGTAGGTACTTCACTAAATTATGATCACCGACATAGGATATGATAATGCAGGTGAAGAACAAAATCCAAAATTCACTAGATCCAAATTTTTTTGCAGACAAAGTTTATTGTCAATTACTTGTTCTTAGAGTTTAGTTTCCACAAACCCATGTCCTGCCTGAATGTGGCGATCGCTCGTCTAGTAAATACTGGCACTGATAATTTCGCCATTTGGGTTGTCAAAGCTCCCTATCCCAGTGGTTATGTTTTGCGCGACTGTGTGTTTTCTGCTGAACTTGGCCAAATTTGGCAAGAATGGCAGCAGATGTTTGCTGGTCATAGTCCCCTAGATATTTCTTCGGTTTCCACATTACCAGGAGTAAACACATTACCGATTGGGGTAAGTTCACCCTTGGTCGGTTCAACTACCAGTCCTTACAGTAGTAGGTTGATGCAATTTCTGGGTATAAATTTATGGCGTTGGGTATTTGATGGGGCAATTCTGGGCAGTTTAGAACGCAGTCGCGGCATGGCTATGGGTCAAAATAAGCATTTGCGTTTTCGCTTGGAAATTCGTGACCCTGATCTGATTGCTCTGCCTTGGGAAATTATGCAGCGCGAACCTGGCCAATCAGCAATATCTCTTTCCCAAGATATTCTATTTAGTCGTACTACCAGTGAAGTTGAACCCCTACCAAATTTACGAGCAGACCCGGCGTTGAATGTCTTATTGGTGTTAGGACATGATGACAATCTGGAATTAGAAAAAGAAGCTGCTATTCTAGAAAAAATATTGTCAGAATCTAGTTTATCTGGGAAAAATTCTGTAGCTGCCTGTAGGGTGAAAACACTCTTGCAACCCACTCCAGAAAAGTTAATTCAAGAGTTAGAAACCAAGGCATATAATGTCTTTTTTTTCGCTGGTCACGGTCTACCTGCTGTGGATGGTGGTTTATTATTCTTGGGTGAAAATATGACCCTAAATGGGATAGAATTAGCCCAAGTATTAACTCGTACAGGTGTAAAACTGGGGGTTTTTAATGCCTGCTGGGGAGCGCAACCAGCGGTAATCAATCAACAGGTTATCCCTGCTAGTAGTTTGGCTGAAGTGCTAATCCGTCATGGTGTACCTGCGGTGTTAGCGATGCGAGATGAAATTGCTGACCAAGAAAGTCACAGTTTTATCAAAGCTTTTGCACAAGCATTGCGATCGCGTAAGCCAATTGATGAAGCAGTGGCAGCAGCCAGACAAGAACTGTTAACAGTATATAAGTTCAATCAACCAGCTTGGACTCTGCCAGTCCTCTACCTACATCCAGATTTTCATGGTGAATTGATTAAAAGTGTGGATGAAGGAATTACGGAATTACCAGATACTGCTATTTCAGGTATTAATTCCCCAAAACCTACAGCCTGTTTGCGATCGCTTTCACCAGAGGGGAAAACTTGGTTACTCCGTTCTGGTGTGACTCGTATTGGTCGCACCAAAGACAATGATATTGTCATTCCTGAACTTTATGTTTCCAAACGCCACGCGGAAATCCTCTGCCGGAATATTTTTGCTGGTGGTCAACCAGTTACCACTTATTACCTGCAAGATTTTTCTACCTATGGAACAACTTGGTGCTTAGGCCCGAATGGTTGGCAACAAATCCTCCGCGAAGAAGTGCCTTTGATATCGGGAATGCAATTAAAATTTGGTAGTGCTAAAGGTGAAACATGGGAGTTTTTGATTGAAGGAGATAGGTGACAGGTGACAGGTGACAGAGAAGAAGCAGGGGAGCAGGGAGCAGGGAGCAGGGGGAAAAATCAAGTCAAAAGTCAAAAGTCAAAATTAAGAACTCTTGCCTTTTATCTATGCCCAATGCCCAATGACTGAATTGTTTTTGCGGAAATTTGATTTTTATAGTTGTAGCTTTCAACAAGGCTAATAAATTGTGAGGCAAGAAGATGATTAATAAAATTAATGGTTTAGATATTTGCAAATTTTTACCAACTGCAACGCATTTAGAGTTATTAGAAGGACTACTACAACCTGAAGATGGGACTTATCCGTGGAATCTGGTAGATGAAGGGTCAGAATCCTATTTTCATGAACTGGAACAACAATTTGGATGCGATGATTTGCTCTCAGAAGATTTAACTAGGCGTTCAGAAGATTTTTATCACAATTTAGACGCACTCTGGGATCAAGTTTATCATTCTAAAACTGATCATGATGAAAAGCCATCTAAAAGTCTACAAACAACCTTACATAATGCTTTTGCTGCTTTAGTCCCTGCCAATTGGCTCAATACTATCGCCCAAAAAGCAGTGGAAATTATCAATTTAGAACTATCAGCCAGTGAACAATTAGTAGAATGTGTGCAAAGTTTAGTGCCAAATTTCGCCACAGAAGATTTATGTGTTTTAGTTCGTCATTTTGAACCCGCAATGCGAAGTTATGACCAAAACAAATTGGCAGTTCTCATCAGCAATATTGAAAATCGCGGCTGGACGGGCTTATCAGAAATAGAACAGGCCAAAGCAGCTTTTGCGATCGCTCAATATGCCTTCCAAGAACTTTCTGATTTAGATAATAAATCCTGAGATTATACTTTCATTAATGGGTTTTAATGAAGTGAGTATGGCGAGTATTTATGATTAATTGTGCCGCTATTCTTCTGTGTCTGATACCATTTGTCAGCTTTGAGCAGTCAGCAATAAAAACCTCTTACTACCAGGCTTTATGATTAAACTTTTTAGCTCATTTATCTGCAATATGCTGTAAATTGGTGCGGACAATTTTCATTTTTTACTCACAATTTTTGCAGCATAGTCTACATATAGACTAATAGGAATAATTTTCCATCTATCCTAAGATATAGATGGGAGAAAAGGGTGTGGGGTGTGGGGGAGAAAAAATTCAAAATTCAAAATTCAATATTAAGAACTTTTGCCTTTTGCCTCCAATTCCCCCATAAATTATTTATAGCCGTGGACAGGGTGGTTAGGATATCAATTGTTAGCGCAGCTTGGCGTAAGCCATTCATGAAACTCCCACGAAAAGAGGGTTTTACTCCTGACTCCTGACTCCTGACTCCTGACTCCTGACTCCTGACTCCTGACTCCTGACTCCTGACTCCTGACTCCTGCTTTATTTGGGTTCGAGAAAGCGAGTAGCGAAATTTTGCGATCGCGTTGGTGATAGTACCCGTGCTTTGAGGATGGCCGCCATCAAAAAAGCGTAGGATAAAACACCCACAATTACCAATAGCAGCGCATTAATAGAACCTGTAGCATTCCATAAAGCGTGAAGTGCGGAGGCACTCAAATAACCAACGGCAAGAATTTGCCAACCCATCAACGGCTTCAGGACAGCTAAACCGATAAAATAACCCAAATAGCCGCTGTAAGCCATGTGTCCAGCCACAGAACCCAAAATGCGGGGAATTAACAGTTGTAAACCTACCAGTTGACCAGCCCCTACGCCTGATTGTTGGGTAACATTTTGTGTGATGACTGGTACATATTGACCAAGAGTTTCCAGCAAAGTGAAACCTACAGCGGAAGCAGTTCCTAACAAAATACCGTCTAAAGGTTCCCAAACACCTATACGTTCTTTCCAAGGTGATGGCAACGAGTTACCGATGAAATAAGCTCCTAATACTGGTAATGCCTTGAGAAACTCTTCCATCAAACCAGCGCCGAAAAACATTCGCACCAGTAATTCTGTAAAGGTAATTGACTCTTGAGATGAGGGTAAACTACCAGGAAGAATGACGCGAAATACAAAGATAAAAAAATCTAATAATGGACTGAGCAAAATTAGCATTGTACTCAATGCCATAGCGATGAGTACCCACCAAGGCTTCTGTTTACCGCAAAGTTGGTAAACAAAATAGTAAGCAGCAGAAGCGATGTAAGAACCCACAATCACTTGATTGGCCTGGGGATTACCTACAGTACCGAACATCAGCACGACAAAGATAACTGTTAATATTCCTGGTACAAGGTAAGCTTTGCGAGTCAAATCTTTACCAGTAGAAATAATGGGAAATAGCTGTGTGAAGCTAACTGAGTCATGCTGTGATTGGCGTTGCTGGTTTTTGGCAGAGGCGATAATTGTGCCTTGGTTAGCTGTCATTACTGTAGGTTGCGGGACAAATTCATACTCAAAGATGAATTCAGGTCCATCAGCACCCAGAGAAATGCGATCTCCTTGGTGCAGTTCTTGAGAACCTTGCAAAAGTTTTCCATTTAAAAAAGTGCCATTAGCACTATTCAAATCGCAAATCACCCAACTGAATCTGCTATCTGGAGATAAAGAGAGGGGACGAACCGCCGCATGACGACGAGATACCATCCGGTACATCATGGCATCCAAGACAACTTGGCAGCTGGGGTCGCGTCCAATGACCATTTCTTGATTGGGAAGCAGCGAGTAGCGAGATTCTGACCCAGAAGCTACGACCTTACTAGACACTAGCCGCAGAAATGCATTATGTCTTGCGTTTTTGCCTGTCATCGAGTTAGTGAGTGTGTCTAAACAAATTCTATGGCTTACGCCGAGCTACAGTATCAAATGTTGTGGTAGTAGACTTAGCCTTATAAACAGCAGCACCATTGATAAATACACTATAACTTCACTAAATGTAGCTTTGCTCCAATTTAAAATACAAAATACCAAATTTACAACTATTTGAGGGTGTAGGGTGTAGGGGAGAAAAAATTTCAACATTCAAAATGCCTCTTTCAGAGGATCTACGTTAACAAAATTCAAAATTAACAAATTTGTGAATCCTGATAGCATAGCTTGACGTATAGCTAAACTCTAAACTCTAAACTCTTAACTGTTAACTCAGCACTCAGCACTCGGTACTCAGCACTCGGTACTATCGACTAAACCAGATTAAATTCTGCCATTGCTTTGGAAAAGTTTTTGTTTTCGTGTCCTGAACGGCTAAGTTTAATCAGCGCAAACCTTTGTAATGGTGTTAAATTTTGCCAATTTTGTAAAGTGATAGTGACACCCATTTCCTGCGCTTTATCCTGAACACTGGGTGGTACATTTGTTGCGTCCATCCAAGACGGAAGAGGTTCTACGGGTAATTTAGTAGCTGGTGTTCCTGTCAGGTTCAAAATTAAGTCTTGTAAATACTCTTGGTAAGATTGAATTTCTGTTTCGGTTGCACAAGGCAGTTCAACTAAATTAGCACGTTCTGATAGATTCATTTGATTCCAATCAGACAATCTCAGCTTGATACCACAGGTATCTAATTTGTAACGTACCTGCATGGGTATACAGCGTAGGTTATCAACAAAATCAGCTTCAAATGCAAATAATTCTTTCATACAGGTTCAATTCCAAGATAGTAAAATAAGGATGGAGAGAATAATACTGGTGTGATCTTAATTTCTTAGTCTTTCCTGCCCAGATTAGTAGTTTAATGTTCTCTTTTTGAATTACTGCTGCGAATAATGAAATAGCTAATTGATAATGAAAGAATAGCAATTCCTAAGCCGATAATTTCTATGCCTTCTGTTGCTTTTAGATCGAGAATAATTATTTTTCTGGCAATAGCAATTAAGGAAGTTACAATTACTAACTCAACTTGTAAAACGTGCTTTTTGAGATAGCCAGTGATATTTTCTAAAATTTCCAAGGCAATCAAGATATTGAGAAATAAACCAAATACTTTAAATAGATTCTGACTAAAACTTCCTGCTGATGGAGAAAGTATTTCTTTACCTATAAATAATACTAAGTCAGCCAAGGCAGCAAAAATTATGACCAGCATCATTAAAGATAGTACTTTTGATACTACTACCTCTACATTTTCTATCAAATGTATAAAGTTTTCATCGCTAGTAAGTTGTGTAAGTTGTTTGAGTAGTCTTCTCATTTTTTGGTAGTCCCTTTACTAGATATTTTAGAAAATACACATATAAAATAAAAATCCTATAGATGAATCTAAAGGATAAATTTTTTTTATTTGAGTAAAGTTTTTATCTTGATAAAAATCAAGTTTTTCAAGTTTATTAGTTGAGTTTGCAGACTACACATTTAACAAATAAAATATTGTTATATCTTGATTATTAGAAAATATAATCATCAGCATTAATAATTTATTATGGTTAAATTTGTAATTTTTAATTGAGAATATATTCAAGAGTTTAACATTGAGAGGACAAAACTTGATAATTTTTAGCAGTTGTTTTTACAGAAATAGGTAATAGCTGCACAGCACAAGCTTTTAATTCAGGCTGTAAAGAATCAGGACAAGATGCTGAGTGAGTAAGAGCATTAGATTCCGCCTCTTCTGCCCACAGTTTACCCCAGTGCATAGGGACAAACACAGTACCAGGAGTAATAGCCTTAGTAATTTTAGCAGGAAACTTAGCTTGACCACGACGCGATCGCACTTCCACTAACTGACCGTCAATAATACCCAACTGTGCTGCATCACGGGGATGAATTTCTATAAACGGTTCTGGGTGCATTTGGCGAATTTTTTCAATTCTACCTGTGCGTGTTTGGGTGTGCCAATGTCCATATAATCTTCCTGTAGTTAATACAAAAGGATAATTAGGATCAGGTGGTTCAGCTAAACCTTGAGAATAGTACGCACCAAATTTAGCACGTCCATCTGGGGTATGAAATCGTAAATTTGTATATAATCTTTTAGTTTCTGAATTACTACCTTGGGAAAAAGGCCAATGGGTTGCACCATTTGTAGTTAAAAATTCATGACTCAAACCCGACATATCACAAGGACGCTGACGAGTTAATTGGACAAATTCTTGATAAACTTCCGCTGAATTTTTATAATTAAACTTATCTGGAAAACCTAATCTTTTTCCAACTTCTGCAAAAATTTTCCAATCAGCTTTTGCTTCTTTTGGTGGTGGTTGAAAAGCTGGACAGAGAGTAACGCGACGTTCAGAATTAGTCATGACACCAGTTTTTTCACCCCATTGTGCCGCAGGTAATAAAAGATGGGCATAAGCAGTGGTTTCCGTGGGATAATAGGCATCTTGATAAATCGTAAAAGGTGATTTTAATAAAGCTTTTTTAGTGCGTTCTAAATCTGGCATACTTACAGCGGGATTAGTTGCAGCTATCCAAAATAAACCCACATTTCCAGATTCTAAACCTGTAATCATATCCCAAGCAGTTAAACCGGGAATAGGGGAAATTTGACCTCTTTCTAAACCCCAAAAATCTTCAACTTCTGTGCGATGCTGTTCATTTCTTACTAACCGATAACCCGGTAATAAATGGGATAAACCTCCTGCTTCTCTCCCTCCCATTGCATTAGGTTGACCAGTCAGAGAAAAAGGACCTGCACCGGTTTTACCGATTTGTCCGGTCATTAAATGTAAATTAATAATAGTTCTAACTTTTGCCGTACCTTCAGAAGATTGATTGACCCCCATTGACCATAAAGAAAGTACAGATTTGGATTTACCCCAATATTTAGCAGCAGTTTCTAAATCTTCAATACTAATACCACATTGACGGGCAACAATATCAGGAGAATAATGGCGAATTACTTCTGTGTATGCTGGAAAATTGCTAGTACAATCATCAATAAAAGCTGTATCTATATAATTCCATTTCATTAATAAATGGGCAATACCATTTAATAAATCAATATCTGTACCGGGACGAATAGCTAAATGTAAATCTGCGGCTTCTGCGGTAGGTGTGCGACGGGGGTCAACAACTACCATTTTGACGTGACGATTTTTCTTGTGATATTTCGCTAATCTATTAAAAACAATCGGATGGCATTCTGCGGTATTTGTACCAATCAAAAAAGCACAGTCTGTTAATTCCAAATCATCGTAACAACAAGGAGGCCCATCAGAACCAAAACTTTGAATGTACCCAGATACCGCACTAGACATACAAAGACGGGAATTAGCATCAAAGTTATTAGTTCCTAAACAACCTTTGAGTAATTTTTGAGCAATATAATAATCTTCTGTTTGAAATTGTCCAGAACCATACATACAGATAGATTCTGCACCATGATTAACTAATGTTTTTTGAATATTTTGGGTGATAATGTTAAAAGCTTCGTCCCAGCTAATACGTTGAAAATCTTGATTTAAGGATTTTCTAAACATGGGATAATGCAATCTATTTTTATGGATAGATTCGGTGACAGTTGCACCTTTAACACATACCATACCTTGACTAGATGGATGGGATTTATCACCTCTCACTCGCCAAGTTGGAGTGCCTTCACTATCTCTATTTGTTGGTTTTCCATGTTGTGCTGGTGGGGTGACTTCTAAGCCACAACCAACACCGCAATAAGGGCAAGCTGTTTTTGTAATTTCTGTCATAATTGTAGATTTTTTTATTGCACGCAGAGACGCAGAGGCGCAGAGAAAATGAGGATGATTTTTGATGTAGGAATATGTTTTCTTTGTGTTCTACCCTGCGGTATCTCCTGACGGAGATTGCGCCTTTGCGTGCGAAAATTATTTTTCTATTCAACTTTTAACTACTCTTCAATATGGGCGCAGCGACGATATAGGAAGTCTAGGGCGTGATTTCTTAAGTGATAATATTCTGGGTTTTCCATGATGCGGCGACGGTTGCGAGGACGGGAGAAGGGTATTTCTAATATTTCGCCAATGTTTGCTGCTGGTCCGTTTGTCATCATGACTAATTTGTCTGCTAGGAAAAGTGCTTCATCAATGTCATGGGTAATCATTAAAACTGTGACTTGATGTTCTGACCAAATTTGTAGGAGTTCTTCTTGTAGTTCTTCTTTGGTGATGGCATCTAAAGCACCGAAGGGTTCATCTAAAATCAGGAGTTGGGGACGAATAGCTAAAGCACGGGCTATGGCTACTCTTTGTTTCATTCCTCCTGATATTTGACTGGGGTTTTTTTGGGCGGCTTCTGTTAGTCCTACCATTGCTAAATGTTCTCTGACTATTGTTCGTTTTTCTGCTTGGGTTTTGTTAGGAAATACGGCATCTACGGCGAGATAAACGTTATCAAATACGTTTAACCAAGGGAGTAAGCAATAGTTTTGAAAGACCATCATTCTATCTGGTCCTGGTTCGGTGATGGGTTGACCTTGTAACCATACGACACCGTTAGTAGGTTTATTAAAGCCAGAAACCATGTTCAGGAGTGTAGATTTTCCACAACCGGAATGTCCAATTAAACAAATAAATTCACCTTCATTTACTTTCAGGTTAATGTCATCTAGGACAGTGTATGGATCTTCGGCGGTGGGGTAAATTTTGTTGACACCATCAATTACTAAAAAGTCTTCTTGTTTTTGATTGCGTAATTGTTGATTTTGGGTGTTTTTCTTAAAGTTTACTACTGTCATGATTTTTTGGTAATGGGTAATTCAATTTTGGATTTTGGATTTTGGATTTTGGATTGTTTTTGTTAACTTCAATCTATAACAGGGCTTACGCACGAGTTACGGAAGAATGAACCACGTTCGCGTAGCTTCCCCTAGGGATAGGCACTAAGAACGCGAAGGAAAGAGGGTTTCAGAGATATTTTGCGTGAGTCCTATATAATCTAAAATTATTCTGACTCCTGACTCCTTACATAAATATTTCTTCAACGCGCAACTGACGTTTAATTTCCAAACTTTTTAGATATTCGATTGGTTCGGAAGGATTAAATATTTTACCATCAAATAGTTGAATGGGTTCTTCCCGTCCAATATCTAAAATTCCTCTTTCTCTTGCGGCTGCACCAAATATATCGGGGCGACAAACTCTGTCAATTATTTCTATCCAGTTTTTAGGAAAAGATACTAAACCCCAACGGGCTAATTGGGTTAATATCCATAGCATTTCATTACGGTCTGGATAGTTGGCTTTATTGAAATAAAACTGATGTGATGTTTGGGTTTTGTGATGATTTAGTTGATAATTGTCTACTAAACCAGGACGTAAATGCAGAGAATTACTACCTAAATAATGAGGATGGGAAATTAATTTGAGAACTTCTTCCCGGTTGCGAATGTCATCACAATATTCACAAGCTGCTAATAAGGCTTTTACTACTGCTAAATGGGTTTGAGGATTTTCTTGCGCCCAGTCTTCTCGCACTCCTAATATTTTGTCTGGATGTCCATGCCAAAGTTCTGATGTAATGGCGATAATAAAACCCAAATTTTGATCAACGGCGTGGGAGTTCCAAGGTTCACCGACACAGTAACCATCAATTTTTCTGTCTTGCAGAGAAGTGACCATTTCTTTTGGTGGAATTACCATCAAACTGACATCTACATCAGGTTGAATTCCACCTGCTGCTAACCAATAGCGTAATAATAAGTTCTGCATTGATGCAGGATGGACAACTCCCAATGTGTGGGTTTTGTCAAGGTCTGCGCTGATAATTTTTTGAAATTCGGCTAGGTTTGTAACCCCATTATTAAATAATTCTTGGCTGAAAGTAATAGCACTACCGTTGCGGGAAAGGGTCATGGCTGTCACCATTGAAACGGGAGTTTTGCCATTTGCACCTAATGTCATAGCTAAAGGCATTCCTGCTACCATTTGGGCAGCATCAAGTTTGCCTGTGGCTACACCTTTGGCGATGTCTTTCCAACTATTTTCTGGGGTTAAATTGACATCTAAACCGTATTTAGAAAAGAAACCTTTCTCTTTTGCAATTATTAAAGGTGCGGCTTGGGTGAGGGGAATATAGCCAATTTCTAAATGAACTTTTTCTAAGTTGTTATTAGAAATAATTGCAGGTGCTGTGGGTTGTTTTTGGCGTTTTTTCGCTTGTTTTTGTTGGTTGAGGAAGTAGATCATTTGATTCCGCAAGTTGTAATAACTGGGATGGTTAACTACTTCCAAACGTTGACGGGGACGGGGGATAGGAACTTCGAGAATTTGCCCAATGTGTGCTTCTGGACCATTGGTCAACATGACAATGCGATCGCTCAATAATAAAGCCTCATCGACATCATGTGTCACCATCACACAGGTAATTTTGTGTTCATTACAAATTTGCATTAATTGTTCTTGTAAATTACCCCTTGTCAGTGCATCCAAAGCACCAAAAGGTTCATCTAACAATAACAATTTCGGACGGGTAGCTAATGCACGGGCGATCGCAACTCGTTGTTTCATTCCCCCCGATAACTCACTAGGACGTTTGTTGGCTGCACGTCGCAACCCCACCATATCAATATGTTCTTCTATTATTCCTCGACGTTCTCCTTGAGGTAAATTTTGATGTACTTCATCCACCGCTAACGCGATATTTTCCCGCACAGTTAACCAAGGAAGTAAGGAATAATTTTGAAAAACCACCATCCTATCCGGACCAGGTTCTCTCACTTCTCGACCATCTAAAGTCACTCCACCAATACTTGCTTGATCTAACCCAGCAATAATATTTAGTAAAGTAGACTTACCACAACCAGAATGACCAATCAAAGAAATAAATTCACCTTCTGAAATTTTCAATTCAATATTTTTTAAAGCAATATATTTACCCCCATTAGGAAGGTTAAATATTCGGTCTACATGGTCAATTTCTAAAAAGCTTTTCATAGGGAACAGGGAATAGGGAATAGGGAATAATTACGAATTACGAATTATTTATGTTCTGTTTGTACAACTTTATCAGCAATAAAAGCCACCATTCTATCGAGAATCAACCCTACCAAACCCACATATACCAATGCGATAATAATCTCACTCAAATTAGTTTCCGTAGTCGTGTTATAGGCATCCCAAATAAATGAACCAATACCCACACCACCAACTAACATTTCTGCGGCGACAATTGCCAACCAAGATAAACCGATGCCAATTCTCAAACCTGTAAAAATATAAGGAACAGTTGCTGGAAAGACTATTTTCAAATAATACTTAAATCCTTTCAACTTTAAAACACGAGCCACATTTACATAATCTTGGGGAATATTTTGTACACCCACTGTTGTATTAATCAAAATTGGCCAAATGGAAGTAATAAAAATCACGAAAATTGCTGAAGGGTTAGCTTGTTGAAAAGCTGCTAGAGAAATAGGCAACCAAGCCAAAGGCGGAATCGTTCTTAATACTTGAAAAATTGGATCTACGGCATTATACAAAAACTTGTTTACACCAATAAAAATTCCTAAAGCAACACCGACAATTACTGCTAACGAAAATCCTAAACCTACTCTACCTAAACTATTAAGTATTTGCCAACCTAAACCTTTATCACTTTCACCATTATCAAAAAAAGGATGAATGATAAACGGATCCCAGGTTTCCGAAATAGTTTCTATTGGTCCTGGCAATTTGAAATTAGGATTTAAACATAACAACTGCCAAATCACCAAAAAAACCGCTAAAGCTACTAAAGGTGGTATCACCTTATTCACCACAAACTTATTAATAGCCTTTTGTTGCTTATTAATAACTTTCCGACTTCCAACACTAGCAGCCATTTATTTCTCCTAAGTAAATTAATAAAAAACAGTAAAAACCTTCCAAACTAAAAAACAGAACACAGAACCAATAAAAAATTATTTATCTTTAATTCCTTCCTCTGCGTACTCTGCGCCTCTGCGGTTAATTAAATAATTTTCTTTGGAGCAGAAAGACAGATTAGTCGTTGTTTTGTTAACCTTTCAGGCTTCTGCCTTCTGCCTTCTTTACACCTTCTTAATTTGCAAACTCTTTAAATATTCCTCTGGTTTTTCTGGATCAAATTTCACCCCATCAAAAAATGTTTCCACGCCACGAGAAGAACTAGTAGGAATTTCCGCAGCAGCTACACCCAAAGCTTTAGCAGCTTGTTTCCATAAATCTTCTCTATTTACCTGGTCTACAACTTCTTTTATTTTCGTATCTTTAGGTAAATAACCCCAACGAATTTCTTCAGTCAAGAACCAAGTATCATGACTCTTATAGGGATAAGAAGCATTATCTGCCCAATACTTCATCCGATATTGGAAGTTTTGTTCCTTACGTCCATCACCATAGTCAATATTACCTTTAGACCGTTCTAAAATGTCAGCTACAGCCACATTAAAGTATTTTCTGTCAGCACAAATTTTACACATTTCTTCTTTATTTTCTGACTGTTCACACCATTGTTGTGCTTCCATAATTGCCATTAACAATGCTTGGGTAGCATTGGGATTTTTATCAACCCAATCTTTCCGCATAGCAAAGGATTTTTCTGGATGGTTATTCCATAATTCACCTGTAGTTAAAGCTGTATAACCTAATTTTTGGCTAACTAATTGAGCATTCCAAGGTTCACCTACACAGAAAGCATCAACAGTTCCAACTTTCATATTAGCTACCATTTGTGGTGGTGGTACAGGTTCTAAAACTATATCTTGATCAGGATTAATACCCCCAGCAGCTAACCAATAGCGCATCCATAAATCATGAGTACCACCAGGAAAAGTCATGGCAACTTTTATGGATTTTTTATCAGCTTTGGCTTTATTTACTGCATCTTTTAAAGCTTTACTTTGCAAGCCGATTTTTAAATCTTTGAATTTTTCTGCTACGGAAATAGCTTGTCCATTGGTGTTTAATCTCGCCAAGAGATACATTGGTACTTTATCATTGAGAGTGAGCAGATAAGGCATAGGGCTGAGAATATGTGCGCCATCTATGCCATCACCAGATGAGCCAATTTTGAGGTTATCACGGGTAACAGCCCAAGATTTTTGTTTGCTGACTTCAACATCAGTCATGCCATATTTCGCAAAGAAACCTTTTTCTTTGGCAATAATTAAAGGTGCAGAATCAGTTAAAGCAATAAATCCTAATTTAGCTTTGGTTGTTTCAACTTTTGGCGCATTACTAACTGTGGTATTGTTAGCCAGTTGGGCAGTTGAAGAAGCAGCATTGTCTGTTGTTGCTGACTTAGGATTACTCGATGAACAACCGTGTGCCAAGATTGAAGTTGTTGCTGCAAAACTTGAGGTAATAATAAATTTTCTACGAGAAATATTGCTCATTTTCAACTCTTAGTCTTTCGATTTTAGATTTTGGATTTTGGATTGATGCCAATAAGGAATCATTGCCCAGGTTTTATTTGGGTTTCCAGAAATGTCTATATTTGGCAATTGGTTTAATGGGAAATTAAGGCTTCTTCCCGAACTTGTGCGCCGAAGTTTTGAACGAGTATTTCTTTTAATATGGGTTGTAAATCTTCACAAGGAACGCTTTTTTGGATGCAAGTTCCTAGTTTAGCATCTTTACCAACTTTACCACCCATATAAATATCAACGCCTTCTACTGTTTGCCCGTTTTTTCTGACTTTTGTCCCCATTAAACCAATGTCTGCTACTTGGGGTTGTCCACAGGAATTTGGGCATCCTGTCCAATGAATACGCACAGGTTTTGATAAAATTAATTCCCGTTCTAATGCTTGACTCATTGCTACAGCACGGTTTTTTGTTTCTATTAATGCAAAGTTACAAAATTGTGCGCCGGTGCAAGATACAACTGCTCGCATTAATAAACCAGGGTTAAAACCAAATTTTTTTAACAATGGTTCGGTTACAAATGTGTTTAAAGCTGAATCAGGAATATTCGGAATAATTGCATTTTGTTCGACTGTAAACCTAATTTCTCCACTGCCATAAACTTCTGCTAACCGGGCAAGTTCAAACATATCATCAGCAGATAATCTACCTACAGGAATGTTTAAACCTACATAATTTAATCCTGGTTGTTTTTGGGGATAAATTCCAATATGATCCCGTTTTTCCCAATCAATTTCGTCTTTGGGTGCTGCGGGTATAAATGTTTTTCCCCAGCGTTTTTCTACTTCAGCGCGGAATTTTTCTAAACCCCATTCATCAATTAACCACATTAACCGCGCTTTTTGACGGTTGAGACGTAAACCGTGATCTCGGAAAATCTCAACAATGGCTCTACATAAGCTTACTACTTCTTCAGGTTTTACCCACGCATTTAAAGGAATTGCTGCTTCACAACGTTTACCGGAGAAAAAGCCACCGACTAAAACATTAAAACCAAATCCTTCTTTAAATGCTGGAACAAATGCTAAATCATTAATTTCTGCATGAACTGAATTATCTCTTCCTCCAGTAACAGCAATGTTAAATTTCCGGGGGAGATTAGTAAACTCTGGATTTCCTTCACCTTTATTAGTGAGCATATCTTGAATTTGCTGCACTAATTCTCTGGTGTCATACAACTCATTGGCATCTAAACCGGCTACAGGATCACCTGTTATATTACGTACATTATCCATGCCGGATTGGATAGTGGTTAATCCCACTGTGTGAAATTTATTAAAGATATCTGGAATATCTTCAAATTTGATCCCCCGCAGTTGTATATTTTGTCTAGTCGTGATATCTGCGCTGCCGTCGTCACCGTAACGCTGAATCACTTCTGCTAAAACTAACAATTGACTGCTGGTGAGAATACCGTTCGGTATCCGCATCCGCATCATAAATTTACCGGGAGTGACTGGACGGAAGAATACACCTAACCATTTTAGGCGATGGTTAAGGTCGTTTTCGTCCATTGCTTCCCAACCGATTTGAGTAAATTCGTTGATTTCGCTTTTAACTGCAAGTCCGTCTTTTTCGGCTTTGAATTTCTCAAATTTATTGAGTTTTTCGTTGGTAGTTGCTGTTTCTGTCATTATGCTGTTTTTTACTGAACAGGACTTGATTAATTGTGTATCCGTGTTCTTGTTGGTGCTGTACTTTCCACCTTGAGAAATACAACTGTTGGTAGTTTCCTGGTTGGTGGTTGTAACAATTTCGATACTGCTAAGTTAAGGTGAATTTTTATAACAATTCGTATAGCTTGTTACGAAATTTTTGTAATTATGCAGAAATCGGATATAGTTGTTGCGATTTTTGCATCATCAATGGTTTTTTATGGGTGTAAGTGAGGATAAACAGTAATCTTTAAAAATTTGATAGAATAGGAATAAATGATTATTTCAAGGAAGATTATTTTAGGTGAGCTTAGACAATAAAAGCGTTTAAAGTAATGGAAAAAATTGATGAAAAAGGTCAATTATTTTTAGATGAAACTTTACACCTTGATACACCTATTTATTAGATACAAATATTGTTTATTTTGCTATTATAAATAATCTGATAATTAAGGAAAGATTAGAACTTTGATATTTCTTGTTTGATCTCTATCTTAAACTCTTCAATACTATTCTTAAATTTATTTACTGCGGTTTCCATTGATATATTACAATCTATCATCACAGTGTCAAGTTTACAGGACTGGTAATTGATTTTTGAAATTATCTGTGTAGAGAGGGAACAGGGAACAGGAAACAGGGGAAGTGTACGGAGTGTTTTTCAAGAATCAAATATGATTCCTATATTAATTAACGAGCTATCCAAATAAGGGTGTTTATCTTGTTTTGTAGTTGACTCTTTTAAAGTTGGGAATTGTAATAACATTAATCCCTAAATTAAGCTAGAATAAAATAAATAGTAAAATCCTCACCAGTATATGGTTACATCAACACAACCCAAAACTCAAACCCTATACGATCAAGATTATTACCTGTGGATAAAAACAACCATTAACCAACTTCGCACAGGTCAATTTTCTGCTGTTGATTTAGAAAACTTATTAGAAGAATTAGAAACTATGGGTAGAAGTGAGAAGCGAGCAATTGAAAGTTTATTAACTAACTTGCTTGTACATCTACTAAAACTCAAATATTGGGATAGTGAAAGAGAAAGAAATCAAGGACACTGGCAAGGTGAAGTGAGGACATTTCGCAGACAAATTAAAAAATCTCTCAAAGATAGTCCTAGTTTAAAACCTTACATTTTAGAAATCTTTGATGAATGTTATCAAGAAGCTAGAAAAGAAGCATCAGATCGTTCTCAACTTCCTATTGATACATTCCCTATTATCCCCATCGGTTCTTTAGAACAAATATTAGATGAAAACTGGTTTCAGTGAAGATAATTAAAATGAGCGAGTTTTCAAATATTCTCTAATTTCCTCCCCTGGTAATTACAAATTGCAGGTGATGTTTTTAAATTTATCCTTAATTATATCACTGAAAATCAATGTTTTTAATCCTTGATAATGACAGCATCAAATTAATGAGTAATAATAAGTGCTAGTTAAAAATCAGACCATAAATCACAGCATCTATGAAACGTCGTGAATTCTTTAATTGGGTAGGCTTAGGTTTATTAGCTAGTTCCTTACCAGTAGCGATCGCAGCTTGTTCTCCCGAAACAACCACATCAGCATCTTCCACATCTAAAGCCGCTAATCAAAACTGGCAAAAGGTGGGTACTGTAACAGAATTAGACAAAACAGGACAATTGTTAGTACAAGACTCCCCAGTGGGTGCAGTTTTAGTAGTAGGTACATCTAAAAACCCCAACAAATTAATAGCAGTCAACCCCACCTGTACTCATAAAGGTTGCACAGTGGCGTGGAAAAAAGATAAAAATCAGTTTGTCTGTCCTTGTCATGACGCAGAATTTGGTGGTGATGGTAAAGTCCAAGAAGGCCCAGCGGAAAAACCACTCAAAACTTATCTAGCCAAAATTGAAACCGGTTCTGTGTTAGTCAAACCAGCTTAATTTTCAATTCGTAATCATACCTCCCTTACCGGATAGGTAATTATTGATTTTCTCCCCTACACCTCTGTTGACCTAGATTTTTCCAATTTGTATCACAATCTACTAAACTGAGGAGATAAATTCATTTAAGGAATGAAAGCCTTAAATTTAATTCAGCCTACTACTCAAAATGCGTCTAGAGCAGTTGCAAGCTTTTTTAGCGATCGCCCAAACTGGCAGTTTTCAACAAGCAGCAAAAAAATGTGGTGTTACCCAATCGACTATCAGTAGGCAAATTCAAGCACTAGAAGCAGATTTGGGGGTTGAACTATTTCACAGAACTACCCATGCCAAACTCACTTTAGGGGGAGAAAGGTTATTACCCCGTGTCCGCAAAATTTGCCAAGAATGGGAATCAGCTACACAAGAATTAGCAGATTTAATGGACGGAAAGCAGCCAGAATTATGTATTGCGGCAATTCATTCTATCTGTGCTTCTTATCTACCACCAGTGCTGCAAAAATTTTGTCATGATTGTCCAGACGTGCAGTTAAGAGTAACATCTTTAGGAAGCGATCGCTCCCTCAAAGTCCTCAAAGATGGCTTGGTAGATTTAGCTATTGTCATGCACAACCGCTTTTTAATCACTGGTAGAGAAATGGTAGTAGAAGTGCTATATGATGAGCCGATAGAAGTTTTAACCGCAGTGAATCATCCCCTAGCAAAGTATGAAAGCATCCCGTGGTCAGAGTTAATTCATTATCCTCAAGTGGTATTTAAAGATGGGTATGGGATGCAGCGTTTAATTCAAGATAGATTTGAACGATTGGAAACTAAACTCCTAGCAGCTTTAGAAGTAAACACCTTAGATGCTTTTCGCGGAGTAGTGCGTCAAGGAGAACTAATAGCTTTACTACCACAATCAGCATTAATAGAAGCCAAATTTGACCCCTCTCTGGCAGTTCGTCCCCTAGCCAACAATAGCAATTTACCTGAGCATTCTAGTCTGACCCGTCGAGTAGTCATGGTAACAACTCAAGACCGTCTGCAAATTCCTCCGATTCAACACTTTTGGCAACTAGTTAAAGAAAATATTCCCTCTCAAATCATCCAACAGCGTTCAGCTTCTTAAATAAGGGTGTAGGGGTGTAGGGGTGTAGGGGTGTAGG
>NZ_LUFH02000007.1 GCF_001586785.1 Sphaerospermopsis aphanizomenoides BCCUSP55
CTTTTGTTGGCTTGAAGCGGTACTGATAGGATGTTCTCACTTGTTCGACCTAGTAAGTGTTACTGTTTTAGTATACACTGAGTTGGAAGCGAATTACGAAAAGATGAAAAATGATCTTGTTTCTAAAGGAAGGTCAGTAAGTGACTTGAAAGTTCACTTGGTTTTAGTGACTAAGTATCGACGCAAGGCTTTCACGGCAGACATGCTAGCCAGATTGAATACTATAGTTGAGGAATTACTAGAACAGTGGGATTGCAAACTGATTGAGTTCAACGGAGAGGAAGACCATGTTCATGTACTTTTTCAATACCATCCAGACGTTGAACTTAGTAAATGCATAATGACATTTTGATTGTAAAGATATATTTATTTTACAGATGTTTTATTTTCAATAGAAAATATACAATTATTAATAAATTTTCATAAATTTAGATAGAAGACTGCTTGATAAACAACCAAAAAGTTGTGAGTTGGACTGGGTAAAGGGAATAAGGTTTTTTATCACCCTTTTTCCCCTTCTCCTTTCCCCCTCTTTACAAAGAATAAGGAGTGTGACTCCAGGAAGTGGTGTATCCATTCATAGGGTTTAGTGTGCCGCAAATTGAACTACTTTTAATTATCAACTTGCGTTAATATACTTAATTTAATCATTGGTGATGTTCAGTATAACTATGGATAAGGATTTACTAGCGTTTATTGTAGGTGTTACTTTACTCATTCTCTATCTCATTTTTTCTGCGTACACTGAAATGGGTACTAAACTTCCTTGGAAGAAATGAAGTCGATTTACTTTACATTTCTCAACTCAATTAAATGTGAAAATAGATGTGAAAAAAGGTTATATCTAATTCAGTCTGAGTTAAAGTACCTATTTTTAGGAACATTACCAAATGCGTGATCCACAGAAAAATCATATTAAAATTGATCCAGCAACTCTCGTTTTGATTGCCTCTGCTCTGATACTCTTACCTCTACTGTTTGCGGGTTTTTTAGGACAATAGTATGGGAGCATCCCAACTGTGTAAGTTTATTTTTTGGAAAGAAAGGCAATTGCTCCCAGGCTTGATATGAATCAACCGCAAAGAACGCAAAGGACACAAAGTTAAGAGGGTTTAAGAGAGTTTTTAGTATTGCTGCGTTTATTTTGGCTTTCATGGGGCCGCTCCCCCATAGTATAGACTTGAGAGAGGGAGTAAAGAATAGGAAAAAACCTAGATTCAAGCCCATAACTGAGCAATACTAGTTTGATTGTACAATATACAAGAAATATCAATTTCCAATTGGTAACAAAAGTTTTGGTTCACTTCTATTTAGTCTTAATGTTTAAACTTTCTCATGCCATCTAAAATTATACTCACCATCTCTGAAGGTAAACTAGCTGGGAAGCAATATATATTTGCATCCCGTAGTACCTGTATTATAGGCAGAAATGCTGATTGTAACTTACAATTAGCTAAGGAAATTGATATGACTATTTCTCGCTATCATTGCCTGTTGGATATTAATCCTCCAGATATTCGGGTACGGGATTTAGGGAGTTTAAACGGTACTTTTGTAAATGGTAAAAAAATTGGTCAAAGGCAGCGTCATCAAACGGCACAAGAAGCTGTAAAATTAGAACATCCAGAATATGATTTACAAAATGGCGATGAACTTAAGTTAGGTGATACTATTTTCAAAGTTGGTGTAGATTTGGGAGAGCCAGAACAAAGTGAAACACCAAATATTCTGAAAGAAGAAGAAAAAATATCCCAAAAAAATCCCTCCTTTTTAAGTAGTATTCAAAATTTGATCAAGTTGTCATTACAAGGTGATAAAAACCTCCAACCTATTGCCGGCTATAAATTAGTAAAATCCTTGGGAAAAGGTGGATTAGGTGAGGTATTTTTAGCCGAACACAGTCAGTTAAGAAAATACGTGGCTATCAAAGTAATGATACCTGCTGTGTGTGCTAAAGAAGAAAGTGTAGAAATGTTTCTGCGGGAAGCAGAAAATGCCAAACTTTTAACAAATCCTCATATAGTACCGTTGTTAAATTATGGGTTTGCTGAAGAAACTTTCTTTTTTGTCATGGAGTATTGTGAAGGTGGTAACATTTGGGACTTCATGCAAAAGTTAGGATGGCGTGTACCTGTTAATGTAGCTGTAGACATAATTCTTCAAGTTTTAGATGGTTTAATATATGCCCATCACGTAGAAATTGCTGATGTTGAATCAGGTAATGAGAAAACAGAAAAAATTACAGGCTTGGTTCACCGAGATTTAAATCCCAACAATATTTTAATCACCTATGTAAATGGAAACGCAGTTGCGAAAATAGGAGATTATGGTTTAGCAAAAGCCTTTGATTTAGCAGGTTTAAGTGGGCAGTCTTTGACAGGAACACAGATGGGGACACCTGCATTTATACCACGTCAACAGGTACTAGATTTTAAAAATGCACTACCAGCGGTTGATGTTTGGGCAACAGCAGCTTGTTTATATAATATGTTAACGGGATATTTCCCACGAGATTTTACAGGCGATCCTTGGTTAGCTGTCTTGCAAAATGATCCAGTACCTATTCATCGGCGTAATAATACTATTCCTCACAAGTTAGCGCAAGTGATAGATTTAGCTTTAGTGGAAAAGCCGCAAATTACTTTTCAAACTGCGGAAGAGTTTAAACAGGCATTAATAAAAACTATTTATTAACTATTTTCTTAGTTACATATAAGCAAAGCCACTTAAAAGCGCAGTTACAAGATGACAATTAGTAACTCAATTGACGATACAATGATGGGATCATCAAATATCTGTGTAATTACTTAAAATCACAACTGAAATATCTCATGAAAATTGCGGATTTAATCACCTGGTTTGAAGAATGGGCTAATCCGGCTTGGTGTGAAAGCTGGGATAATTGCGGTTGGCAAATTGAACCTGGTGTGTTATTGAAAGAAGCACGGGTATTAGTGTGTTTGACACCAACTTTAGAGGTGATGACAGAAGCGATCGCCCTCAATGCTAATCTGATTTTTGCCCATCATCCCCTAATTTTTCATCCTCTCAAATCTCTTCGCACTGGGGATGCACTCACAGAAATGGTGCGGTTAGCGTTTACTCACAACATTGGTATCTACAGCGCCCATACAAATTTTGACCAGGTAAATGATGGCACAGCGGATGTTTTAGCACAGATGCTACAATTGCAATCAGTATCGCCTATAGTTCCCACCCAAGCTGGATTAGGATATGGGCGTGTGGGAGAGCTACAACCATCATTAAAATTACAGGAATTACTCACCACTATTCAAACTCTACTGAAGCCCCCAAAGCTGATTTTTTCGCCCACTGCTGACTTACAGCAAAAGATTTCACGAGTTGCGGTTTTGGGTGGTTCAGGTGCAGGTTTTATTTCAGCCGTCGTGAAAACCAACGCCCAAGTCTATGTCACCGCTGACTGTAAGTTCCATCAATTTCAGGAAAGTCGAGATCAAGGATTGATTCTCATTGACGTTGGACATTATGCCAGTGAGCGCCCGTCCTGCGATCGCTTGGCACAAAAATTCCAGTCACTCAACTTAGATTGGGTACAGCTAAGTCAAAAGGATGAAGACTTCCGCCAGTTTTTGATCTGACTATGAGGCAAAAGGCAATCGGGAGGATGTGGGGGGGAATTTTAGATTTTAGATTTTAGATTCAGGACTTACGCAAAAATCCTCCAAAACTCTTATTCCTCCGTGTCCTCTGCGTCCTCTGCGTCCTCTGCGGTATGCCTGACGGCTCCCGTCAGGGATACGATATTCCGTGATTCGTGCGTCAGCCCTAAGATTAAAAAAATTAGTCAATCCAAAATCGAGTGACCTTTCGCCTATTTCCTGTTCCCTATCTTTTGAATTTCTAATTAGTGTTATTTGCTTTTTTTATAAAAATTCAGTATAATTAAATACTTATATATTTATGCCCTATAAAATTTTATAGTGCTTTTTTACGCTTATCTTTTCTCCGTGCTTAGACAAAAATGTATATACTATAGGATTTGTATTTTTGATTCGTGATGCTGATCACAAGATTTTTGTAATTACAATCACTAATCTTTGCTGTCCCACATCAATGTATTTAGGGAGAGAGTGTCCGACACTAGAAATGATAAATCGTTCATTACGCCCCATTTATCATGATTCGCACACTTATTGCATCTGCTTTCCAAACCGGCTATCTCAGTGTTGAATCAGAGGGTTTACTCCATCAGGTACTGACTACTAGATGCTATCAGTCAGAGGATTTAAAAGCTCTTACTGCTCTATACGAAGCAATCCGCATAGGTAAAATTAAACGCGAAGCTTCCTGTAAGATCCTGATCGAATTGCCTGTACTCAACAAAACTCACTAAGAAATGCCCAATCAAACTAAATATGAAGCTAGACTTACTTGCACCTTGGCCTTTACCACTGGCAGCGAATAGACTTTCTATGGGGTAGACTGAAAAGCCTGCCCCAAAAAATTAAAAATTAAAAAAAATAGGGAATAGGGAGCAAGGGAAAATAATTTATCACTGCCTTGCTTCTAAACTTATGTTAACGAAGCTGGGTGTAAAGGTGTAGGGGTGTAGGGGTTTTCCTCTCCTCAACCTGGATTTTTCCATCACTTTACCCCTTTGTCAAAACCCTTGATTTTTCGTTTTTTTGCCTAAGTCCTAGTTATTATTGAATCAGTTACATTTTGTATTACAATTAATTACAAAGAAAACCTGAAAACTATTCAGGTATTGTTGTGTAAAACCATGAAGCTCAGGGTGAGAATGAGTTAAGATCAAATACATTAGGGTTAAAAGTATAGCCAAGTCCCCAGACTTCCTAAAAATGCCAATGACTACAAGTAGGCAACTCAAACAACCGCAATTATCGCTTGTTTTGCAGTACTATTTATTACATAATGGTAATAAGGAATCACCACCACACCTTAACCTGGTTAGGACAACTCCTCCAGATGTTTGACTTCTATGAAGTAGACATTCTCTAGCATTGACCCAAAAGAGATTGAGTTCAGCTAATGCAGTAACCACTGGTTTATGACCCAAGATTTTCCTATTTCTGACTACCAAAATCGAGTCGTTGTAAGATTGGGTTACTAGACACACTAGTTCACAAAAGGTGAAATTGAACTCTGGAGGGTGTATCTTATTGGGGTAAGACCCATATTTTCACAGGTTTAACTACGTTGTTTAAAAAGGCAGAAGCTGTACATGCTACACCGCAAGATTTATCAACTGTGTTGCGACGGGCGGGAGGTATGTGTTTTTTTGCGGGATCAGCAACGCTGGATAGAGCGCGCCCGCATCATTGATATAGAGGGTGATTTAGTGACTCTACGCTATGAAACAGATGAAGAAGACGAAGTTTGTTCTTGGGAAGAGATGGTTCGCCTAGAAAGCATTGGCGCTGTAACGCAAAAATTAGCTTCCGTACCACGGGGTAATGTAGAGCCTCTCATGACTGAAGATTGTCCTGAGTCGGAGCGGATACGCAACCGTTTCACGGATTTGAATCCAGAATAATTAAGGACGAATTCTGATGTTTTAACTACGACTCAGGATTCTTGATGAGACAGGTTTTCAAAGGCAGGACAGTAACCTTCAAGGGTAACTTTAAAGTTATACAACGGGGCAGCGGGATTCCAACACCGTTGCCCCCTTTGGTATTTGCACGTACCACAACATTCTAGGTCAGACCATGTATAGGGATACCTGCTGCGGGTGAGGTCTACAGTATTTTGGTTGAGGAGTTCTCTTTGAGACAAGCCTCTTAGTATCAACTCTTCTCCTTGCCAACGGGCTTCTATTAAACCAGTATCAGCAAATTGCTGCCAACGGGGATCAGCTGTAATTGCATCTGGGAGAGAGATTGTAATTACTTTTTCTAACTCTGTTAACTCGCCTTCATAGTTGGTTTCTGGTGCAGAAGGCTGTAAAAACGTTTCGCCAATGGGCAATTCTACCAAAATGCCAGCGGCTGGAGAATGGATATGGTAACGATTTTGTAACTCTTCTAAACTAGTTAAGTCAGCTAAGTAGGCAGGTGAACCGTGAACAAACACAACGTGCTGGGGTCGTAAATTGTGAATTAGTTGGGTTGTTCCGGGTCCATCACTATGTTGAGCTAAAAGATAGCTTTCAAAAGTCGTGGGCGCTAAATATTCTTGATTAACTTTAATGTCAATTTTTTCTGGTAGGAGAATTAGCCAAGGGCCTGTGTTGGGTTGACAATATTTACTTAAATCCGCACTGGAGTCAGTGAGGACAATACAGGGTGAATGTCCCAAAGTTGCCAAATTTTCTACTTTTAAGCGCCGTACACGGGGACGAACTCGTTCATCCCAAAATAGGGGCTGATGACGGGCAAAATTTTGGACAGATGCCGGAAGATGGGCTAAAAGTTCCAAATAGGCATCGCAACCTGTAGCCACAGCACCATCAACCCAAATGTCTAAATCCCGACCTGTAAAATGATGATGAGAACGTAACAACATCAGCAATTCTTGGCCTAAACCGAGGGCGGGTGTGGGTAAAATGATAGAACAGTGGTCTGCGATCGCCCGATTAATTCTTTCCGCTAGTTGATTTTCTTGGTGACGACGGTGGGGATGGCGGGATGTGCCGTAACTGCCCTCAATTAACAACACATTTAAATTTAAACCCCGTAATTCTTCTAACCGTAACCCCTCTACCAGTCGAGAGTTAGATAGGAAAAAATCACCTGTGTACAGTAATTTGTAATCACGGTGTTGGGTGTGGTAAGTGAGGAGAATGGCCACAGCCCCTGGTAGATGTCCGGCGGGAAATAATTCTACAACTAGATTTTCTTGAATTTCGATGGGCGATCGCAAAGGTAGGGCCTGACAAAATGAAGGAATTTCCTCAGAATATTCTTCTGGCCAATTGAGAGGCAATAACTTACTAGTCACCTCACTACCATAGATGGGTAACAACGGAAAAGCTTGATTTAGCGCCAGCAACCCCCTAGCATGATCTGGATGAGCATGACTAATTAAGACTAAATCTGCTGGTAATGGTGAACTACCTTTTTGTGCTGATTTAGTAATTCCCCTCGTCAAGGATGAAATATCCGCCAAACCACAATCTAATAAAATCCGGTGTGGCCCCATTTTCACTAGTAGACAGACACCTTCATCTTCATGCTGAACACTATAGGACAGACATTCCAATTCACTAGCCATATCACCAGCATCAAAACGAGAGGATACCGATAGATCATCTCTCATGCTTTTCTGCTCCATAAAAGGGTGTAGGGTGTTCTTTATTTTGGATTTTGGATTTTGGATTTTGGATAGCGTTGGACTAGGGAGATTCTTCAATCTCCTGACGCTACGTTCAGAATGACAGAATTCCGTTAGTTTTGCTCCCGTCCTGTTTTGGATTGTTTTGAGCAACTTCAATCTAAAATCTAAAATCTAAAATCTAAAATTTTCTCACCTGTCACCTGCCTTTTGCATCCCAACTAAAACTAGCAACTTGCATTATTAATGTGCTGAACCGTTGCCATGATAGTTATCTGAATCATAAAATCCGTTTTTTGTGCCAAAAAATAAGCACGCAAAGGTAAATATAACGGTTAATCCTACTAAAATCAGCTTAACATCCATCTGTTTACCCTCCTTAGCTAAATATTTTTTATAGTAATAGTCTGATTCTCTATTTGGGCAGAATCGCTAGAAAATCTTTACTTTGGGCATGGGGCATCCCTTCGGCTTCGCTCAGGGCAAGTGGGCATGGGGCATTGATAAAAGGCAAGAGTTCTTAATTTTGACTTTTGAATGCATGACTTTTGACTTGATTTTTCCCCCTGCTCCCTGCTCCCTGCTCCCCTGCTTCTTCTGTGTCACCTGTCACCTATTTAAAGAGCTATTTGCTCTCCCTTCTCAGTGAAGCGCACTTCTTTAATGTTCCATTGGGCATTACTGGTTAAGGTTTTGCGGAGACTACCAAATAATGCAAACTGCTCACAACTAGAAAGAGATGCCATTTGTCGCTTAGACTCAGGAGCAATTCGTAAATCAATTATCGCAACTCCATTGTTGACGTTAACACGATACCCAACCAAGCTAAAATCTGCTGTTTCTCGCTGCTGTAAAACTTTACCTACAGCTTCGTTAATGGGTTCATCGGCTGACACTGAAGTTTGTTGTGAAACATAGTTTTGACATTGAGCATCGCTTGTGTATAGGGTGACATTAGTGGTTTTACCAGAAACAGCTTTTGAGCCTGAAGTGGGTGGCTGATCAGTAGGAGATGGCTGGGTGGAGAATGGTTGAGATGCGATGGGAGAATTTAGGGGTGTTGGGGAAACAGTGCTGTTTGGTGTAGGTGCTGAAGTTGTATTATTAGATGTATCGCTGGAATTGCAACTGCTAATGCTGGTGCAAACTGCTAATAAAACTAGAGAAAAAATATATTTTTTCAGGTTCATAGTCATGTTTCTAGATGAAGTAAACTATAACAGCAATTAGCGTTAAGAAGTCAAACAGGTAAGAAATAAAATATGGAGAAACAAATATAAATGGTGCAACCGCGCAAGCAATTTGCTCAACATTGGCTAAAAAGTGAAAAGGCACTTAACTCTATTGTCACAGCAGCCGAGTGTCAAGAAAATGACAGGATTCTGGAAATTGGACCCGGTACAGGGATTCTGACTAAGCGTTTATTGCCTTTAGTTCACTCTCTACTGGCTGTAGAAATTGACCGTGATTTGTGTAAATTACTGGTAAAACAACTAGGAGAAAGAGAAAATTTTTTACTGCTGCAAGGGGATTTTTTGACCCTTGATGTCCCATCTCAACTGACAGCTTTTCCTAAGTTCCAAAAACAAAATAAAGTTGTAGCCAATATTCCTTATAATATCACTGGCCCAATCATTGAAAAACTATTGGGTACTATAGCTAATCCTAACCCAGAACCTTATGATTCTATTGTGCTACTGATACAAAAAGAAGTAGCAGAAAGATTGTATGCTAACCCAGGGTCAAGAACTTTTGGGGCGCTGTCGGTGCGGGTGCAGTATTTGGCAGATTGTGAGTTGATTTGTACAGTTCCTGCTGGTGCATTTTACCCACCACCAAAAGTTGATTCCGCTGTAGTGAGATTGCTACCCCGACAGATAGAAATTGTAGCCAATGACCCCAAAAAGTTAGAAAATCTGGTTAAATTGGGATTTGGAGCGAAACGGAAAATGTTAAGAAATAATTTGCAATCGGTAATTGAACGCGATCGCTTGACTCAATTACTGGAACAATTAGAAATCAATCCCCAAGTTCGCGCCGAAGACCTCAGCGTTACACAGTGGGTCAATTTAAGTAACTGTTTAACTCCTCAGTAACTACAACTCAGCACTCGGTACTCAGCACTCAAAATGCGTTCTTATAGCTTAATTGCACCTGCAAAAATTAACTTATATTTAGAAATCATTGGCTCACGCCCTGATGGATATCATGAGTTAGCAATGATCATGCAAAGCATTGATCTTGCAGACCAAATTGATTTACACCCTGCCAGCACTGAAGCAATTCGTGTTTACTGTAATCATCCTCAAGTACCTACAGACAAAAGTAATTTAGCTTACCGGGCTGCTGAATTAATGGCGAACCAATTTCCCGGCGCTTTTAGTAATTTTGGTGGTATTGATATTACTGTCAAAAAGCGTATTCCTGTAGCTGCCGGTTTAGCTGGAGGTTCAACAAATGCAGCAGCAGTATTAGTAGGGATAGATTTACTCTGGAACTTGGGATTAACTAAATCGGAATTAGAAGAATTGGGTGCAAGTCTCGGTTCAGATGTGCCATTTTGTATTGCTGGCGGAACAGTAATTGCTACTGGTAGAGGTGAACAACTTGCTCCTTTGCCAAGTTTAAATCATATTCATCTAGTATTAGCTAAATATCGCAGTCTAGAAGTTTCTACACCTTGGGCATATCAAACCTATAGACAAGAATTTGCTAATACTTATGTTAAAAATACTGAAGATTTAGCTGCCCGTGCTAATGCTGTGCATTCAGGAGAAATCGTCAAAGCTATTTTAGATAAAGATGCAGCGAAAATATCCCAAAAACTGCACAATGATTTAGAAAAAGTAGTTTTGCCAGCTTATCCCAAAGTATTACAACTGCGAGAATTATTTGCTAGTCAAGAAGGGGTTATAGGCACGATGATGTCAGGTTCTGGTCCTTCGGTATTTGCCATTGTTGAATCAAAAGCACAAGCGGAAGTAGTCAAGCAGCAAATCAGAACCGCAATTCCTGACGAAGATTTAGAATTGTTTGTTACTCAGACCATCGCCAATGGCATACAAATATTACAGGAAACAGGTGACAGGTGACAGGTGACAGGTGACAGTAAAAAGAAGAAACTCTATTCCCCACACCCTATTATGAATGAACCAAATATTACACCATCACAAGATACCCCTGACGAAAAACAGACAACACCATTACGTTGTATAATAGGGGCGACAATTTCGTCAGCATTGGCCTTTGCAGCTTATTCATTAATGATGGCGATCGCCACCAGTTTTGCCAACAAACCAATTCATTCCAATAACCCTATAGTGCTGAATATATCCTCTGCTGTCCGCACCCTGGTTGTCGGTATTATGGCTTTAGGAACGGGGGTATTTGGTATAGTAGCCTTGGGTTTATTAACTTTAGGAATGCAATTATTATTGCAGCAGTTAAAACAACCCAAGAATAGTTAACTTACTAATTGAGAATGATTTTTGAGGAATTGCAGCTTGGTAGGTTGTGAAACTTGACGTGATTGATTTTCTTTTCGCCAAATTGTGGGAGACAAATGGTGATATTGACGAAACTGGCGAGAAAAATGACAGGCATTTTGATAGCCTATTTTGGTAGCAATTTCTTCAATTGTCAGATTAGTGTTTTTTAGTAAGGAACAAGCAGCCGCCATGCGGCGTTTGACAATCCAAACATTGACACTTTCTCCTGTTTGTTTGGCTACTTGATTAGTTAAATAAGGAGAAGAATAACCAACAGCTTCCGCTACATCAGACAAAGTAATCCCTTGATGGTAATGACGTTCAATATAGTCAAAAACTTGTTGAAGGTGGGGAAGATTAGGAAAAATTGATTCAGAATTTTCTGATTTAGGGGTTATTTCTGGTGATGATTGAGAATTATGAGAATTATTGGCATACCATCTTTGAAAAATAGCTTGTTTTTCTAGTCGGATATTAATTGCTTTTAGCAACTCATCGACTGTACAAGGTTTACTTAAATAATCGTCTGCTCCCAACTCCATAGCTTTTCTCAGAGATGTTTTAGTATTACTAGCTGTGAGAAAAATTAAAGGAATAATAGCAGTTAGATGATCTTGACGCAGCTTAGTTAAAACACTGTAACCGTCCATATCTGGCATGATCAGATCACAAATTACCAAATCAGGTAAATGCGCTTGTGCTTGCTGGATACCAGCTAAACCGTTTTCTGCCCCTATCGTGACAAAACCTTCAGCCTCAAGACCGTCTAAGAAGATATGGCGGGTAGCAGCATCATCTTCTATTACCAGAATTTTTTTTGACGATTCGTGCATCATTTTGTACCCAATAAAAGTTGTAACCGGGAATGATTAACAAAATGTGTGTTCAGGAGAACTGTATTCTAAATAAGTGACAGGAGAAATAGGACTTAAGCCAAGCTCTGCTATCAGTAGTTAATGAAAAAGAATGAATTTTTCTACTCCTACTACTGAGGATAGGGAATTGATGGTAGTACCACAGTAAATGTAGTCCCTACACCCGCTTTACTTGTTACTGTCATTTGACCTCCATGTAAATTAACAAGGGTTTTAACAATGGATAAACCTAGTCCAGTACCGGGAATATTATCAATATTACTACCTCGATAAAAAGGTTCAAAAAGTCTGTGCTGATCTATTTCAGGAATGGCAATACCCTGGTCTTTAACCTGAAATATGACTTGCTTATGATCACAATTAACTTGCAGATTTACAACACTTCCAAGAGGAGAATATTTAATAGCGTTTTCGATTAAATTATTTAAAATTGGCTCTACCAGTTTTTTATCCAACCAAACGTTGAAACAGGTTTCTTGATAATTAAAATCAATATGATGATCACCCTTAATTATAATAATTTTTGATATTATTTCCTGACAAAATTCAACTAAATTAATTTGTTCAGTTTGACAACTAAATTGTACTGATTCTGCTTTAGCTAAGAGTAAAATATCATCTAATATCTGATTTATTTGTTCAACCCCTGTTTGAATATGCTTAACAAAAGGTAGTATTTTTTCGCTTTTCCATGTATCTACGTTGCGTTTTATCAAGCTGTTAGAAAAGGAAATAACATTGAGTGGAGTACGAAATTGATGACAGACTATAGCCACAAGATGCGCTCTCAGTTCACTGAGTTGTTTTGTTTGTTCTAAAGTCTGATGCAATTCTAATTCTGCATATTTGTAATTTGTAATATCCATAAGAGTGAAAATTTCAACTTTTTTATCATCAAAATCTATCACGTCATTACACCGAGTTACCATACCAAATAACCATCTCTCAGTACCATCTTTGGTGATAATTTTTATCTCGTTATATTCAGAATTATTTGTTGCACCAGGTTGGGATGTTTTACTTTTGATGAGTTGATTAAAATCTAATTCTGTCAACAATTCCTTTTCTGTGTAGCCTGTGAGTAACTCCGCAGTTGAATTTACATAACAAATTTGCTGATCTTTAATTATAAAAATACCGACGTTAATAGATTCTAATAAAATCCGAAATCTACATTCTCTCAATTTTTGGGATTCATCAATGTAGTGAATATTGCCAATCTTAGTTTGTAGATATTGTTGGCTATTTCTGTGTTCATAAATCAATTTTTTTACACTCAATCCTACTAATTCATCATCTTTTTTTCGGATGACAGCACAGCCAAATTCATTGTCTTGGTATTTTATCCAGATCATATCTATTTCTCCTAAAAATATTCGTCCTCCTTTTGTACGGTATCGAGATTTAAAGGAGATGCTATCCATATTTTTTAGACGTTGCCATTGCTCTAACCAGTTGTGTAATGAAAAATCAGTATCTAAATCACCTAGCTGCATAGATAGCAATTCTTGACGAGAATATTCCGTTAGATAGCAGGTGGCATTGTTAACATAGAGAAATTCTCCATTTTTTCCGATACAAAATGCAGCATCCATAAATTGATTGATCAGAAAATCAGCAAGTTTCCAATTTGCTTCCGGCTGTAAAAATAATTGAGAATTTGATTTTTGTAAGGTGGAATCACCATAATTCATATTTGTATTTACTCCTGATAATTATTTTTTTTATTATTGCCAGTAATTAAGTGTATAAATAACTGGTGAATTACAATCCATGATTAATTACACTAAAAGATTGAATGATTTTGATTTTAGCAATAAGAAAATCAAATCTTCAAGTTTGTTGCATAGAGAGCAGCCCAAATGTGTAAGTTGATTTTTTGGAAAATTGATCAATATCCCCCTTGAACTCTCTTAAAAAGGGGGGATAACTTACTCAAAGTCCTCTTTTTTTAGGAGGATATACGAGTGTTAGATACTACAGGAATAAGTTTATGGCTACGCTACGCAAGCTATCAGATATCCTCTAAGAGAGTTTTTAGTATTGCTGCGGTTATTTTGGCGAAATTGTGATTCTCCCATTGCATATCATAATGAAATTATTTCCTGGGTTAAGTGATTTTTGTAGTTAAAAAACCAGCATAAAAATTTTTATCACTGAAAAATCATAGGGAACATTTAGGGATTTATTCAAAAAACGCAGTCAAAAAGAAAGGGGAAAGGAGAAAAACCTTTATCCAAATTTACTGACAACTTCCTAACTGAAAACCTAATCTGGTATTGAGGACTGATTTATTAGTTAACAACTGAGAAATTCAGATATAGCAATCCTGAATGATACGGGAGAGTTAAACAAGGCTCAAATGCTTATCAAGCAAGGATTTTTATCCACGTATTTTCTCATGATTGGGGTAGGATTGATATAGCAAATACCTAAATCAAGAATTTTGTTAAACATGAAATAGCTATTTTGTCAAATTTTATTTCTTTAGTTTTTACCCTAAAGTCTGTTTGTAAATAGAAAAACTTACTTGTTTTTTTTTGAATTATTTTAATTTGCTATTTCAGTCATTTAACTATATAAAAATATGCCAAGTCATCCTTCTCAAGAAAGATTTATTTGCTTAACCAATATGTGGTTAATGATTAAATATATACCCACAGATAGATATTTTGTAAAGAATAGATGTATTGAGAAATACAAATCAATTAAACTCAAATCATGGGCAGGCATTGTAACCTTTAAGAACCTTGTTCAATGCCTAAATTTCTGTATTTTATGGATGAAAAAATTTTGGCAGGACTAGAGAAATATTCAATTATAAATCCTGCTGACAGGCTACGCCTAGGCGTAAGCTATGGGTTAGCATTGCGTGAACCACAAGATGTTAAATTTATTGAAGAAGTTGAGGATCTCAAAGATAATCAAGAAAATATCAACACCTAAAAAATAGACAAGTCAATCAAAAAATAGTTCATGTATCCAAGGTTGAACTTTGAGTAGGCTTAACAAAGGTAAGCATTCAGCCGTCAGCTATCAGCAAGTTTCAAGCATGAATTTATGAGCATTCTGATCAAAGGATTACTAATTAAGTTTGGTGTAAGTTTCCCCAAAACAAATCCTTAAACTCAGTCTCAAAACTAGTTTTAGCTGACTGCTGACCACTGATAACTGAATGCTTACGTTTTTTATTCACACATAGATAGGAGTGCATACTATGAGCCAAAATATAGTTGATTACAATAGACAAATCAATAAAAAAATTAACACTGAACAAATTGAACAAATAGTTAAAGCAATTATAGCTGGTAAGTATTCCTGGGCTTGTGTTTTACTTTTACGTTTTTCTGGACATAATCCTATTGATTATATACCTTACCGCACTTATATCAGGTTGCTGAAAACTAATTGTCTATTGGGTGGTTCTCAGCAAGAGCAAACCTCTAAAAAAGAAGTAGAAATGTTTGATATGAAATCGCGTTGGATACGTTTATGAGAGGAAGTGTTAAAAGTAGTTGTTGATTTATAGCAGGTGACTCCTGACACCTAAATTCTTCTTCACATTAGTTGTTAATCCATTTTGAGTATGATTTACCCTGTTTCTATTTATAATAGTCGGTTGCAACCCATACTGCGAGAGATTGTATGGCAGAAAAAGCTGGAAGTTGCACAAATGCATCAAGAAATGTCCTTTGCATCTTTACAGCGTCAGTTAACGGCTGCTCCTACTGTACGAGATTTTTTTACTGCTTTACAGCAGAGTCTTCACAAACCTAGCTTGATTACAGAGGTAAAGAGAACACTACCTCATCAAGATATAATCAGTTTAGATTTTGATCCATTGGCGATCGCTAAATCTTATGAACGTGGTGGAGCAACTTGTATATCTGTTGTTACTGACCAAAAGTTTTTTCAGGGTGGTTTTGACCATCTGCGTACTATTCGGCATCGGATAGCATTACCTCTGTTGTGCAAAGATTTCATTCTTGATCCTTGCCAAATTTATTTAGCCAGAGCAGCAGGTGCGGATGCAGTTTTGCTAATTGCAGCTATTCTCACCGATGAAGAGATACATAACTTTCTGCGAGTAATTCATTACTTGGGAATGAATGCTGTATTGGAAGTCCATAACTTAGGGGAATTAGATCGCGTACTCAAGTTAGAAGATGTACGCATAATAGAAATTAATAACCGCAGTTTAGAAGATTTTAGTGTTAATCTTAGCACTACTCAGCAGTTAATGGCAGCTAGGCGATCGCATATCCAAAACTTAGGTATTCTTGTGGTGAGTGAGTCAGGAATTGAAACATCTGATCATTTATCTCTGATGGCTGACGCTGGTGTTGATGCTGTTTTGATGGGAGATTCTTTACTGCAACAAGAAAATTTAGAAGAAGCTGTGCGGAGTCTGATTAAGACTAAAACTCACGTCTATAAAGACCTGGCGAAAAAGGGATTTTAACAGTGAATAGTTATCAGTTATCAGTTATCAGTTAACTCTAATTTACTTGATGGTTGATAGCTGATAACTTAACATACTCAATGGTTTTTGTTGATGGTTAGGGATTGCGAATATATCCTTCCGATTGTAACTTTTCTATAGCTCTTTGGGCAGCGGCTCTGCCATATCTCATCCCAATTTCTGTGGAATCTTGACTAATTTGAGGAAGTAGAGTCAAGGTTTTCTGCCCTAATGGTGATTGATAAAAGGCTATCATGCCTTTAATATCTTCATTGGTAAAATATTTACTATACACAGGAATATACTCTTTGATCATGTCATCTGGGTTGAGTTCAGCCGCAAAAGTATCCCAAAATTTAGCTGGTACTTGAGGATATTCAGCTTTCATGGAATTTAACATTTGCTTGAGTATTTGTTGCGTCAGGTTTCTTGTACCTGTAATTTCCAACAATTTTTTGATGTTGTTAGTTTTTTCAGTGTCTTGAGCATCAGCAACAATTTCATTTCCAGATGTGGGACTTTGAGTCGAAGTTTGAGCAAATGCTGGTAAATTTATATTTGTGAGAAGTGAAACTACTACCGCTTGAATTAAACATTGTATCTTCATAAGTTTTGTTTTCTCATAATTTGAGGTTTTCATAGCTAGACTAATGATAACTTATACTAATTTAAAAAATGATAGCGATATATGGAAAACTGCAAAGCTGATTCACTCAGCCTTTAACAATCCAAAATCCACAATCCAAAATTGTATTAGGTTTTGATAACCTTTAAATTGCGGAGGCTGGAATCCATACAACCACTAATACATCCCCCCAAAGAATGAATTTGTTGCAGATATTCTATAGCTGGTTTTGTAATGATTTCCCCCGGCATTAAGACTGGTATTCCTGGGGGATATGGACAAACAATTTCTGCACAAATTTTTGCTTCTGTTTCCTCCAAAGGTAAAATTTCGCTATGAGCAAAAAAAGCCTCACGGGGAGAAATGCACATATTACCGCTAATCATATCATCGTTTCTATATTTACATTTTTTGTACTGACTTGTCAATTGTGGTATCTGACTCAGATTTTGCAAACTTTGTACTAATGCATCTATATGAGTTTTATTGTTACCCAAGCTAATAATAAAAGTCAAATTTTGCAAGGATGAAAATTCTGGAGTCACACCCATTTCATTGAGTAAATCTTCAGCCTCAAAACCTGTGAAACCTAATTCAGAAATATTGACAGTTAACCGTGTTGTATCTAAATCTACAAAGCCATTGTTACTGTTATTGATGTAGTTTTGGGGAATCTGTAAAACGGACAAACCAGGAATTTGGCTAATTTGCATTCTTGCTGCTTCAGCTAGTTGTAAAGTCTGAAACATTAACTTTTCTCCATTGATTGCCATTTGTTGACGTGCGGCATCAAGGGAAGCTAACAGAATAAAACTAGGACTGGTAGATTGAACTAATTGCAATGCTTGATTTAACCTATCAATGTTAATTCTCTTACCTTGAATATGCAACATTGATGCCTGTGTCATTGCACCCAAAGTTTTATGAATTGATTGCACAGTTAAATCGGCAGATGAGGTTAATGCTGATGTGGGTAAATCGGGATGAAAAGCAAAATGTGCGCCATGTGCTTCGTCTACAATTAAAGGAATATTATATTGATGAGTTAATTCTGCGATCGCCCTCAAATCACCACAAACACCGTAATACGTAGGGTAAACTACCAGCACTGCTTTAGCATCAGGATGTTGTGATAATGCTGTTTTCAATGCTGTCGGTGTAATGCTATGAGCAATATCTAAATCTGAGTTGTATATAGGATGAATAAAAATAGGAATTGCACCAGAAAGAATTAATCCCGAAATAACCGAAGAATGAACATTTCTGGGGAGAATAATTTTATCTCCCATACCACAAGTAGCGAGAATAGCTGCTTCAATTCCACAGGTAGAACCATTCACTAAAAACCAAGTTTTTTCAGCACCAAAAGCTGCCGCTGCTAATTCTTGTGCTGCTAAAATTGCGCTTTGGGGTGTGAAGAGATGATCTAACTCTGCTAATTCTGTTAAATCAGCACGGAAGACTTCTTGACCTAGTAAATCGGTTAAAGTTGAGGAAATTCCGGCACCGTGTTTGTGTCCTGGTGTGTAAAATGGTGCATGATGACGAGCGATGGCAGCTTTTAAGGCATCTATCAAGGGAGTTTGGTTTTGATTGGACATTTTTGATCAACAGATTTTATTTAAAATCTAAAATTCCCTACATCAGCAAAGTTTTCAGTCTCAGAATGCCTTTGGTGGCAGCTTCGCTATATTTACTCATACTACCAAATTACCCTATACTAGTAGTGTCTTTGCATATACCTTTCTAGGGATAGACACAACCCTAGCTTAAGCGTGGTTGTATATGCGTATTATTATCTAGGAGTTTAATGTATGATGAAACTATCTCGTCTTCTGCAATTAGTTGTTGGTAGTGCTGCTGCTACTAGTATCGTGGCTAGTAGTGCTTATCCTGCTCATGCTTTAGACTTGGGGAGTTATACAGATGGTGGATTAATAAATGCGTCTGAAGCATTTACAACCACGGGTAAATTACTGAGTGGGTATTATACAATAAAAGGAATAAAAGCAACAATAAATGGACAAACAATGAGAGGAATGGTAGCACAAAATAGTGGGGATGAAACACAATTCAGAAAAAAAAGATACATACCGGGAAGCGTGAGAAGAACAAAAGAAAGAAGAAAGAAATCCTGATGTAAGTGTATTATTTTATTGAAGGAAAGAATGGACATCCTCGGAGAGAGGTGCAACCAAGCATCCCGAAAGTTGGCTTCCTCTCCGCCCTAGCACTGATGAGAAAAAGACGTTGTTTTGAAAAATTGACATCAAAAGACACAAAAAAGCCGTAATAGCAGGGTAGAAAGATTCATAACTCAAAAAGAAATAAATAATTACTTGATAAAAGCCATATACCAAGAGTATTTTAATCCTATTCCCTCTTCCCTATTCCTTGTTCCCTGCTGTCTTTGATTAACCGACCATCTTCCATCTGAATTATCCGGTCAGCAATATCTAAAATTCGGTTATCATGAGTCACAATTAAAATAGCACAATTTTGTTCTTTGGCTAACTCTTGCATTAAGTTAACCACATCCCGACCTGATTTACTATCTAAAGCTGCTGTAGGTTCATCAGCTAAAACTAATTTAGGATGACTAACTAAAGCACGAGCAATAGCGACTCTTTGCTTTTGTCCTCCTGAAAGATCAGATGGATAATAATTAATTCGATTACCTAAGTTCACAGCTTCAAGAATTGCTTCTGATTGCATTCTAGCTTCCCATTGGGAAATATTTGATTGTAATTCCAGAGACATTTGTACATTTTGTCTAGCTGTTAAAAAATCCAGCAAATTATGTGCCTGAAAAATATAGCCAATCTGACGACGTACTTGTACTAACTTTTCATTGCTAACTCCCAATAATTCCTGTCCAATAAATTTCAGGCTTCCCTCTTGAACTGAACGTAAAGCACCAATTAAAGTTAGTAAAGTTGTTTTTCCTGAACCAGATGGACCAGTCATAATCACAATTTCACCAGATTTAATATGCAAATTAATGTCAAATAATATTTGGTCACGTAATTTGGTTTTACCAAAGTAATGATTAAGGCTACTTATTTCCAGAATAAAGTTTGATTCCATCATATTAAATCAAATTAGAAACTTTCTTTAAAAAATCTCTGCTGGATCTACTTTGCGTAATTTATTAGTAGAGAAAAATCCAGATGTTAAACACATCAAAATTGCGGAAATTAAGACTATTAAAGCTTTTTTGAAATCCATAGCAATTGGTAATTTAGTGGCATCTTTGGCAATATCGTAAAGTCCTAAAGATATAGCAAACCCTGGAATATAGCCTAAAGCTGCTAAAATTAAAGCTTGTTGAAAAACGACAATTAAGAGATATTTATTTTTAAATCCCATTGCTTTAAGAGTAGCAAATTCAACAAAATGGGTAGATATATTGCTATAAAGAATTTGATAAACTACAATGACACCAACCACAAAACCCATAAATACCATCAAATTAAACACAAATCCAATAGGTGTTCTCAGAGTCCAATAGTTTTTTTCAAAATTAATAAATTCTTGGCGAGTCATGACAATGACATCTTTAGGTAACTTGGCGGTTAAATTTGCCAAAACTTTTTTGGGGTCAGCACCAGGTTTGAGGTGAATTAAGCCTATATCTATTTTGTGAGCATCACGTTCTTGGAATATTCGCATGAAGGTAGAAGAACTAACGATTAAATTACCATCAACCCCAAAGGAAGGACCCAGACTAAATAAACCACAGACTTTAATTTTGTAACCTCTTAAACCCAGATAACTAAATATTTCCAAACTCATAGGTTTATTTTGTTGATAATATTCAGCAATAGGACCAAACTCAGGACGAGAAGCACGGTCAAAAAAAACCTGATCTGGTATTTGCAGTAACTTAAAGTTTTCTTGAAGTTCTGGTAATTTAAAGATGGGTTTTACTGGATCAAAGCCAAGTACATAGATAGGATACTTGCGTCCATTAATGGGATTTTTTAACTTAGCAAACTGCACATATAAAGGATCGACAGATTCAACATCTGAAAAACCTAATGTTTGGTATAAACGACTGCGAGAAAAACTTTGATTAGAAGTCAAAGATTTATATTGGGCGCTAATTAAGAATAAGTCGCCTTGGAGATTTTTGTGTACTTGTGTAGCACTTGCATACAGAGCATCTTGAAAGCCAATTTGCATAAACATCAAAACAGCAACAAAAGCTATTCCTGCTAAAGCAACAAGAAAACGAACTCTTTGTTTAGCTAGTTGTAGCCAAGCTAGAGGTATATTTAAAATCATGTTTAAAGCCTCTGAAAATCTTAGACCAATTGAGCCATTTATGTACTTTCTCGTTCCCATACAGAGTATGAGAATGAATTCTAGAAAATTCTGCTTTTAACAGTAAAGGTAGAGCCTCTGTAATAGTATTCCCAGTCTCTGACTGGGAAAGGCTGTAATCTAAAATCCAAAATCTAAAATCCAAAATCCAAAATCCAACATGGATTATACTTTGATGAGTACCTGCACCTGTAAATTTGTCAAAGCCGCAACCCGTTGGTTATCTGTGGGTTTATCAATGCGAATTTTGACATCAACTATTTTATTATCTGTATCTGCACCGGGATTATTATTGAAGATATTTTGTTTACCAACTTGCAAACCAATATCTGTAACTGTTCCCTGTATTTTTCCTGTAAAAGCATCACTAGTAATGACAACTGATTGACCTAAATGCACTTTTTTAATATCAGTTTCGTAGACTTCTGCGACTACATACATCTGTTGAGTGCGACCTAATTCAGCTATGCCATTATTACCAATTATTTCTCCTGGCCAAGCATTAATTTTTAAAATTTGACCATCTATAGGTGAACGGATAGAACTTAAATCGAGTTCTGCTTGAGCTTGTTTAACAGATGCTTTTGCGCTATCAACATCAGCTTGGGCTGCTTGTATATCGGTGGGGCGGATTTCTGCAATACTATTAAGTCTAGCTTGGGCTTCATTTAACTGTTTTTGCAGCGTTTCTACAGTGCGATTTAAGGCAGCTTTAGCTTCATTTAGTTGCTGTTGTACAGTATCTCTTCGCAAGCGTTTAGTATCTGCATCAGACGCAGAAATAGCACCATCAGCATATAATTTATGATATCGCTGATGTTCTGTTTCTGCATTATTTAATTCAGCTTCTAAGCGAGAAATTGTGGCTTTTTGAGTAATAACTTCGCCACGTAATTCAGCTTCTAAGCGAGAAATTGTGGCTTTTTGAGCAAAAATATCACCTTGTTTTGCGCCAGCTTCTACTCGTTTGAGACTAGCTTGAGCAACTTGCACTTGTCGTTTAGCTTTTTCTAAAGCTGCTAGATTAGGAGCATAACTGTCAAGAGTTGCTACTACTTGTCCTTGACGAACTCTGTCACCTTTTTTCACCAAGAGTTTAGCGACTCTTACTCCTCCCCCTAGAGAATTAGGAGCAGATAAACGAATAATTTCTCCTTCCGGTTCTAAACGCCCTAAAGCTGCAACAGATGTTACCGTAGGAGTGGAATTACTAACAGGAACTGGAGTATTTGATTTAGATTTAAAATGAAACTGCGACAGGCTGTAGAGAGATACTGTAGCAGCTGTTATAGCTGTAGTAATTGCCAAAGGAATAGACAACCAACCTACAGGGTTTGTCAATGACTGCTTGTCTTTGTGTACCATAATTTTTGTCTTGGAGATGAATAATTAGGTTGTCGCTTCGTTCTCTCGAATTGACATTACTTCTGTTCTGATCAAACAGAAAAGTACACTTGATAGCATTCCCTGATAACGTTGGTTAAAAAAGTTCAAAATATTGGGTAAAGATAAAGCTAGGAAGATGGACAGATGATAAAAATATCTATCCATCTCTGATACCAAATAGGGATAGTTAGTAATGACTGTTAATTCACAACCTCAAATCCAATATTGGTATTACTTTGACTGTGAGTAGAGTTATTTGTTAAGCATCAGTTCTTTTTTCTTTTTCATAATGGCTAGGTATTCGTTGCGAGTTCCATCCACCCGATAATGATCACAAATTTGACAGAGTTTCAGGATATCCAAGCGGCTAAATACTTTTTGATGTTCAATTCCGTTGTCGTTCCGCCACCGCCAGAAAGTTGTTCTATCAATCCGGCGATCGCTCTCAGGCCATCTGCGTCGTGATAGGAAATCTACCAATTCGTCTTCATAAAAAGAGTAGCCTTTTGGTAACTTGAGAAGTTCTTCTCTCAACTCATTGAGCGGTATGAGTGGATCTAATTCAGATAGTCTCATGCCAGCAAGCCCTTATAGTTTCTTGTAATTCCAAGGTTGCAGAACCGTAAACGCAATTTGGTTGAATTGCATGAATTTGTACTGCGATACTATCAGTTTAAAATTGGATAGACTGACGAATTAATAAGATGGATTTATATATTTAATCTACCTAATTCCATGTCTACCTCATGCTCTTAACCAACAGTATGGATTTACATTTACATCATTCAACCACAAACAATAAACTGATTAATACACAATTTCAAGCCTTATGCAACAAATATGTCTAAATCAAATTTTTATTGAGTTGTAATTTAATTACTTGTGAATAAATCTTGTTTTCATTTGTTACCAATTTTGCCAAATTTAGTAAATTAATAGTTTATAACCTTAATGTTTTCATACCTTAGATATATTAACGAGTAATCAAATTTACAACTTTTAAAATTAATAATTTGCCAAAATATTGATTGTGCCGCTCATTAACTCCCGAATCAATCAAATCAAGGCTATTAATGAAAAATCTTCTCTCAGATAGATGCAAAAATATCTATTAGTTTTGTCTCAATACCTACCCTCGTATCAATTTTACTTGACTTTACACCTTACCTGTGCTTTCGTGCAATTTATATGCAACTTTAGTAATTAACTTAGTAATCTCAGTTAATTATTGATATTAATTGGATAAGCAGATATTTCACCCATATATTTCAATACCTCAAGCAACTTGAGATTTTTTCTACTTTGATTTAGTTGCATTTGAGTTGCAAAAGTTTTGTCACCCATCTAATATCAACATAAGCGGTAGTTAAAAAATTACAGGGTAGAGAATAAAGTTTTCTCTAAAAACTATTCCAGCTTGAACCGCCAAGCGCAGCATTTTACCAAATTGAAGAACTGCAATCAATCATATTTTGTTTGCATAGAGAAGGAAGTTTGTAATTTCTAGTTAATTTCTTCCAGTCTCTACATTCCACTAACAACCTAGTGAAAATACAGTCATGGCTGCTTCCAAATTAGAAGCTGCGTTGGCACAATTGCAACTTGAAGTCAGCAATTGTGAAAAAGCTCTGTTTACGCTGATAAAAGGTAAAAGTAATATGTCAGGAAACACAAATTTATTGAATGAAATAAATACACAATTGCGACAAACTAATGTGGCAATTATTGGCATGGCTTCCATATTTCCCCAGTCAAGAAATTTACAGGAATATTGGGACAATATTATTCAGAAAATAGATTGTATTACTGACGTACCTCCTTCCCGTTGGAGTATAGAAGATTATTATGATCCAGATCCCAAAGCACCAGATAAAACTTATTGTAAAAGGGGCGGATTCATTCCAGATATTGATTTTAATCCAATGGAATTTGGCTTACCTCCCAATATTTTAGAGGTGACAGATATTTCTCAATTGCTAGGTTTGGTAGTAGCAAAAGAGGCGATGGAAGATGCTGGTTACAGTGAATCTCGCCAGTTTAACCGTGAACGTACTGGGGTAATTTTAGGTGTAGCTATCGGTAGACAATTAGCAGTGCCTTTAGGTGCAAGGTTGCAATATCCTGTCTGGGAAAAAGTTCTCAAAAATAGTGGTTTATCAGACACAGACACTCAAAAAGTGATTGAAAAACTGAAAAGTGCTTATGTGCAATGGGAAGAAAACGCATTTCCCGGAATGTTAGCTAATGTAATTTCTGGACGTATCGCCAACCGCCTAGATTTGGGAGGAATGAACTGTGTAGTTGATGCAGCTTGTGCCAGTTCTTTAGGTGCATTAAAAATGGCAATTAGCGAATTAGTTGAACATCGCGCCGACATGATGATTACTGGTGGCGTTGATACTGATAATTCGATTTTCGCCTATATGTGTTTTAGTAAAACTCCGGCTGTTTCTCCTGGTGAAAAAGTCAGACCATTTGATGCAGATTCTGATGGAATGATGCTGGGTGAAGGTGTAGGAATGATGGTACTCAAACGGTTAGATGATGCAGTGCGAGATGGCGATCGCATCTATGCTGTCATTAAAGGTATTGGTACTTCCAGCGATGGCAAGTATAAAAGCATTTACGCCCCCCATTCTGAAGGACAAATTAAAGCCTTACGTCGTGCTTATGAAAATGCCGGATTTTCACCGGAAACAGTCGGTTTAATTGAAGCACATGGTACAGGCACAATGGTGGGAGATCCCACAGAATTTATCTCTATTAAAGAAGTATTTAGTGACAACAATTGTAAACAACAACATATTGCTTTAGGCACAGTTAAATCACAAATTGGACATACCAAAGCCGCAGCCGGTGCAGCAAGTTTAATTAAAACAGCTTTAGCATTACATCACAAAGTATTACCACCCACAATTAACATTACTAAACCACATCCAAAACTAAATATTGAGAATTCACCATTTTATTTAAATACAGAAACTAGACCTTGGATTAGTAACCAACCCAGACGCGCTGGTGTTAGTGCATTTGGTTTTGGCGGGACAAATTATCACGTTGTTTTGGAGGAATATGAAAGGGAAAATTATCACTCATATCGTTTACATAATACTGCCAAGTCTATTTTATTATTTGCATCCACACCTGAAGAATTGTTATCTCGTTGTGAAAATATCCAACACCAATTAACATCAACCGAAAAAGAAATACATTATCAACAACTAATTAAAGAATCTCAATTGGTAGAGATTCCTGTTAACAGTGCTAGAATCGGTTTTGTTGCTGATTCTTTAACCCAAACTGAGGAATTTTTACAAATTAGTATTAACCAATTAAGAAACAAGCCAAAAACTGAGTCCTGGGAACATCCCAAAGGAATTTATTACCGTCAAAAAGGCATAGAAACTACAGGTAAAATAGTCGCGTTATTTTCTGGACAAGGTTCGCAATATTTGGAAATGGGACGGGAAGTAGTAATTAACTTTCCTGACTTACGTCAAACCTATATTCACATGGACAATTTGCTGTGTGAAGATGGATTAAAACCCTTGTCGGAAGTTGTATTTCCACAACCAGTTTTTGAGCCATCACAAAAACAAAATCAATTAGAAATATTACAAAAAACAGAATATGCACAACCAGCCATTGGCGTTTTTAGTGCAGGTTTGTACAAGATATTACAACAAGCTGGTTTTAAAGCTGATTTTGTTGCTGGTCATAGTTTTGGAGAATTAACAGCTTTGTGGGCTAGTGGTGTTTTAAGTGAAGAAGATTATTTCTTCTTAGTTAAAGAAAGAGGAAAAGCAATGGCTACACCCGCAGAACTTGATGCGGGAGGAATGTTAGCTGTGAAAGGTGAAGTTAGTCAAGTCAAAGAATTAATTAAAGATTTTCCCCAGGTTGCCATTGCCAATTGTAATTCTCAGCACCAGGTGGTTTTAGCTGGTAAGAAAGCAGAAATTACCAAAGTGCAAGATGTTCTCAAAGCAAAAGGGTTTTCTACATTTTTATTAGGAGTTTCCGCAGCTTTTCATACACCATTAGTAGCCCATGCCCAAAAACCTTTTGCCCAAGCAATTGAAAAGGTAACTTTTAATTCTGCCAAAATTCCAGTTTATACAAATCTCACTGGTGAACGTTACCCTAATGCAGCATTAGCAATGCAAAAAATTCTCAAAGAACATTTGTTAAATCAAGTGTTATTCCAACAGGAAATTGAGAATATTTATAAAGCAGGTGGTTATTGTTTTGTGGAATTTGGACCTAAAAACATTCTCACTAATTTAGTGAAAGAAATTTTAGGTGATAAACCTCATATTGCTGTCGCTTTAAATGCTAACTCTACTAAAAATAGCGATTTGGGATTACGAGAAGCAGTAATACAATTGCGCGTTGCTGGCGTAGCTTTGCAAAATATCGACCCCTATCAAATAGAAACCAAAATTCCCGCAGTTAATCATAAAAAGGTTTTGAATGTGCGGTTAAATAGCACTAATATCACTGACAAAGCCCAAAAAGCATTTGCACAAGCTTTGGCAAATGATCATAAAATTAGTGCAAGTTCTCCTCAATTAGTACAACAAGTAGAACCAGTAGAACCTCAACCTGTGCTTGCAGAAACAACAATTACCTTACCCACAATTAAGGAAAAGTTAGAGGAAGATTTCAGTCATGCTATGTCTGTGAATAATGGTGTAAAAAATAGTAATAATAGTAACTTAGAAAAAGTAGAAATTCCCCTTCCTAATTACGACCGAGTTCTTGACAGCTTAGAACATTCCTTAGCAGAATTTACTCGTCAACAACGTGATGTCATGCACGTTCATGAACAGTCTTTGCAAAATCAAACCGAATACACAAAGACTTTTTACGAGTTGATGCAACAACAGTATGCCTTACTAGGAAATACAGAAGTCAATGAATATCAAGCACAAACACAACAACTAGCAATTTCCAGTTCTGAACGCAACATGATGCGGCTGCATGATCATCAAGCTGATACCCTCCGCATTCATGAAAAATATTTGGATTATCAGCAAGACTACGCTAACAACTACTTTCAATTACTGCAACAACACTATAATTTTTTGTCGGGTACTGATGACATTTATCTTCCTCTCAATCCTATAGAAAGAGAGAAAATTGTCACAACGTCTGTGAATGAAAATAGTGCTAATATTTCCCATACCTTCCCAGGAGAAATCCTAGAAGAAAAGTTTATTTCTCCTCCCACACAAGAGGAAAAGAAACCGATAGAAGAAAACTCAAACACTATCACAGCAATACCTTCACTTCCCATTAATATTGATACCTCTAATCTCAGTGAAACTCTACTCAACATTGTCAGTGATAAAACAGGTTATCCAGTGGAAATGTTAGACCTGTCAATGGATATTGAGGCAGATTTGGGAATTGATTCTATCAAACGAGTAGAAATCTTAGGAGGACTGTTAGAACTTTACCCAGATTTACCTAAACCCAACCCTGAAGAATTAGGTCAACTGCGGACACTAGGACAAATAGCAGAGTATATAAAAACTCTAGTTCCAGAGTTATTAAATCAACAAGCACAGATTTCAGAAGCAACAACTTTTCCACCACAAATGTTAGTGGAAGTTCCTCACACAGTTGTTGAAAATGAACCACAGATTTTAGAATCTCAACCCCATATTTCTGACACAGAAAATCTTGTTACACCAAACGAATATGAGGTGAAAACTTCAGCAAAAAATGAACCAACAATAACAATACCAGCAGATTTGAGTAACATTCTCCTCACCATTGTTAGTGATAAAACCGGCTATCCAGTGGAAATGTTAGAACTATCAATGGATATTGAGGCAGATTTAGGAATTGATTCTATCAAACGGGTAGAAATATTAGGAGGATTGCTAGAACTTTACCCAGATTTACCTAAACCCAACCCTGAAGAATTAGCAGAATTAAGAACCTTGGGGCAAATTGCTGATTATATGCAACATCAAGCTGAGGGTGTAACCAAGTTACTAACTCAAGCAAAGGAAGCAGTTCAATCAACAGAATTAAACCCCAGAATTCTTCGCAGTCCGGCAAAATTAAAATCACTTTACCCACCTGATGCGTTAGATTTCACGATTCCAGAAAACCATATCATATTAATTACTGATGATGGGACTTCCACTACCGCAAAATTAGCTACAGCTTTGATAGAAAAAGGAGTAAAACCTGTAGTATTAAGCTTCCCAGCAATTCAATCAAATTTACCTGCGGAAGTTAAGCGGGTAAACTTAACTGATTGGAGTGAGGAGAATTTACAACAACAGTTAACCAACATTGTGGAAAATTTTGGTACTGTAGCTACTTTCATTCATTTAAACCCTGTATTCAGCAGTAGCAATGAAATCGAAAAATCCATTCTCCGTCACGTCTTTTTAATCGCTAAACATCTCAAGATATCACTGAATGAAGCAGCAACAAAAACACGCAGTTGTTTTCTTAGTGTCGCGCGTCTAGATGGTGAATTTGGGCTTGGTAACACAACTAAGTTTAGTCCTATTAGTGCTGGACTATTTGGAATAACCAAAAGTTTAAATCAAGAATGGGAAAATGTATTTTGTCGTTCCCTTGATTTAAGTCCTAATTTAGACCTAAAAACATCAGTCAAACACATACTGACAGAAATTCATGATCCAAATTTACTGGTTACAGAAGTAGGATATAGCAGCCAAGGTAGATTTACTTTAGTTGCAGAACCTTCTATCCCCCCAACCCCCCTTACAAAGGGGGGCAATATTCCCCGCTTATTAAGGGGGGTAAGGGGGGATCAACCCACTAACATTGATACCAATTCTGTTTTTCTCGTCAGTGGAGGTGCAAAAGGAATCACAGCCCAATGTGTGATTAAATTAGCCCAAAAATATCAATGTAAATTCATTCTTTTAGGTCGTTCTCGTAGAGAATCAGAACCAGTTTGGGCTGAGGGTTGCGAAAATGAAGCCGAATTGAAAAAACGGATTATGGAGGATTTTCAAGCCCAAGGGGAAAAACCAACACCAATCATGGTACAGAAAAAGTATCAAGAAATTTCCTCCCAGCGAGAAATTCAAAATACCCTCAAAGCTATTGCAGACGCAGGAGGAGAAGCAGAATATTTGAGTGTGGATGTTACCGAAAGCATTTTATTAGCAGAAAAAATTGCACCTGTAGTAGAACGTTTAGGGACAATCACGGGAATTATTCACGGTGCTGGTAACTTGGCTGATAAACGGATTGAGAAAAAAACAATTCAGGATTTTGAAACAGTTTATGCTGCCAAAGTTAAGGGTTTAGAAAATCTATTTAATTGTGTACCACCTAGCCAACTCAAACATTTAATTCTGTTTTCTTCAGTAGTTGGTTTTTATGGTAATGTGGGACAATCGGATTATGCAATGGCTAACGAAATACTCAATAAATCAGCCCATCTGTTCAAACACAATTATCCTGATTGTCATGTAGTTGCTATTAACTGGGGTCCTTGGGAAAGTGGCATGGTATCACCAGAATTAAAGCAAGCCTTTGCAGAAAGAGGAATTGAAACTATACCCATAGAAGTCGGCACACAAATGTTAGTTGATGAACTAACAAACTCCAGTCTAGAAAATGCACAAGTAGTAATTGGTAGCCCCTTAGTATATATTCCTCCTGCCCTAAACAGTGAATTAAAAAACTATCGCATCAAACGCCAATTAACATTAGAATCTAACCCATTTTTACACGACCATGTAATAGCAGGTCGTCCCGTTCTTCCTGCCACTTGTGGACTATTATGGATGGCTAATGTTTGCGAACAAATCCATCCCGGATTCAAAGCCTTTAGTTGTCACAACTTCAAAGTCTTAAAAGGAATTGTGTTTGATGAAAATTTAGCAAGTGAATACATTTTAGAAATCCAAGAACTTGCTAAAATTGAAAACAAAGAAATAGAATTAGCTGCTAAAATTAGCAGTATCAACCCCGAAGGTAAAATCAGATATCATTTCAGTACAAATTTGATACTGAAGCGCCAAATTGACACTGCCCCCAACTATGAATTGCTAAACTTAACTCAAGATGAGCAATTCCTAATAACCAATAAATCACTTTATCAAAACGGGGGAATTAGCCTATTTCATGGAACTACCTTCCAAGGCGTAACATCTGTCCTAAACGCCAGTCCTGGTAAACTCACAATCGAATGTAAATTACCACAACCCACAGCACAGCAACAGGGACAATTTCCAGTCCAAACATTCAATCCATACATAGCAGATGTACAGATTCACGCCCTCTGGCTTTGGACTCAACATTTTCATCAAATAGGTTGCTTACCCGCAGAAATTCAAACCTTTGAACAATTTGCACCTGTACCATTTGACGAAACATTTTATGTCACTTGTGAAGTCAAATCTAAAACAGAATCAAATGTAATTGCTGATGTCATTACCCACAATCGCCAAGGACAAATTTATAACCGCATGATTGGCGCAAAAGGAACTATTTTACCCAAACCAATAGGATAGATATCTCACGCAGAAACGCAGAGACACAGAGATAAAAAGATTGACCAAAATATCAAAACTAATAACAACGTACATCTCTTCAATCTCTTTGCGGCTTTGCGACTCTGCGTGATATTTACTTTTAATTTAAACAATGGAGAATAATCATGAACAAGTTTGCCAAAATGGCTGTTCTAGGACTAAATTGCATTGTCAACAGCTATCAAGACTTAGATACATTTGAACGTAGTATTTACGAAGGTAAACAGAACTTTTTATCTCTTCCCCATAGCCACACAAGTTTATTACCAATTCCTACCGCAGAACTTCAACAATTACTACCTCAACAACAATTAATGTTAAAGGTAGCTAATAATGCTCTCCAAAATGCTAAATTACATCCAGAGACAAAAATAGCCGTGATTATGGTGAGTGAATCCCAAAATCACAAACCGAATAAATTGGCAAGTTATATTTCTCGTCTATGGGATGCAACCAGTCCGGCTTTCGGTGAAGAAAAGTCTGTTTTTTCAGCCTTGAATTTAGCGCAGAAACTATTAACAAATAAACAGGTGGACGCTGTATTAATTGCAGCAATGGATTTCGCAACAGAAAAAAATCAAGTTCCCAATGTACATACCCTCAGTTACGACCAAAACGCCAATGATATTCTAGTAGGAGACGGTGCAGCGGCTATAGTATTGCAACTTGATGAAACAATCAAAGAAAATCATTGCATCTATGCAGTAATTGATGCTTTAAGTGTGGTGCAACATTCACCCCATCAACCAGATGCAGTCACTCAAGCTTGTAAAACAGCATTTGAACTTGCAAATATTCAAGCCAAAGATATTGGCTATTTGGAAGTTGATGCTAGTGGAATTCCTCAACAAGATGAAGCAGAAATTCAAGGTTTAATCACAGCTTATAAAACTGAAAATGCAAATCTCAGTTGTGCTATCGGTAGCGTCAAAGCTAATATTGGTAATACTCGCGCTGCATCAGGAATTATTAGTTTAATTAAAACAGCACTTTGTCTCTATCATCGCTACATTCCCGCAGTTCCCCAATGGACTGATGTCAAAAAACCAGATATTTGGGGTGGTAGTCCTTTTTATGTAGCGACAGAATCTAAACCTTGGTTCTTAGAATCAGGTGTCAACAAAAGAATAGCTGCTATTAATAGTATGGACATAGATGGCAGTTATGCACATTTGATTTTATCAGAAGCAACAAATCAAATAGAACGCAGTAGCAAATATTTAGAGCAAATGCCTTATTATTTATTTGCCCTTGCTGCGGAAAATCGTGCTTCTTTAATCAACCAAATTACTGCACTGCAAAAAAGTCTGCAAAATACACCTTCACTATCTCAACTTGCTAACCAAACATTCACAGAATTTCAAAAACATCAAAATGCAAATTATACCTTAGTAATTTTAGCACGTAATCAACAAGAATTAACACGAGAAATAGAGCGAGCAATTCCAGGTGTTAATACTGCCTTTGAGACGGGAAAAGACTGGCAAACTCCCAGTGGTAGCTATTTTACTGCTAAACCACAAGGTAAAAAAGGTAAAGTTGCTTTTGTTTATCCTGGTTCTTTTACTTCTTATATTGGACTAGGAAGAAATCTCTTTCGACTATTTCCGAAAATTTATGATGACCCAGTAATCAGCAATGTTTATGAACGAGTTGCGAATATCGAAAAACTAATTTATCCCCGCAGTATAACTAAATTAACTAAAAGACAACTAGAAAGCATAGAACAGAAATTAATAGATGATCCAGTATCCATGCTGGAATCAGAAGTTGGCTTTGCTGGACTAATGACCGCAATTCTCAAAAATTATTTCCAAATTCACTCCCAATGTGTTTTTGGTTATAGTCTTGGTGAAACTAGCATGATGTTAGCTCAAGGTATCTGGACTAGCTTTAAAGATACTAGCGATTACTTAAACTCATCTCCTCTATTTAGAACTCAATTGTCAGGCCCTAAAAATGCAGTTCGTCAAGCTTGGGGAATGCCTTTAGATGGTGATAATCAAGAATTTTGGAGTAACTATATCCTCATTTGTCCAGTCTCTCAAGTTAAAGAAGCAATTAAACATGAAAACCGGGTTTATATCCCTTTGATTAATACACCAGAAGAAGTTGTGATTGCGGGAGAAACACAAGCTTGTCAACGAGTAATTCAACAACTGAATTGTGATGCTTTTCCCACATCCATCAATCATGTAATTCATTGTGAACCAATGCACTCAGAGTACGACGAACTCGTAAAAGTTAACACTTTACCTATCAAAAATATCCCCAATTCAATTTTTTATTCTGCTGCTAACTACGAACCAATTACTCTCAATACTCATACTATAGGTAACAACATTGCTAAATGCCTATGCCAACAACTTGATTTTCCTCGCTTAATTAATCGTGTCTACAAAGATAACATCAGAGTATTTATTGAAGTAGGAGTTGGTAGTAATTGTTCTCGATGGATTAGTTCCACTCTGAAAGAAAAAGAACACATTGCCGTATCTATTAATAGAAGAGGAGTAGATGATCATACTTCAATTATCAGAGCTTTAGCTAAACTACTTAGCCATCAAGTTGCATTAGATTTATCACCCTTGTATACCTCCTCACAAAGCCAATTAAAAATTAACATCCCTCACAAAAATCAACCCTTAATTGCTCCAGAAAACTCCACAGTTGAACAACCAGAGAAAATCTTCAAATCTCTTTCTACCCTTCCACCTAATTCCTACCATCCAAAATTGATAGATAATCATGCACTCATGACCAAATCTCACACCTTTTTATTAAAATCTCGCCAACAATCACTGCAACAAATCAACCTCCTCATCCAAAAACAAATCGACTCCTACAAAAAAATATTTGAAAACCAAAAAACAAAATAATCAACCTTGATTCTCCTCTGTAACTGGAGCGCCTCTGCGTGAGACAAATATATAGTGCTAACAATACCCCAAAAAACAAAAAATTAGAGATTAACTAAAATGTTAAATACAGAAAATATCTTGAATAATGAACTCCAATTTTCTCCCACATTCTCTAATCAAATCCAACATTGGCACGGCGACATAAACAGTGTTGCTTTTGATGCCGAAACAATTAAATTCAAACTGAGGCACTTAGCAAAACCCTGTTATATAGTAAGAAAAGAAAACCAAATTGGCATTACTAATGAAGGTAATTTATCTCACATCAATAATGGTAAAACAGACCAATTAGAACTGCTAATTTCTGTTCCAACTATATCAATTCAACAACTAGGTGATCACAATTTTCTAGATTTTTATGGTGTTAAATATCCATATATGACTGGTGCAATGGCTCAGGGAATTGCTTCAGAAGAAATGGTGATTGCACTGGGAAAAGCCAGAATTTTAAGTTCTTTTGGTGCAGGAGGTTTATCTCCAGCCCGTGTTGAAGCAGCCATTAACAAAATTCAACAAGCTTTACAACAAAAACCTTATGCTTTTAACTTACTCCATAGTCCCAGTGAACCAGCAATTGAACGACGTAGCATTGATTTGTATCTTAAATATCAAGTCAGAATTGTGGAAGCTTCCGCTTTCTTAGATTTAACTGACAATATTGTTTACTATCGAGCCGCTGGACTAAGTTTAAATTCTGCTAATCAAATCGACATTAAAAACAAAGTCATTGCCAAAGTTTCCCGCCGCGAAGTTGCTACTAAATTTCTTCAACCTGCACCTACAAAAATTCTCAAACAATTAGTTCAACAAGGTTTAATTAGTGAATTACAAGCCACCATTGCTGAAAAAATTCCTATGGCTGATGATATCACCGTAGAAGCAGATTCTGGAGGTCATACAGATAATCGTCCTTTGATTTGTTTATTACCTTCCATTTTAGAATTACGAGACGAAATTCAGCATCAATACAGCTATAAAACCCCGGTCAGAATTGGTGTAGCTGGCGGAATTTCTACACCAAAATCAGCCTTAGCTGCGTTTATGATGGGTGCGGCTTATGTTGTCACAGGTTCTATCAATCAATCCTGTATTGAAGCCGGAACTTCTGAACACACCAAAGAATTATTAGCGCAAGCAGAAATGGCTGATGTGATGATGGCTCCCGCAGCCGATATGTTTGAAATGGGTGTAAAATTGCAAGTTCTCAAACGTGGGACTCTCTTTCCTCTCCGCGCTCAAAAACTCTATGAATTATACAAAAACTACAACTCAATTGAAGAAATTCCCCCCACAGAAAGAGAGAAATTAGAAAAGCAAATTTTGAAAAAACCTGTGCAGGAAGTTTGGCAAGAAACAGTTAATTATTTATCCCAACGTAACCCAGAAAAATTAGCTAAATCTGCTAGTAATCCTAAACTAAAAATGGCTTTAATTTTTCGTTGGTATTTAGGATTATCTTCCCGTTGGTCTAACACTGGTGAAAAAGGTAGAGAAATTGATTATCAAATCTGGTGTGGTCCAGCAATGGGTAGTTTTAATGATTGGGTAAAAGATTCATATTTATCAGAGCCAAAAAATCGCCAAGTTGTAGAAATTGCTGACCACATTATGGTAGGAGCAGCATATTTACACCGAATTCAAAGTTTAAAAACTCAAGGCTTACAAATTCCTAGTCAATACAGTCAATATCATCCCTCCAGATTATAAAGATGCCAGATAATAGAAAACTAAGCAGTCTAGAAGGAGCAATGGAAATCCTCAATAGACGTGCTAAAACCTGGAATATCATTACCATTAGCCGTATTAAAGGCGACCTCCAAGAAGCAGTTCTCAGACCAACTTTAGATATTCTTCAACATCGTCATTCTCGTTTAAATTCTTGCATTATTCGGTTTAGAAACAATTTCTATTTTCAAACAGCAGGTACAAAAAAAATTCCTTTGCGAATAGTTAATGATTTGCCTGAAAAACAATGGCAAGAAATCGTTAACCAAGAAATGAATCAAGAAATTGAAAGCCATAAATGTTTAATGCGAGTGGTACTTGTTCATACTTTGGATGAACCAAATCTTCATTACTTAATTACAACCATCCACCACGCAATTTCCGATGGCTTATCAAGCATTCAGATTCACTCAGAAATTCTAGAATATTATCAACAACTTGCATCGGGTGGCACTATTCAACCAGTCACCACCCTAGAAGCATTACCACCCATTGAAAAATTGCTGCCTAAAAATACACAGGGTTGGAGAGGAAATCTTAGCAGTATTTTATTATCGCTAAAAATTGGTATTCTCAAACTTTATTTTCAACCACAAGCATTAGGTTTTGAAAAATATGTTCCCATTCCCAAGCGACGCAGTGAAATTATTCACAAACAACTGGATGCTGACTTAACTCAGATGTTTGTTTATAAATGTAAACAAGAACAAACTACAGTTCACAGTGCTTTATGTGCAGTCCTCATGTTGACAGTAGCTAGAAAAATCTTCCAATTTCATCAGAAAAATGTGCAAGTTAGTTGTTTATCTCATCTTGATTTACGCAGACGTTTTCAGCCTTCCATAAGTGAAGACAACCTAGCTATTTTAGCGACATCTTTAATAGGATTTCACGATATAAAAAGCCATACATCTTTCTGGGAATTAGCGCGGGAAGTAAAACAAACTCTAGAGACTGGCATGAGTAATGGTGATATTTTTAAGATGGTATTAATTGCCAACCAACTCATAAATTTTTGTTTTCTCTTTCCCCAACAAATAGCAGCTACTGTTTCATTGTCTAATATTGGCAAAGTCAATATTCCCAACATTTATGGAGAATTAGAACTAGAAGAAATCAGTTTTGCGGGTTCTCATGCTTTGTATGCTGGTATGTTCATCCTTCATGCGGCAACTTTTCAAGAAAAAATGCTATTAAATTTTGCTTTTTCTCAACCTGCAATAAGTCGAGAAACTATGGAAGAACTGGTTGAACAAACAATGGAGCATATCTTGAATATTTCATCAGATACTTTCTAGATTAGAGGTAGATAAATGAGCAATTATCTGAATAATTCACCTGAAAAAAAACCTTACACTACAGAAGATATTCAAGCATGGTTAGTTGCCAATATCTCCTCTTTACTAGGGGTTAATCCAGATGAAATAGATATTAGAGAACCTTTAGATAGCTACGGCTTAGATTCCGCACAAGCTATGGTTCTGGCTGGTAAAGCCGAGAAATTTCTAGGATTTAAATTATCTCTTATTCATTTGTGGTATTACCCCACTATTGAAGAACTTTCACAACGTTTAGTTGAAGAATTGGAAAAATCACAATCAGAAATTTTGCAACTGTAGCAGGTGACAGGAAACAGGTGACAGGTGACAGTGAGAAAAGTTTTTTAGTATCTGGATTGTACAATATCCTCATCACCTTGGCAACTGCTATATAAGCAATAAAGAATTTAAAGTTTTTTAAGTTTTTCCTCCTAGAAGATGGACACTTCACCAGGATGGAGGAAATATCATTCCGGGAAGTGTCTTCTTTTTTCTTGTCTTTATAGTTCGTTAAAAACTGGGAGATTTAGTCATGAACGCATCAGAAATTTTAGCGAAACTCACTCAACAAGGTGTTCAATTTTGGACTGAAGATAATAAACTGCATATTCGTTCTCCTAAAGGTGTAATTACACCAGAAATTCAGGCAGAAATAGCCACATATAAGGAAGATATGTTGGCATTGTTACAAGAGATGAATATCGCTACAAAATGTACATCTGAACCTTTGAGTCAGGGAATTAGCTTACAAACTATTGGGATGCTAATTGGTGGTTTTGCTGGTGATTCACCTGTAGAATATCAGCCACCAATTATTAACCCGAAATTAATGGCTGAAAACCTTAATGTTACATTTAGACCTTTACCTCAAGGTTATCATAATCAAGTGGTTATGAAATTTCGGCAGGAATTAGCATTTAAGTTAAAAAACTTGGGCGTTAATATTGTTTCTTGGCAGGAAGCGACAACAGATGTTTCCTATGATATTAAAATTCCTATCATTAATTGGCATCGGTTGATAAAAATGAAAGGAGTTAAAGCGGAAATTGATGCTGTATTTGATGTAGAGCGACAAAATTCCTGGGTGAGAAAATTAGGAATATTCATGGCTGAAACTTTTTATATATTATCTTATCCTTGGCTAATAAATAAACAGAAAATGTCTGTTATACAAATTGCTAAACTCAGTAGTTGGGCTGAAGATCATGCGGCTAAATATGTCGAAGATCCCACAAATACTCAGGTAATTATTCTCAGCGACATCAATCATGAATTTATTAATCCTTTTACCAAGTATCAAGACAAAATCAAGATTGGTATTAATACGCTCATTAAAACATTTTCGGAAATTGTCATTGGCGTATCTAATAACAAAATTTCTATTTTGAACATGAATCTCTCTGATTCAATTTTTTCTAAATCAGAGATAGATAATTTTGTCACCAAATCACTTATTCCTAAAATTTTTGTTCCCATTACTCCTTTATTAATGAGTAGATTTGCAATCGGAGAGTATAATCCTCATCAATCTAAATATGCTCATCAATTAGTTAAACTAGGTCGAGAACTAGCTTCAACGGGGTTATTCCCACCTGGGTTTAAGCTGGCTGAAGTTATTAAGAGAAAATCCCACAGAGATATTGTAAATGTCATTGTCAATGGTAGAACTGGAGTTTCTTATGGTTTTGTCGCTTATGCAGAACCTCCTTACTATGTAGGAAAACCAGAAATAACCACTCATGAGTGGGATCAATTATTACCTGTGGCTGGTTTTAGTAGTAATGAAGTGCGTAAAAATGAAGCAGGTAGACGTTATATTAAACTCATCATTGATGGAGAATATGTATTTAAACAAATTCCTGATATTTGGTTAGTGAGTTCGCGTTCAGGTTCTAATAAAACTGACTTAAATATTCAGCAAGATATCATTCGTATTGGTTTAAAAGATAATTTACATCTGCAATTACCCATAGGAACTCAATCCAATAAATCAGATTTCAAACCTTCCTATGATATCTATGTCATGCTGGCTATTAGTTTGGCGGCTGCTTTATACACACCAGAATTAATTAAATATGGTGCGCCAATAGTTCATTTTCACGGCTATCCTGCATTTGATTGGTTCCAAGAAAATGAATATTGTGTTGGTGTTAATAATCCTTCTGTACCCTGTGGAACTTATGAGTCCGGAGTGTTTAATTTTTTGGGTCTTTCTAACTTAGCTACTCAAAAAACTGCAAATATTAAATTGGTTAGTTTAGTAGAACCAGATCATGGTACAAATTTTATTGCTCATGATATGGATTATCTAGTTGATAGGTTAAAACATGGGTGTGTCGCAGAACAAATTGAATTAGGTGGACAACATTTTGCTTCTTTGAAAGCAAATTTAGGTAATGGGGAAATTTAAGCTATTTAATTCTCAACTTTTAAACGCATAGGATATTATCTACCATTTGACAATTTACAGGCATAATTTCTGCTTGACGGCTGCCATCTTCACCATAGATTAAACTTACCTGGAAATAACTATCTGGTAAATATGGCATTCGTTCAGCCCACTCAATCGCCACAATTCCTGGTGTTACTTCTATTCCCTCCCAGTAATTTTCTAAATTCAATCCTGTCACTTCTTGAGGTTCTAGACGATACAAATCCAAATGGTAAAGGGGAATGCGCCCTTCTGTATATTCATTAATCAGGGTAAAAGTAGGACTGACAATAGATTCAGTTATCCCCAAACCCTTACCAATACCCTGCACCAAGGTAGTTTTACCTGCACCTAAATCACCTTCTAATAAAATTACACTTCCAGCAGTTAGGTTTTTACCCAAGGTAATACCTAACTGTTGTGTTGCTTCTGTATCAGGAAGGAAAAGTTTAGTCATAGAGAACAGGGAACAGGGAAAAGGGAACAGGGAAAGTAATTAATTAGGAATTACAAATATAGGAATTACTTCCCATGATGCGTTCTACTGTACCACTTGAATAAAACCTTAGCCAATTTTTGTGGGTCATGGCGAACAAAACCTGTTTCATCTTCATATAAAATGTTGGCAGGTACTATTCGCCGTCCTAGCTTGGTGACAGCTTCTCGGTCTAAGAAAACGGGATGGGAATTTTGTTGGGCATAACGAATTAAAGCTTGGGCGGAAGGAGTTTTTCTGTGTACTAATACAGCATCGAACAGTTTTCTATCTCCACAAGCTTCATCAATGGCTTGAATATGTTCAGCAACCGTGTATCCTTCTGTTTCTCCCGGTTGAGTCATGATATTGCAGATATAGATACGGGGAACATTTTGGGCGGCGATCGCATCGGCAATTTCTGGTACTAATAAATTTGGGATTAAGCTAGTATACAAACTACCAGGGCCAATAATAATGTAATCAGCTTCTTTAATCGCCTTAATAGCTGCGGGTAAAGCGGGAGGATTTTCAGGAATACAGCCAATTTTGACAATTTTTCCCCCAGCTTTGGGAATGCTAGACTCACCTTCAATCCTGCGGCCATCTGTTAATTCTGCCCAGAGACGCACATCACTAAGGGTTGCAGGTAAAACTTGTCCTCTCACTGCTAACACTTTAGAACTAGCTGCAACAGCCCTTTCTAAATCTCCTGTAATATCAGTCATGGCAGTTAAAAACAAGTTACCAAAACTGTGGCCTGTCAACCCATCCCCGGCACGAAAACGATATTGAAACAATTCTGTTAATAACTTTTCTTCATCCGCTAGTGCAGCCAAACAATTACGAATATCTCCCGGAGGTAAAACACCAAATTCTTGACGTAACCTACCCGAAGAACCACCATCATCAGCCACTGTCACAATAGCAGTAATATTAGCACTATAGGTTTTTAAGCCTCTGAGTAAAGTAGAAAGTCCAGTACCGCCACCAATAACTACAATTTTTGGGCCTCGGTACAAACGGCGATGTGCCAGCAGAACATCTATGAGTTCTTCTTCATCGCCTTGTGGTCTTAAAACTTCTGTAATTGAACCTACTGTACGGGATTGTCCCCACAGCAACAACAGCACACCACACAGCAACACCAAAGGTCCGCTGATATAGTTGGGTAGGATGTCCGTGAGGAAACCCAACAAACCTCTAAGAAACTCTAGTGTCCAAAAAATTGGGGTTAGCTTAATCCAAATCGCCAACCCCAGACTTGCCAATAAAACACCCCCAACACTGACTAGGAACCAGCGTTTTACGGATAATCCAGGTGATAACCACTTAAACCACTGGTTAACCCGATGGGAAGTGCGGCTATGTGACTGGAGTTGTAAGGCATTGATAGCTTGTTTAAGAAAACCGATTGACATACCTAATAGGGAACAGTGGTACAAACATTGTTTAACAGAACTGTACACCACCTGGCTTCAAGACCAAGGGTGAAATCAATTCAAAATACTGCCGACCGCAGGCCACACCAGCAAAAACGCCTGAAGTGCTGATTCATTCGTTCCCCCTGATGGCTAACTCGAAGCGTAACTTGAGTTAAGCACCTTGACTTAGTAAAAATAAATGAATTTTATGGAAATTTTATGGAAATTTTATGGAAAAGCGAATTTTAGGATTAGACCCAGGACTGGCAATTGTCGGATTTGGTGCAATTACATTACGGCAGAATCAAGGTAAAGTCCAAAATTCAACGGTAGAAATGCTAGATTTTGGGGTCATTCGTACTTCCGCCGATATGGAAATGAGTCAGCGACTATGTACTTTATTTGACGATTTACACACCCTGATGGACGAGTTGCAACCTGATTTAGTAGCAATTGAAAAATTATTCTTCTATCGTATGGCAAATACTATCGTTGTTGCACAAGCGCGGGGTATCCTGATGTTAGTGTTGGGACAGCGCAAGCTTTCTTATGTAGAATTTGCCCCTCCGCAAATCAAACAGGCTTTAACGAATTATGGTAAGGCTGATAAGTCTGAAGTACAGGAGGCGGTAGCGCGGGAGTTGGATTTAGATGAAATCCCCAGGCCAGATGATGCTGCGGATGCTTTAGCGGTGGCTTTAACTGCTGCGTTTCAGTTGTAAATTTAATTACAAGGAATAAACTTTTTAAGTAGAATAATACTGTAATAATCTAAAGGTTAAGAAGAAAAGTTTCCTAGCTATGACAGTTACTTACCAAGGCAACCAACTTAAAGTTATTCTGACCGACATTGAGGGTACTACAACCGATATTAGTTTTGTTCATGACGTTCTTTTTCCCTATTCTGCAAAACATTTATCAGACTGGGTACTTAATCACTTAGAATTGCCAATTACTCAGGATATCCTGCAACAAGTCCGAGAAATTAATGGCCAATCAAATCTTGATGTAGAAAGCTGCCTCAGTCAGTTGATGATTTGGCACAATGAAGACCGCAAAATTACTCCATTAAAAACCCTGCAAGGTTTAATCTGGGACGCAGGTTATAACAGCGGTGAACTGAAGTCTCATCTGTATCCTGATGCTTTTGAATATCTTCAAAATTGGTATGCTGTGGGTTTAAGATTAGCTATCTATTCTTCCGGTTCTATTGCTGCTCAAAAACTCTTGTTTAAGAATACTGTCATGGGGGATTTAACTCCATTATTCTCCATGTACTTTGATACAACTACAGGCAACAAAACAGAGAGTCAGTCATACCTTACCATTGCCGATAAATTACTTGTTCTCCCACAGGAAATTTTGTTTCTCTCTGACTCTTCCAAAGAGTTAGCTGCGGCTAAATCTGCTAATTTCAACGTTTGTGGCTTAAATAGACAAACCACGGCTGTAGATAATGACTTTATGTATGTGACAAATTTCTCACAAATTCCTTTAGAATTATGATGAAAACTTCTGTAAGCTTTTGTTTACAAGATCATCTCTAAGTTTACAACTTACGAAGGATTGAGATACCTTCTTTAGTTTTTAACATCTAGGAACATACTTTAATACCCCAAGTTGCAATCATGGAAACCTATGAAGTTGTAACTATATAAGACGATGTTGGGTTTCCTTGCGTCAACCCAACCTACATTAATGGCTTATGATCTACGCATCATTTGAAAATAACTATCCCATAATTTTCTTTGGGTGTCGATGGAAAAACGGCTGACCTGTTCTTGAAAGTCTAAGGAATGTTTCACTAAATCTTCTTGTATTTTCATATTTTGCTCCAAATTCTCTGGTGGATTTGATAAATTCAGATTTTGCATACTTGATAAGGTTGAAGTCCAATTATTGAAAACCATACTTTGGAATTCGCTTAATTGTCGGAAAAATTGCTCAAAATTATTGAACCAGTCCATTGTAATTACTCCTATTGACTTATATTGCTTTATGCAATCTCCATTTTCAAGGTACTAAATGTGTAAGATTTTATTTATTTCTCAGGAGTGATTTGTTAAGAAATATTTTTTTATATTCTAAAAGTGAAAAATAGTGGGATTTGGAGCAACTGTATCAGAGTCGAATACAGTTTCATCTGATATGATGATAGGACTTACCCACGACTTACGGAAAAACTAACCGCAAAGAACGCAAAGGACACAAAGGAAAGAGGGTTTGAGAGATATTTTGCGTAAGTCATAGATTAATTCAATTGTAAAGTTATTACCTGCCTGAATTTTGATAGTACCCCAAGATTCTTTAATAACCTTTGCACCTTGAGGCGCTAGTAAGGTAAATTTAATATTCTCATCGGTAAACTCTAAGGGTTGCATTTGCGAACTTTGAGAATTATTTGTTTGGGCTATGGCTGAGGAAATAAGTTGCTTGCTATTTATTCCCATGCCCAAATTGGATAAAAAGCTGGCTAAAAATGTTGCTGTAAACAGCAATGAAGTGATTTTTTCATTTTTACAGGGTGATATTGGTGTTCTGATGTATACTGAGGTCTGTACTTGTTGTTTATTTTTCAGCATCAAGCCTATTTTTAGTATTCCCAAAAATGAAAAGTGATTTGACTTGCTCTGATTTGTTTTGAAGGGGTAAAATTTTAAACAGATAATTTTTAGGTCAGCGCAAATATTACTGCTATGAATTCTTCTGCAAAACCCCGGAAGTTACCAACTCAAGCCCTAGGTGCTAAAATATTTCACTCTATCAATATCATTAGCCTTTTCCTCATGCTTACCAGTGGATTGCAAATTTACAATGCTAATCCCGTTTTTGGTGGACGTGCAGGTTTACAGATACCACCGATTTTTACTTTAGGTGGTTGGTTAGCAGGAGGTAGACACTGGCATTTTGCAGCGATGTGGATATTTTCTCTCAATCTTTTATGGTATGGAATTTACGTTTTAATCACCCGACGTTGGCGACATAGATTTGTGGGCAGTAATGATATCAAAGCCTTGCAAAAAACTCAAAATCCTCAACGTCTAACTTATGCTTGGCATCGAATTATTTACACATCTATTATTCCCATATTATTGTTAGCAATATTGACTGGAATCGGAATGTACAAACCTGCCCAATTTCCTTGGATAGTTGATATGTTTGGGGACTGGCAAGCTTTAAGAATCGTACATTTTGCTTCTGTACCATTGGTGGTAATATTTGTAATTATTCATTGGCGGTTAGGACAAAAAGCTGGAGGAGACGAACTGACAACTTCTATGTTTTGGTAGTTTTTTGAATTAATAATTAAACGCAGATAACCACAGATAACCGCAGATATTTTTCTGGTTATTATCAAATAGATGTCAGTTTTTTTGTGATAAAAATGTGGAGCTATTAAAACATGAATCATGCTAATCAAAAAGACCTAATTCATATCTTCAAACCTCAATTATCACGCCGAAAGTTCCTACAAATTTCAGGAATTTCTAGTATGGGGTTGTTTCTGGGTGGTTGTGGGACTCCAGCATTGGAAGATTTAGTAGGTAAGATTTCTGAACCTCTCAATCAAAAAGTTGAAGAATTAATATTTAAACCACAGAAACTTGTTCCAGAGTTTGCTGCTAGTGAAATTCAACCAGAAGCTCTAATAATTAATAGTTTCCGTGGTACACCAATTATTGATGTTGATAAATTTCGCTTAATTATTGACGGTGAAGTAAATAATCCCCTGAGTCTTAGCATGGAACAAATTCAGGCTTTACCTTTGACTTCTATGATTATTCGTCATGTTTGTGTGGAAGGTTGGGCAGCGATTGTACAATGGGGTGGTATACGCTTACGTGATCTTATTACTTTAGCTCAACCTCAAGCATCTGTTAAGTATGCTTTTTTTGAATCAGCCGATGGTTATTATGAAAGTTGGGATATAGCTTCAGCTACCCATTCTCAAACTTTGTTAGCTTATCAAAAAAATGGCGAAAATTTGCCTGTTGAAAATGGTGCGCCTCTACGTCTAGCTTCTCCGATTAAACTGGGTTATAAACAGAGTAAATGGGTGACAAGAATTACTTTAACTAGCCATTTATCAGCTTTTAAAGGTTATTGGGAAGATCAGGGTTATGAATGGTTTGCGGGGTTGTAAATAGTTTACATACACCAGGAATTTTACCTATACAAATAGGCATTAATATGAAAGTACGAGCAGTAATTCAGCGACTAGAAGCTGATGGTTGGTATTTAGCAAGAACTAGAGGGAGTCATCGTCAGTTTAAACATCCTGATAAACCTGGTACAGTTACAGTTTCCGGTCAACCTAATATTGATGTACCCGTACACTAAAAAGTATTTGGAGACAAGCTCAATTGGAGGAAGAATAATGCGTTATACAGTAGTCATTAAAACAGGAAATACCAGTTATGGTGCTTATGTTCCTGATTTACCAGGTTGTGTAGCAGCGGGAGAAACATTAGCAGAAGTCCAACAACTGATTGTTGAAGCTATAGAATTTCATATAGAAGGTTTAATCGAGGAAGGTTTACCAATTTCTGAACCTACAAGTATCGCCCAGGAAGTTGAAGTTTTAATTTAATAGGAAATTTTAAATGAACTTTTTTGATAAATTAAATACGAGTATTTCCCAAAATCAAAGCTTACTCTTTGTAGGACTTGATCCAAATCCAGAAATGATTCCTGCCCGTTATCAATCATCTGACTTGATGACAGGTTTGGAAAATTGGTTGCAATTTATGATTACGGAAACGGCTGATTTTGTCTGTGCTTATAAGCCAACTTTGGGATTTTATGAAGCTTTAGGTGTGCGTGGTTTAGAATTATTAATCAAAATTTTAAACTCTATTCCTGATCATATTCCGATTATTTTAGATGCTAAACACAGTGATTTAAATACTAGCAGTATTTTTGCCCGTACTGTATTTACAGAATGGCGGGTAGATGCTGTTACTCTGAGTCCCTATACTGGACAGGATCATGTCGCACCATTTTTAGTTTATCCTGATAAAGCTGTATTTATTTTATGTTGTACTTCTAACCCTGGTGCAGCAATTTTACAGCAATTTCCTAATCATAATTCACCGCTTTATTTACAGGTTGTCCAGGAGTCAAAAAACTGGGGAACTCCAGAACAATTAGGCTTGGAAGTAGGAACGATAAATGCTGAAGTTTTAAAATCTATTCGTTCACTTGCTCCCGAAAGAATCATTATGGTGCGGAGTATTTGGGCTGGAGATGGGGATATAAAACCAATTTTAGCAGCAGGGTTAAATGCTAACAATGATGGGTTGTTAATTCCTGTTCCTCAAGATATGTTGGGTAGTGTTAATTTATCTCAGGAAATTCAATTTTTACGCACAGAAATTAATCAATTTAGAAGTGAATTTATCCATGATGCTTCTAGATGTGATGTTTGGTTGCCAGATATTAATGTTAAAGATAAACACCCTCACCAAGATTTGATTTTACAACTTTTTGATATTGGCTGTATTATGTTTGGTGAATTTGTCCAAGCATCAGGAGCAACTTTTCCTTATTACATTGATTTGCGGAAAATTATTTCTAATCCTCAAGTTTTTAATCAGGTGATTATTGCTTATGAGGAAATTTTAAAAAATCTCACTTTTGATAGATTGGCTGGTATTCCTTATGGTTCTTTACCTACTGCAACTGGTTTATCTTTACGGCTGCATTGTCCGATGATTTTTCCCCGCAAAGAGGTAAAAGCACATGGTACACGCAGAGTAATTGAAGGTAATTTTTATCCTGGTGAAACGGTGGCAGTGGTTGATGATATTCTCATCAGTGGTAAAAGTGTAATGGAAGGTGCCGAAAAGTTAAAATCTGCGGGATTAAAAGTTAATGATATTGTGGTATTTATTGACCATGAGCAAGGTGTCAAAGATAGGTTAAAACAAAATGGTTATTGTGGTCATTCTGTGTTAACTATTTCGGAAATTGTGAATACTCTGCACCAAGTAGGAAGAATAAATGATGAACAATTATTAGCTTTTCAGGAGAGTTAGTATATAGAGATAATCAACCCTATTTATCAATGAATAATTGATAATTGACAATTGATAATTGGTTCATTAGGTTTAAACCCTCTTTTTTTTAAACCCTCTTTTTTTCAAGAGAAAGAGAAAGAAAAACCTATCCTTACTTTCCATCCTCTACCCTTGAGGGAGAGATAATTTTCTATTGTTGATATAGGTTGCTAATGGATAGGTATTATCAACTACATTTATGCAGATAAAATTTTCCCTAGAACAATTACTGAAATGGTTAATTTTGACTTTACTATTTCCGCTCATTTTTCTGAATGGGTGGCTGTTATTGTCACTTTTGCAATATTTTCAACCATTGGTGACAACTTTGGTTTTAGCAATTTTGCTGGCTTTTATTTTAAACTATCCCGTTTCTGTGGTTCAGCAATGGGGAATGAAGCGTAACTATGCGGTAACTTTAGTTGTGTTATTAACGGTGATAATTTTAGCTGCTGTAGGTATCACTTTGATACCTAATATTTTACAGCAATTTCACGAAATGGTTAAATTATTGCCTCAGTGGATTGAAACCAGTGTAGCTAAACTGCAAAATTTAAATATTTGGTTTTTTGGTCAAAGATGGCAACTAGATTTAAGTCAAATATTCACTAATATTATCAATCGTTTACCTAATGAATTAGAGTATATTTCTGATCAGCTTTTTAGTTTAATTATTAATACAATTGACAGTATTTCTGAAACATTAATTACAGGAGTTTTGACTATTTATCTATTAATAGATGGTGAGAGAATAGTTGAGGGATTTTTGAAAAAATTACCTGTAGAGTTTGGTCAAGCTGTAAAACATTCTCTCCAGCAAAATTTTCAAAATTACTTGATTGGTCAGATTAGTTTAGCTTTGTTGATGGGAATTTCCCAAACATTGATGTTTTTAGTGTTCCGAGTTCAGTTTGGGTTACTTTTTGGTTTAAGTGTAGGAATTTTCAGCTTAATTCCTTTTGGAGACGTTGTTAGTTTAATAGTCATAATTTTGATTGTCGCTTCCCATGATTTCTGGTTAGCGGTAAAAATTTTAGTTGTAGCTGTTGTGATTGATCAATTAATTGATCAAGCGATCGCACCCCGTCTTTTGGGTAAATTTACAGGTATTAGACCAATTTGGGTAATAATTTCTTTACTGGTGGGAACTTATATCGCTGGGGTTTTAGGTTTATTAATTGCTGTACCTGTGGCAGGTGTTATCAAAGATACTATAGATGCTATCTCTGGTGAGGTTGAAAATGAAGCAGGACTAGAGATTTCAGAAGCATCAGGAAGAAAAGAGTAGGCTAATTGATTAGCAGATATTAATTAGCTTATATCTCTGAATAGAAAAACTAATAACTTGATTTGCATTTATTCCTCAAAATCGTAGTCATAGTTACATACAATCCCTGCAAGCATAGATAACATTAAAAAAATATTGTACTGGAAGAAAGCATTTTGAGAACAACCATTTTTGTTCTCTGTTTGTCTTCTACTCTCGCGGATCACCGCATATAGGAGTCTATCTTCTTCAGAATTTACCTGAGTTTAATAATATCAAATTCCTCTAGTCTAATCTTTTAGGCTAATAAGTTCTTCCACAAGATTGAGGCAGGTATTTACACAATCCTGTCATGATGCAACATAAGCTAAACGTAAAGGAGTTTACCATGCAAAGACAAATGTGCTGGTTATCTAAGTCTAGCAGCGATGAAGAGAAAATTTTGCATTTGCAAACTGCACCCGGTCAACCTTGGCGACCTTACACTGCATTTCCTCAATTTTCCGTTCCCGATTATCAAATACCAGGTGGTTCTAAGGGTTGGGCAACTTATCAAAAACTCTTGAAAGCAGGCTGGAATTTAGTTCCTAGCGCACGGGCAAACGAGTTTAGCAATGACTTAGCAGAGTCAACTGTGCAAAGTTAATAACCTTGTTAATCACCTTTAGCTAAACCTTCACCACGGGGATCTGCGACTCCTTCTAGGAAATTATTGTCTGTAATCGCAATTGCATTTGCATTACCCCAAGGTGCAGCTTCTGTAATTTTGTGTCCTCGACGGCGTAAGTCTTGCAAGGTTAACGCTTCTAAACCCCATGTTTCCACTCGCAACTCATCAGGTAGCCACTGGTGATGTATGCGTGGAACAGATACGGCTGCACCTATGTCCATTTTGTATTCCAAAACATTCAAGATAATTTGCAATACTTGAGTGATGATAGTGCTACCTCCGGGCGCACCTACAACTAAACGCAAGCGGTTGTTGGCGGTGACAATGGTGGGTGTCATACTGGAAAGTGGTGTTTTCCGAGGGGCGATGCTGTTGGCTTCGTTACCAACTAACCCAAAGGCGTTGGCAACTCCTGGTGCAGTTGCAAAATCATCCATTTCGTTATTTAAAATTATTCCTGTTCCTGGTGTGACTATTGCTGCACCAAAACCTAGGTTAACGGTGAAGGTTAAACTAACTGCATTTCTGTCTGTGTCAACTACATTTAAATGACTGGTTTCAGTTGATTCTAAAAACTTTTGATTTTTGACTTTTGACTTTTGACTTGTACTCAGTCCTGGTTTTATCTCTGCTGATGGTGTCGCCATATTCATGTTGATTTCTTGGCGACGTTTTTGGGCATAACCTGGACTAATAAGTTCAGAAACAGGAACTTTGACAAAATCAGGATCACCCAAATATTTAGCGCGATCGCTATAGGCAATTTTCATGGCTTCTACCATTAAATGGATCGCGTCTGGGTGATGCCATCCCAAAGATTTTAAGTCAGTGTCACCAATAATATTTAAAATTTGCAATAGATGTACACCACCTGATGATGGAGGTGGCATAGAACAAACTTTAGCTTGGCGGAAATTTCCACAAACAGGAGTCCGCCAAATTGGTTTATATTGTTTTAAATCTGCCAGAGTAATTAAACCTCCATTCTTAGCCATGTCATCAGCGATGATTTGGGCAATTTTTCCGGTGTAAAAACTTTGAGGATTTTGGGAAATAGTTTCTAATGTTTTAGCTAAGTCACTTTGGATTAATCTTTCTCCTGGTTGATAATATTCACCATTGCGAGTAAAGATTTTTCTAGCTGCGGGATTTTTTAGTATTGTTTGTTTGCGTTCTTCAAAGGCTGAAAGAGAACGCCAAGAAGGTCTATCACTGATAATAAAACCATTTTTAGCAAGGGAAATAGCAGGTTTAACAACTTCCTGCCAAGGTAACTTGCCATAACGACGATGTACTTCATACATACCCGCTACAGTTCCCGGTGTTGCTACTGCTAAATAACCATCTGTACTTGCACTGGTAATCACTTTACCATTAGCATCTAAATACATATTTTTTGTAGCTTTTGTGGGTGCGCGTTCCCGAAAATCTAAAGCTTTAATTTCTCCGGTTTTTTGAGAATGAAATAATAAGAAACCACCACCACCAATACCAGCGGAAAATGGTTCAACTACAGAAATTGCAAAGGTTGTCGCTACTGCTGCATCTACCGCATTTCCACCTTTTTTTAACATTAAAAGTCCGGCTTCACTTGCTAAAGGGTGGGCGGATGTCACCATTCCTTTTTTGCTTTTTACAGGTACGCTAATGGTGGCTGATACTGCTTGGGTGGTGAGGATAGCAGTGAGGGAGATGAAGGAGATAATGAGGTTTTGGGTTTTTGTGATGGTGGGCATTTTTAATAAATTCAACTGCTAATATTTACATCTTTTTGAAGTAGTTCTTTTGCATAGTCTGACAGTGATTTTTGTTCACCTTCTATAGCCCAATAATCAGGACCAGGAAAATCCCCTTTTCTTACGGGAATAGGACTTACGCAAGATATGACTAAAAGCCTTATTCTTTCGTAGGGGTAATTCATGAATTACCCCTACTTGCTTGCGTTCTGTTTTGCGTAAGTCCTGGGGAACATTATGATGTTCACAAATTTTGCTACAAAGCGTACTCAATGAGTAATTTTCCCCGTCAAGATCCCATTTAAAATTTTTCTGTATTGCTTGGAAAGTAGCATCTTTAGCATCTTTATCAATATCGTTAATATTTAATCCAGGCTTGGGAGACTGTCTCAAGTAAATTCTCGTTCCATCCTTAAGTTTACCATAATCTATAAGTATTTTTATACTCTTTTCCCTTCGTTGTTGATTAGATGCTTCACGTACTGCTTGATTAGTTTTTTCTCTACTTTTAACTTGATAGTCTTGAGCAGAAGACAAAGGAATTATTTGCTCGATATTTAAGAAGATTTCATTATTAATCTCATATAACTTTAGTTTTATGCAGCGAATATCAATACCCTGTTCATTTAGCCACAATACAGTTGTAGTAATTTCCTGAGAAAAGCTAGGAGCTATTAATATAATATGTGGTGTATTACTAATTAAAACTTCTTCATCATCTTCCAAAGCTAGAAATTTTTTAATGTCTGAACGTGCGTTATTTACGTCTTCTTCTGGTTTAGTCAGTTTAGTTAGGAATTCTTCGTAAGCATTGACAACAGCTTCAAAATCCATAGTAGAAACCATTGCTGCATATCGAATAGCTTGAAGTTCACTTTGTCCAGCGTCTTCTCCTCGTTTCAACTCAATTACTACTAAATTAGCATTTTTATCTAACGCCAGTAAATCAATTCTGCGTTTGCTATCTTCCCAGTTACCAAATTCTTCTGCAATAATCAATTAATCTGGATCTATGGATTGAATATTATCTCTAAATAATGGTTGTAAGTGTTGTCTTTCCAGAATTTGACTATTGACAAAATTGCCAGGGTGGAGTTTTTCGCATGTTTTTTAGATTGTATCAACTTGGTAAAAAGGCATATTATCTAATTTTCAGAAATATTGTAAAAATATTATATGATAAATATGTTATTTGTTATCACAAATTATAATTTCTTTATTGGAGGTTAATTTAATTTTATGAATCAGGAAATAATGATATTAAGTAAAGAAGATCAAAAGGTTTTTCTTGCAGCATTACTTAACCCACCTCAACCCAGTTTAAAATTAATTAATGCTGCTGAACGATATAAGAAATATGTACTCAAATCACTGAAACAGTAATTTATCAATTGTTTATCTGTTAGCTACCATACCTGCCCGGAACTAAAGTTCCGGTCTAATAGCTCAAGTCCACTAAAGTGAACTGGGGAATTTTAAAATTATTTAGTCATCTTTAGATGACTTTAGCTATTAGCTAGAAAATTGATTTTCTTGCGGGTTATAGGTAGGATCCAAAAATCCATAACAGAATTAATTACGAATCATTCCCGACTCACAAACACAAACCCCCGCGTTTTTCCTGAATCAGAATCAACCGTATTCATTGCTTTATATAAATCAGCCGCTTTTACCCAAATCGGTGGATATTTATAACGGGAAACATCCAGAATCAAAAATCTATCAGTTGCCTCATTATATGCAGCTAAAGGCGAAATATGTCTGCCTCTTTCCTGTCCTATTTCTTTACGTAAATAGTTAACAATTACAAAATTTCCTGGTTGTTTTAAATTCTCTGCTGCTAAGTTTCTAATGACATTTCCAGCAGCTAATGAGAATCCTATAATTAAAGTTTGAATGCAGATTTTTAGATGATTTCTATGTTTCATTTTTGAACCAAACTTTGTAAATTTTTAACTGTCTGCCCAGAAGTGTTGAATGTTAAAAAAGAGGTGATAAAAAGAGCAGCGAAATATGATAAATTTTGGGCGAAGCATTAAAACAAATTGATTAATAATGATTATCAATTCTTTTCCCAAGATTGTCAAAGACATCCTAGGGTTGCCAAAAAATGATTATCCGGTTTTGAATACCCGTCTTTACGTTGAGTGTTGGTTGGCTTATGCCTTGAATAATAGTTTAACAAGTATGAGGGACTTATTTAAAAGATTAAACAATACAGGGATTGATGTAAGGATTTCGACCTTTTCCAAGGCTAACACACACAGAAGTCAAGAAATCTTCCAAAAGATTTATCATCAATTGAATAAATTAGTCCAGAAAAAAGCCCACAGTTACATGATAAATACGCCATTTCTCCAATTGATTCAACAGTAATTACGTTAACAAGTAAGTTACTATGGCTTCTAGGTCATCATCAGGTAAAACTTTTTAGCTCCCTCAATCTGTCAACAGGAAGTCCAGAAGATAATTTGATAAATTTTGGTCATAATCATGATTATAAATTTGGTATGGCTACGCTACGCAAGCTATAACAAATAATGTCTTACTGACCACTAGATGCAGTAGGGGTAATGGATAGGGGATTTGCGGTACTAATTTTTATGCAAGAATTAGTGCAAAAAGACAAATATTTTGTAACGATATTCAACATTTTTATAATAATTATTAATAATTGAAAATTGGTTGATCATGGTGATGGTAATATTGACCTTGGCAAATTGATTAAGTTGTTAGAACATCATTAAAATTCCATGTTAAAGTTTAATCGTCGTCAGTTTTTATGGCGTAGTGCTTTGATGTTAGCAACTACAACTAGTTATCATCAAGTAATAGCAGCAACAGCGAAAACACCAGGAGCATTAGAACCAACAAAATCTCCTCAAAATGTAATTATTATTGGTGCGGGTATTTCCGGTTTAGTCGCTGCTTATGAATTAGTTGCTGCTGGCCATCAAGTGAGAATTTTAGAAGCTCGTCAGCGCACAGGAGGAAGAGTTTTAACTTTAAGAAATAAATTTAGTTATGGAGATTTTTTTGATGTTGGTGCTTGTAGAATTCCTTCTACTCATAATTTAACTTTTGCTTATACTCAACATTTTGGTTTAAATTTGAAGCCTTTCTATCCCAATAAGGGTTTATATGTATCTTTGAATAAAGGAAAAAGGACTTTATCATCATTGGATGAATTAGAAAAACAAAGGGAAAATTTAGCTAGAGCAACTACCCAAGTGGACAGGGTACAAAGATCAGTAGGAAAAATACAGGAATGGAAAAAAATAGATCAAGGTTTAGATTTATTACCAACTGCTTTTGCTAAGTCTTTAACAGGGAAAATTTATTTGGGAGATGCGGTTATTCGTGTGGAACAAAATTCTTTAGGAGTGAGAGTTTTTTGTCAATCAGGAAAGGTTTATTATGGTGATTGTGTAGTTTGTACTGTTCCGTTAACTGTATTAGAAAAAATTAGTTTTGATCCTGCTCTTTCTTCAGAAAAACAAACTGCTATGATTGGTGGTTATAATTATCGTGCTGCTACCAGAATGTTTGTAGAATATCCTGAAAGATTTTGGGAAAAAGATAATTTGAATGGTTGGGCAATGATTAGCGATCACCCTGAAGAACTATGGCAACCTACTTGGGATATTAATAGTAAACGTGGCATATTACACGGTTATCTAAAAGATAAAAGTGCCTTAGAAATGGATGCTTTAAAACCTGATGAAAGATTACGTAAATTACTACAAAGATGGGCAGAAATTCTCCCAGGAGCTAATCAATATCCAGTGAGAGAATTTAATTATTCTTGGCATAATGATCCTTGGGTAAAAGCAGGTTGGGCTTATCCTACTATTGATCAAGAAGACAAATTATTTCAGGAAATTGGTAGGAGAGAAGGGAAAATATATTTTGCGGGCGAACATACTTCTGTAATTAGAGGATGGATACAAGGAGCATTAGAATCAGGAATTAAAACTGCTCAACAAATTCATAATTCCGTACATTTATCGAGGTAGTAATGTCAGTCAAAATTTAAAGGTCAAAAGTCTAGTATATCTCATAAAATCAACTATAATAAATGTGTCAGAAAGAGCTAAAGTTGAACCGTGGGTAATTTTTGCTAATTCTACCCTTTCACCAGCTTTATTTATAGCAGAAAAACGGGAAAAAGAAATGCCCAGTTTACTGGCGGCACTTAATCAAATTTTGCACCAACAATCATTTGTATTAAGTGAAAAACTCACTGGTGGATATATAGCAGTTGCTTACTATTTGCATTCTGCAAAATTACTCTTATCGGTCGATTATAGTCAATATCCTAGTATTGTTGCATATCTGGATAAAATATCAGCAAGACCAGCATTTAAAAATACTGTAGGCAATCGGTAATTTGTGATTTTCTTAGAGGTAATAACTACCTCTTTACCACTTTAAAATTACTGTGATCTTCCTTTGCTTACTTTGCATAATTTGCGGTTAATTCAATCAAGAATATTTGGTAACTAAACCGTGACATGAGTAATTTAAATATTATCAATCCCCGATTTTTTCCAGAAGTTGGGTATCTGTTTTTGGATGTAATTTATGTTATAATACCAACTAAGTTGGATTTAAAAAAATATGCCACAGGATTTATCACCCCTCTGGATATCGCTGAAAACTTCATTTTTAGCGACTTTTATCACCTTCTTTTTGGGTATCACTGCTGCTTACTGGATGTTGGGATATCGAGGTAAAGGGAAATCTATAATTGAGGGGATATTCGTTGCACCATTGATTTTACCGCCTACAGTTGTGGGTTTTTTACTGCTGCTATTGTTTGGTAAAAATGGTCTGGTTGGTAAATTGATGGAACCTTTTAACTTCACTGTAGTATTTACTTGGTATGGTGCGGCGATCGCTGCAACTGTGGTTTCTTTCCCTTTAATGTATAAAACTTCATTGGGCGCTTTTGAACAAATTGATGCTAATTTGTTACGAGTAGCGAGAACTCTAGGTGCTAAGGAATTTACAATATTTTGGCGAGTGAGTTTACCTTTAGCATTACCTGGAATTTTAGCAGGTGCAACTTTAGCTTTTGCCCGTGCTTTAGGTGAGTTCGGTGCAACTTTGATGTTAGCTGGTAACATTCCCGGACAAACGCAGAATATACCAATGGCGATATATTTTGCGGTGGAAGCTGGTGATATGAATGAAGCTTGGTTTTGGGCAATTGTAATCGTGGCAATTTCTCTATCAGGTATTATTTTAACTAACTTGTGGCAAGAAAGTAAGCATAAATTTAGAAGCAAAGATAAAGCAGAAACTAGGCAAATAGAACTAGAAAATCAATCCTTAGCATTACCTCTTACTTCTTCATCTGGCTTATTTCTAGACATTGAAAAAAAATTGTCAAGTTTCCATCTTCAAGTTGCCTTTAATACAGATAATCAACCTTTAGGATTGTTGGGTGGTTCTGGTGCAGGAAAAAGCATGATTCTCCGTTGCATTGCCGGGATAGAAACACCAACTAAAGGCAGAATAGTATTAAATGATAGAGTTTTATTTGATTCCGAAAAAGGAATTAATGTTCCTAGCCGTAATCGCCAAATCGGTTTTTTATTTCAAAATTATGCCTTATTTCCCCATTTAACAGTAGCGCAAAATATCGCTTTTGGCTTACCTAAAGAGTTATCTAATGGAAATATTAAATTAGAGGTAGAAAAGCAATTAATAGCAATGGAATTACAGGGTTTAGGCGATCGCTATCCTCACCAACTTTCAGGAGGTCAACAACAGCGGGTAGCTTTAGCTAGGGCGTTGGCCAGTCAACCAGAAGCTTTACTTTTAGATGAACCGTTTTCTGCCCTTGATACACATTTACGCAGTCAGTTAGAACAACAATTGACGGAAACTTTAGCTGACTATTCTGGGGTGACTTTATTTGTTACACATAATATGGAAGAAGCATATAGGCTTTGTCCTAATTTATTAGTTTTAGAACATGGGAAAGAAGCACATCATGGTTCTAAATATGAAATTTTCCAGCATCCTGCAACTATGAATGTGGCTAAAATTACTGGATGTAAAAACTTTTCTCGCGCTGTTTTTGTGTCATCGCAAAAAGTTGAAGCTGTTGATTGGGGTTGTACTTTGGATGTTGTAGAATCCATTCCTAATCAATTATATCACATTGGTATTCGCGCCCATCAAATTGTTTTTACCAATGACCCTAACCAAGAAAATACTTTTCCCTGTTGGTTAGTCAGAACCAGTGAAACACCCCACCGCATGACTTTATTTTTAAAGTTACATTCTCCGGCGGAAAATATTCATGATTATCACTTGCAAGCGGAAGTTTATAAGGAAAAATGGGTGACAATTAAAGACCTACCTTTTCCTTGGTATGTACATTTAGATCCTGTGAGGTTGATGTTGATGGAAGAGTAGGTAGGAGTTCAGGAGTATGGCTAACGCCACGCTACGCTATCAGGAGTATGGCTTACGCCACGCTGCGCTATCAGGAGTTCAGAAGAAAGAATGAATTTTTCTCCCTATTCCCTGTTCCCTATTTTTCAGTTTTTAACAATAAATAAAATAACTTCCCTATTTCTATTCACTGTCACCTGTCACCTGTCACCTGTCACCTGTCACCTGTCACCTATTCCCTATTTCTCAGTTTTTAACAACAAATAAAATAACTGTCCATTGCTGACTGTAACACCTGCGCGATCGCCTGCGATGTCGCCAGTTCCTAAATAATAATCTACCCTACCCGCACCTTTAATTGCACCACCTGTATCTTGGTCTAAGACATAACGGCTAACTATCCGATGTTCCAATTCACCTTTATTATTAGCAAAGGGAAAAGGTGCGCGAATTAAAGCTAAAGCACCAGGAGGCATTAAAGATTTATCAGTAGCGATGGAACGTTCTGGTGTTAGGGGTACACCGACAGAACCGTGTGCTGGTCTACCGTTAGTTTCTCTAAAAAATACAAAACTGTTGTTACGAGGAAGATATATATTCAAATCTTGAGGATTTTTTTGAAAATACTCAAAAATTGTCGGCATTGTTACGCCATTTTCTGGTAGTTTTCCTGCCTCTATTAATGTTCGTCCCAAACTTTTATAATTATGCGCTGTATTCCCAGCATAACCTATACTTGTTTGCGTTCCATCTGTTAATTTTAATTTGGCAGAACCTTGAATTTGAATGATATAAGGTTCAAATCTGTCTCGAAACCAAAATAACTCTAAACCCTTTAACTTTCCTTTAGCACCTTGTAAACCATCTGCACCTTCTAATTCTAATCTGGTGGGATGAGGTCTAGGCCAAGAACCTAAATTTGGTGGTAAGCGATAAACAGGATATTTAAATTCTTTGGTGGGTTTTCGACTAGCTAAATATAATGGTTCATAATAAGCTGTAAATAAAACTGTACCTTGACTGTCTCTACCTATAGATTGATAATAGACAAACTCTTTTTCTATAGCTGCTTGTAATTCTTGAGGAGAATTTGTTGTTAACACTAATTGGCGGAATCTTTGCAAACTGCCATAAACTCTATCTCTTGTAATTCCAGCAATTTTATATCTTTGATAAGCAGCCGCAGCCCTAGCAGTTCTTAAATATTTTAAACTTTGATCCATAGACTTGAGTAACGCCTTTTTATCTGCGGTTTTATCTTGAACACCACCATAAATTCTTTCATCTAAACAAGAAGCATCATTTTCACAACAGCCAACAGGTAATCTTTGGACAAGTACAGGTGAATTTTTAGTGCTGTCAGTTTTCAAAGCAACTGGTAAATTCCACTTCGTTATTTGGCATTCTGGAGAAACGATATCTTGATTTTTTATAGCTGGATTTTTTATAGCTGGATTGTTTATTTCTGGATTTTTTATGGCTGGCATTTCCAATAAAAAAATTGTCAAAAAAACGGGTAAACTAACAGTTGTATTAAATATTTTTTTCATCATTTTAAGGTGAAAGGCAAGAGTAATTAATTGTAAGTATTCAGACTTTTTAATTTCAGGAATGTTAGGGATTATCTGTTTATGTTCATTCTGGAAATTTTAATATTTCAGGTACATAGCTGATGGCTGACGGCTAACGGCTGAATGCTTACTACAAATTACGAATTTATTCATTCATATTATGATATGTAGCAACAGCAGAAGGTGAAATGCGATTTAAATAACGGAAAATCCAATATTTAAAAATGGTATCCAAAATCACGGGGAATGTAGCAATGAATAAAAAGATGAAATCTCGATTTGCTGGTAAACCCCAGTGTTTTGATATACCTTCCAGAATTACTTCCCAACCGTGGGGAGAGTGAAATCCTACAAAGATATCAGTAAACAAAATAATAATAAATGCTTTGGCGCTATCACTCAATCCATATACTATATGATCAAAGAAATCTTTGAGAACAGAAATAGAAGACTTACTGATAAGTAACAGCCAAATAAAAGCAACTACTGAAAAAATATCGGCAAATACATTTTTAATCGCGTTGGCACTTGCACGCCGAAACTCCTCTGCTACTTCTTGGGCTTTCTCTTTCATCTGATTTTCTATAGCTTCAACGGATAGCGGCGGGGCATTACTAATTAAATTTTCAAACCTGATTCTTTCTTCAAATTTTTGCAATTCTACCAATGCTTCCTCTTCCATTTCCTCATTAATAAAAATTTCCACGGTTTCCCCATTTCTAAAACGCTCAACCACCGGACCTACTACTACAGCTTTAGCTATTTGGTGAGTTAAAAGTGGTACTATTATTAATAACAATAGAAAGCGAATAGATATAATTGTTCTTTTTTGCGTCTGGCGGAAATTCTGCACTACGTCTTGTTCAGAATTTGGATCTAATTCTACTTGGAGACGAGTGATGGTACTTAAAATTGACCGAGGTAAAACACCTGTAGTATCCGTTTTTCGTTTGGGTTTACTACCGTTGTTTGGCAATGATGATTTTGCTGTAATCGGTTGGGCAATAGCTCCATTATCTGCTACAATTTTAGGTGGAGAAACTAAATTGACAGGAGTTGTTTCTAAATCATTATTTATGTATTTAGCAATGACTTGATCAATAAATTCTAGTTTCTCTAAAACTGAAGCTGGATTGGGATATTCTATCCCGGTTTTAGCGGCTGCTGCTTGCTTAGATTCATTAGAAAACCAACGGCTGGCTTTAAATTCTGTCAACCGCATTCGGACATTTTTTAATAATTTCTTTAACTCTGTCTGAAAATAATCCATGACACTACTACTGTACATAGCAGAGTCAGGGCATATTTTATTGCCATTAAAATGCTTGTCTTCGATTTCCTTAATCTTCAAAGCTGATTGATAAGCTTCTTCTAAAGAGCGTTCTGGTGTCAGTAAATACCATCTGTAAGCAGCTAGTAAAAAAGAGTAGATTTTTTGACTAAGCACAGAGTTTTTCATCGTCGATGAACATCCAACATGATTTGGTGATTATTGATAGCAGGGAACAGAGAATAGGGTTCAAAGTTCTTTAGTAACTGATTTTTATGAACACTGTATTTTCGCATCCAACTGACAACCGCTATAACTTAAGTTAACGCAAAAGTTATACTAACAAAAGTAGAAGGAGTTGATTTGTGGTTTCTGATTCTGTTTGGATTGTCGGTAGTAGTCGCAGCGGTAAGACGACTCGTTTGGCTTGGGAGTTTTGTCATTGGGTACAAATTGGCAACCAACACACAGAATTATTTTATACTAAAAAACCTCAGCAGCAGAAATATAAAAATACTATTAAAACCTCAAATCTTAGACAAACAGAACCAGGGGTTTTGGTTTTAGCAGCGAATGATGATAATCGCCGCGTCTTAAGTGATCAAATTGTGGCTTTGACTTCAGGAAAATACCCAATTCGTGCTAAAACAACTTTGGGCTTTATTCAGGATGAAGTGATTTTATTCTGGCCGTTATTAATTGAATCTTTACAAATTAAAGCACAATTTCCTGTAAGATTGCGCCCTGAAACTGAGCAAGAATTAGCAACTAAACTGTGGCGTTCGCAACTAGATGCAGAAACTTTGCAACGTGCGGGAGTGAATGAGTACCGTCTAGTGAGGCGGATATTAGACTTATGGCAGTTAGCAGCTTATAGTGGTACATCTTGTGAAGAAATTGTTAAGATTTTGCAAACAGGTTTAGAGGAAACTGGCAATATTTTAGCACCAGAATTTTTCGGTTCTTTGCTGTTAAATTGGCGTAATTGGTGTTTAGAAAGGGGATTTTTGACTTATGCATTAATAACAGAACTTTACAACCACCATCTATTAACTAATAGTAATTATCAGCAGCGGCTGATGCAACGATATCAAAGAGTAATAGCAGATGATGTGGATGATTATCCAGCCATAGCCCGGAATTTGTTTGAGTTTTTATTAGATAATGGTGCGATTGGGGCGTTTAGTTATAATTCTGAAGGGGCGGTGCGTTGGGGGTTGGGTGCAGATTCCAAATATCTACAAGGGTTAGCGAAACGTTGTCGGGTAGAAAATTTAGTTAGTCCCACTCAAAATAGTTTGGCCTATCAACTAACTACACAAATGGTAGAGTTAATCACCGAACCAATGGCAATGTTAAGTTTACCAAAGTTTGTGCAGTCGATTCAAACTGGTTCTCGCGCTCAACTTTTGCGCGCCACAGCAGAAGAGGTGATTGGAGCGATAAAATCAGGAATAGTTGCACCAGAAGAGGTGGCGATTATTGCGCCTGGTTTAGATGCGATCGCCCGTTATACTTTGATAGAAATATTAACTAAGCAAAATATTCTGGTTGAATCTCTCAATGACCAACTTCCTCTAATTAGTTCACCAGAGATAAGAGCTTTACTCACCTTACTAGCTTTAGTTTATCCTGGTTTGGGAAGATTGGTAGACCGAGATGAAGTTGCAGAAATGTTAGTTGTATTAAGTCGGAAAAAACCAACTTTAGAATTAGAAACTGTTTCAGAACTTAGCACTCAAAATACAACACACAGTACCGATATAGATCCTGTCAGGGCTGGTTTAATTGCAGATTACTGCTTTGTACCCCATCCAGACAACCCCCACCTACTAGAAGTAAAAACCTTTGAACGCTGGGATAGAATCGGCTATGCAGCCAGTAAAGCCTATGGTGAGATATTACAGTGGATAGAACAACAGCGATCGCAACTAGAAGAGGGTATCATTGCTAGTCCCATTTCCCTATTATATCTAGCTATTCAACACTTTCTCTGCCAAAACAGCAGCCCCCCATATCAACAACTAGCCGCACTGCGAGAATTATTAGAAACCGCCCAACATTACTGGGAAGTAGACACCAGATTAAAACCAATCGACCTACAACCGCCATCATCTACAACTGCGATTGCAGAATTTATTCAACTCCTACGCCGTGGTACGATTACCGCTAACCCTTACCCCTTGCGTCCCATCGGTAATACCAGAAAAGCCGTCACCCTAGCCACCATTTTCCAATACCGTGCTAGTCGCAGAAATCACAAATGGCATTTTTGGCTAGATGCCGGTTCACCCCTCTGGGCTAAAGGTGGTGCAGCCACATTGTACGGTGCGCCTTTGTTCTTACGGGATAGATTAGGCCAACCTTGGACAGCAGCAGATGAACAAGAAGCAGAAACGCAAAGGTTACGCCGCATTATAGCAGATTTACTTGCTCGTGTTTCCCAGAGAATTTATTTGTGTCACAGCAATTTAGCTGTAAATGGACAGGAACAACTCGGTCCCCTGTTACCTTTAGTTCATGCTTCTGGGGCGGTTAATATTTCCTAATAGGACTTAAATTTAACTATAAAGATGATTGCAATTACTTAAAAGTACTTGTTCAATGGCAGAATTAAAATTTTCTCGACCGCAGAATACCCAAGTACAGTAGACATCTGGTGAAAAGAATGTAGATACGTTTCATGGAACATCTCTACTAGGATAAGCATATTTAAATTCGGTCGATGCCTAGGGTCAATGGTGTGGTTTAGGTGCAATCAACACACAGAAGCCTTAGACGCAGATGGTAACGATCAACCAGCAGTCTTGACTCTCCTTGTTTTGCCAGATTTTTGAGCTAAATATATATAAAGTTTATTTAATTATTGTAAAGATTTGTGATATTTTGGTTGGGGAGCAAAACTGTAAGTCTCGCTCCACGTTGGGCCAGTTGAAAACTTAGTGAGGTATTCCTCTATATGGCAATTACTATCGATTCTGCCCGTGGTATTTTCCCCAACACACTGTCGGCTGATGCTGTGCCAGCTTTAACCGCTCGATTCAACCAACTCAGCGCCGAAGATCAACTGGCATGGACATGGTTCGCTTTCTTAGAAATGGGCAAAACCATCACGGTTGCGGCTCCTGGCGCAGCTAGTATGCAGTTTGCAGAAGGAATCCTGAACCAAATCAAGAAAATGACTTTTCCTGAGCAAACTCAGGTTATGTGCGATCTGGCAAACCACGCAGATACCCCCATTTGCCGTACCTATGCTACTTGGTCGCCTAATATTAAGCTCGGTTTCTGGAATCAGCTTGGGGAATGGATGGAGCAAGGCATTGTCGCGCCAATTCCGGCTGGCTACAAGCTATCAGCTAACGCTAATGCCGTATTGGAAACTCTCAAAACCTTGGATCAAGGACAACAGATTACCGTCTTGCGGAACTCTGTTGTAGACATGGGGTTTGATGCTAGTAAACTAGAAGGCTACACCAGAATTTCTGAACCTGTAGTCGCCCCCAGAGAAATTTCTCAGCGCACTCAAGTCAAGATTCAAGGTCTCAACAATCCAACAGTGTTGAGCTATATGAACAACTTGAATGCAAATGACTTTGATGAACTGATCAAACTATTCGTGGCAGACGGTGCTTTGCAGCCTCCTTTCCAGAGACCAATCGTGGGCAAAGATGCAATCCTGCGGTTTTTCCGGGAAGAGTGTCAGAACCTCAATTTGATACCAGAGCGCGGTGTCGCTGAACCCGCAGAAGATGGCTATACTCAGGTGAAAGTGACAGGCAAAGTTCAGACCCCTTGGTTTGGCGCAGCAGTAGGCATGAACATGGCTTGGCGGTTCTTGCTCAACCCTGAAGGCAAAATCTTTTTCGTAGCAATTGACTTATTAGCTTCTCCCAAAGAACTTCTGAACCTAGTTCGCTAGGGAAACATTAGAGACAAGTAAATCACTAAGCGATCGCTCTCTTAACCAGACTGAAACATTTTTGACGATGAAACAAGCCTCAAACCATTGTTTGCTAAGAAAAATACATCAAACACCCAAAAACGCCTGATACCCAAATATATCAAGAAACCAACCAAAACGATGTCAAAATCTCTCTGTGATATCATTTGAGGCTATTTCATCCATCTTTTTTTGTCTAAGTCCCGTTAACCAAGAGCGATCAATTACTCTGGACAAACAAAACAATCCTCACCAAATAACTAACGCACAAATTTCAGGTTGAATCATGCAAGCAAGTGAAGTTGAGTGGACGGAAATTGAAAAGAAGATAGCTCGAACAGCCTTTGATCAAGCCTACGAACGAGAAATTGAGGCTTTGCTTAAACAAGTTCAAAAGGAGGCAAGTACGCTCGTGAACTTGGGCGATCTCTGGCGGTTACACGATTTCTTGAGTGCTAAAAGGCATGAAGTTGAGGGTAAGTACGACTACCAATACTCCGTTCTCCTCTTTGTCTTTGCTGGATTAATCAAGGAAGGCTGGCTACATCTGAATGAACTGGAAGGACTGGATAAAGGCAAGCTATCCAAGGTCGCTGTTCTGTCGCGGATGTAGCTGGGTATAGCTGTCATTCATTTATCTGAATATCACTGTAAAGTTAGTCCGCAAAGGCTGATTTTGCCTTTGTAGTCGCGATTTATAATCCCCTATATAGCGTTTCTCGATCTAGTGAGGTACATCTTTAAATCCAAAAATATTAACCAGCAAAGTTTGGGTGTACCTCAGTAGCCTAGAAAAGGCTATACTTCTGCCCCAACCAATCACGAAAACTAGGATGATAAAGACTATAATAGTTTTCTTCTTCTATTGATTCTAAACGTAAAAATTCTCGCCATTTATCTAAAATCACCTTGATGTCATATTCATCTTCATCTAATCTTTCCGCTATCGTTTCTATTGTAACTGATTGCTCTTGCACTAAAACATTTAACACCTGTAAAGCCATTGTTTGCTGTTGACTGGTTGTTAAATTCATTTTATCTAAATGACTTTGATAATAAAATTGTAAATTTTCAGGATCAATATCTTGATTAATAGCTGTCAAGATTTCGCTAACATACATAAAATTAGTTTCATTTTCACTAATTTGTCGTAACTTATCATTAATATTCTGATCGCTAAAATTTCTGATATATTCCTGAATATCAGCACAATTTTGTTCAGGGTAATTCGATAAATCCAAACTTTGGGAAGGTGTTTCAATTAATAAACCTGATTTTTCTGATAGAAACGGACGACGAGTAAGGATAAAATAAACATTTTCTGGCAAATAACGGGGTAAATAGAATAGATTTGAACCACGTTGTTGATTATTAATATCAATTCTGTCACAGCCATCAATAGTAATAATTAACCTTTGTTCTGGATTTAATCTATCGCTGATTTGTTGCAGTAATAACGATAAAAAACCACTATTTTCTGTGGTATAATCTGTCAAGTTAGCAGTTATATTTTTACCGCTTTGATGTTGGGCAATTTCTATTAATTGAGTGCAAATATTCATCAAAAATTGCTCATACTCCCCCCTTTTTAAGGGGGGCTGGGGGGGATCAGCAATTTCTACATTATAATAAACAATTCCCGGATTTTTGCTGATATAATGAGCAATAATCGCACTTTTACCAATACCCGGTTCACCGATGATAGTAAAATAGCCCCGGTCATATTGGTTAAGAAAATTATTAATTGCAGCAAAGACAAATTCACGACCGACAAAGTTGTGATTTTTGGCGGTGATGATTTGCTGAAATTCTGGAGGATATCTAGGGATATTAATTGAATTTTGGGTGATATTATTCATTTTTTAACCCCCTTCTAACCGCAGGAAATGAACTCGACCTGATTGTTCTCCTGCTAAAATTGTCAAACCATCTGGGGAAACTGCACAACTTATGATTGATGAATCACCCGTAAAAGTAGAAATTTCCTTTCCTGTTTCTAAATCCCACAGTTTTAAGGTCTTATCATCAGAACTAGAAATCGCTTTTTTCCCATCATTTGTAATTGCAACTGACCTCACCCAGTTTTCATGACCAGTGAGAGTTGAGATTTCCTTTCCTGTTTCTAAATCCCACAGCTTCAAAGTTTTATCATCAGAACCGGAAAGGGCTTTTTTCCCATCTGGGGTAATTGCTACTGTTTTCACTCGCATACTATGACCAAAGAGGGTAAAAATTTCCTTACCTGTCTCTAAATTCCATAATTTTAAACTGTTATCCCAAGAACCAGAAATAGCTTTTTTCCCGTCTGGTGTAATAGCTAAAGACCATATTGCACCTCTATGACCAGATAAAGTATAAATTTCTTTCCCTGTTTTCAAATCCCACAATTTTAAGGAGATATCTTCTGAACCAGAAAGGATTTTTTTACCATCCGGGGTAATAGCAACAGCCCAAATTGAACCGTAATGACCAGTGAGAGTAGAAATTAAATTTTTTGTTGCTAAATCCCACACTTTTAGAGTGTTATCAGATGCACCAGAAACGGCTTTTTTACTATCTGGTGTAATAGCTACTGCTTGTACCCAAGAATGATGACCAGTCAGAGTATAAATTTCTGTTCCTGTTTGTAAATCCCACAATTTCAAAGTTTTATCATCAGAACCAGAAACCGCTTTTTTCCCATCAGGTGTAATTGCGATTGTATTTACCCAATCATGATGACCTGTGAGGGAAGATATTTCTGTTTCTGTGTCTAAATCCCACAATTTTAAAGTTTTATCATCTAAACCAGCAAGGGCTTTTTTTCCATCTGGGGTAATAGCTACTGCATTTATCCATTCATTATAACCAGTGAGAATAGAAATTGATTTTCCTGTTTGTAAATCCCACAGTTTAACAGCTTTCTTTCCATTTGGGGTAATGTCTAATTTATTTACTGAATTATTATTATTTGTATAATGTTTAGAAGGAAGAGTAGAGATTTCCTTTCCTGTCTGCAAATCCCACAGCTTTAAAGTCTTGTCATAAGACCCAGAAACCGCTTTCTTACCATCAGGTGTAATTGCTACTGTTCTCACCCAATTATTATGACCAGTTAAAGTAAAAATTTCTTTGCTTGTTTCTAAATCCCACAGTTTCAAAGTATTGTCATCAGATCCAGAAACAGCAGTTTTCCCATCTGGTGTAATTGCTACTGTTCTCACCCAACCGTTATGACCTCTGAGAGTAAAAATTTCTAAACTTGTTTCTAAATCCCATATTTTCAAAGTATTGTCATCAGAACCAGAAACAGCAATTTTACCATCTGGTGTAATCGCTACTGCATTTACCCAGTTTTCATGACCAGTGAGAGTAAAAATTTCTAAACTAGTTTCCAAATCCCAGCATTTCAAGGTGTGGTCATCAGAACCAGAAATGGCTTTTTTACCATCTGGTGTTATTGCTACAGCATTGACGCAACTGTAATGACCATTCAGGGTATAAATTTCTTTACCAGTTTCTAAATTCCATAGTTTTAAAGTATTATCATCAGCACCAGAAATGGCAGTTTTACCATCTGGGGTAATTGCTACTGTATTTACATAACTGTGATGACCAATAAGAGTAAAAATATCCTTTCCTGTTTCTAAATCCCATATTTTCAAAGTATTGTCATCTGAAGCAGAAACGGCTTTTTTCCCATCAGGTGTAATTGCTACTGCTCTAACTGCGTTATCATGACCTGTGAGGGTACGCAGTAGTTGTCCGTCAGGAGTAGTTAAGCTGGCTGTAATGGGACGAAATCGAGGAATTTCACTGTTACTTGCTGCTGCATCTTGTAATATTTTCTGAATTTCTGGTTGTGGAAAAATTTGTAATCTTCCCCATAATTGACTGACTAATTGATTTGGGTCTTGACTCAAAATGTGGGATGATAATTGTAAGGAATTTTGAATTAATTTCAGCGTTTTAATTTTTTCGCTTTCTAGTTTCTCGTCTTCTTCTAAATTTTCTAATATTTCGGGATTAGCAATTAAATCATAATCTTTAATTAGGGCTTCTACGCCAAAACTAGGAGATTGAATTTTGAGAGAAATAAAATCAAAATCTGTAAGGGTTTGATAATATTTATCTGTGTTTCCTGCTTTTAGTTGTTGTTCAGGAAATTGACCTAAAAACATATTTTTAAATTCTGGTGATTTTGAGGCTAATTTATTGGCAAGATTCCCCATTTTATGACACCTCCTTGAGCATATCTGGTAATTCTAAGCGTAAGAAATGAATCCGTCCTGATGTGTCTCCTGCGACAACTGTTAAGCCATCTGGGGAAATTGCACAGCAATTTATAGAACTATCACCAGTAAAAGTAGATATCTCTGTTCCTTTATCTAAATCCCAAAGTTTCAGGGTGTTGTCATAAGCAGAAATCACTCTTTTGGCATCAGGAGTAATGGCCACTGCTGTTACCAAATCACTGTAACCAATAAGAAGAGTATAGATTTCCATTTCCTGATTCAAATCCCATACCTTCAGAGTATTGTCATTAGAAGCAGACACAGCTTTTTTTCCATCTGGTGTGATAGCTATTGCTTGTACCCAGCCGCTATGACCAGTCAGGGTAGAGATTAGTTTTCCTGTTTCTAAATCCCATACCTTAACAGTTTGGTCAGCAGAACCAGAAACAGCTTTTTTTCCATCTGGGGTAATAGCTGCTGCATTTACCCAGTTATTATGACCTGTCAGGTCAAAAATTATTTTTCCTGTTTCTAAATCCCACACCTTTAGAGTCTTGTCAACAGAACTAGAAATAGCTTTTTTAGCATTTGGGGTAATGGCTATTATATTTATGGCTATTACATTTACCAAGTTTTTATAGCTAGTTTGAGTAGAGATATTTATTCCCTTCTCCAAATCCCACACTTTCAGAGTCTTATCAACAGAACTCGAAACAGCTTTTTTGCCATCTGGGGTAATAGCTACTGTATTTACCCAATTGTTATGACCTGTCAGAATAGAGATTTCTTTTCCTGTTTCTAAATCCCAGATTTCTAAATCCCAAACCTTGAGAGTTTTGTCATTGGAACCAGAAACAGCTTTTTTGCCATCTGGAGTAATAGCTACTACATTTACCCAGTCATTATGACCTGTCAGAGTAGAGATTTCTTTTCCTCTTTCTAAATCCCAAACTTTGATGATTCGGTCAGTACAAGCAGAAACAGCTTTTTTTCCATCTAAGGTAATGTCTACTGCTGTTACCCAGTCATTATGACCAGTCAAAGTAGAGATTTCTATTCCCTTTTTCAAATCCCACACTTTCACTGTGTAGTCTCGAGAACCAGAAATAGATTTCTTTCCATCTGGGGTAATAGCCACTGTATTTACCCAGTCTTGATGACCTGTCAGGGTGAAGATTTCCTTTCCTTTATCCAAATCCCATACCTTCAGGGTCTTGTCATGTGAACCAGAAACTACTGTTTTTCCATCTAAGGTAATGTCTACTGCTGTTACCCAGTCATTATGACCAATCAAAGTAGAGATTTCTATTCCCTTTTCCAAATCCCATACCTTCACTGTGTAATCACGAGAACCAGAAACAGCTTTTTTTCCATCGGAGGTAATGGCTATTGCTGTTACCCAGTCTTTATGACCTGTCAGAGTAGAGATTACTTTTCCTGTTTCTAAATTCCACACCTTCACCGTCTTGTCAACTGATGTAGAAATACCTTTTTTACCATCTGGAGTAATGGCTACTGCATATACTGAGTAATTATGACCTGTCAGAGTAAAAATTTCTGTTCCCTTTTCCAAATCCCATACCTTTAGGATTTTGTCATGTGAACCAGAAACAGCTTTTTTAGCATCTGGGGTAATTGCTACTGCTTGTACCCAGCTTTTATGACCAGTCAAAGTACGTAATAGATTTCTACCTGGAGTAGTTAAACTTGCTGTAACAGGACGCAATCGCGGAATTTCACTTTTACTTTCTGCTGCATCTGCCAATATTTTCTGAATATCTAATTGTTCAAACCCCTGTAATCTTCCCCATAATTGACTTACCAAATGGTTTTTATCTTCATTCAAAATATGGGCTGATAGCTGTAGGGTACGTTGAATCAATTTCAATATTTTAACTTGTTCCGGTTCTAGTTTTTCATCCTCTTCTAATTTCTCTAATATTTCAGCATTTTCAATTAGCTCATAATCTCTGATTAGCGGTTCTACTCCAAATTTATGATTTTCAGTTTTCAAAGAAATAAAATCAAAATCCGTGAGAGTTTGATAATACTGTTCTAAGTTTCCCGCTTTTAACTGTTGTTCAGGAAACTGTCCTAAAAACATCCTTGTAAATTCTGCTGATTTTGAAGCTAATTTAGTGGCAATGCTCCCCATTTATTCCATCTCCTTGAGCATATAATTAGCCATACTCTTATTAACTTCTCTAAATAATTTCCGACCTTTACCTAACTTATCTTGACCTTTAAGAAATTCCAGGAAACTGCGATGATAAATACTATAGTAAGTTTTTTGTTCCTCTGCATTTACTTTCGGGGTTACATATTCAACCCAATCATTTAACACTGATTTCACTTCATATTCATCTTCATCCAGAATTTCTGCAATCAGATTTAGAGATATAGGTTCACCTCTTTCTACCAAAATATAAAGTATTTTCACCTTCTGTTCATTGGCTTCTTTATCCATGCCCATCCTCTGCCAATGAGTTGTATAATAATCTTGCAATCCTTGAGGTAATCCCTTTAAAGTTAAATCATTGTATTTACCTTCAGCAATACCAGGTAGTAGATAGCGCAAATAGATGAAATTATTTTCACTCTTAACGGCTATTTCCTGAATAAAATTCTCTTCAGAAATATTACGCTCGTTAATCCAATCTTTCAGTTTAGGTTCGTTATTCAAGAATAACTGAATATATTCTTTGATATCTTCTTGACTCAAAGCTGAATAATCTTCCTTTGTTAAATCTAATTCAGCCGTAGGAGTATCGGGAGATAAAGTTAAACGTTTTGTTTCTTGATTATAAGGTCTTCTCGTTAGTAAAAAATAGATGCCATCAGGTAGATTTTGTGGTAAATCTAACAGATTACTATTTCCTTCTTGTTCAACTTCATCTAGTGCATCAACAACAATAATTAGTTTTTGTCCTTGGGTTAATTTTTCGCTGGCTTTTTGCAGTAAAGTCCTTAAATCAGCGTTATCTGCATTTTGGAGGGAATAACGTTTAATTAACTGTTGACGAATATTCGCTAAAAACTGTTCTGGCTTATTGCGTCCTTCTGCAAAGACATTAAAATAACAAGGACATTTAATCACGGAAATATATTTAGCAGAAATAGCACTTTTTCCCATTCCTGCATCCCCAATTACAGTAAAATAACCTTTGGATTGAGTTGTGAAAAAGTTATTAATAGCTTTAAAAACAAAATCCCGACCACAAAATAAGCGAGTTTTTTCAAAAATTAACGCTTTAAATTCTTTGGGATAAACATCTAAGTTCCAATCTGGATAAGGCTGATATTTTGAGGCTTTTGTTTGTTTAGCGACTGCAATAAAAGCTTCTCCAAATTCTTCTAATTCAGCGGAAAAGTTGATTTTGGCGTTAATTATCTGGGTTTTTAGTTCGTTATTCTGATTTAGAAATTTTTTGGTATTTTCTACAAACTGAAAGGGAGCATTATTACTGTAAGCATCCCAAAAAAAATCTTTAATTACTTTCTCTCTAAACAAATTTAAAATTGCTTCCGACTTAAATACACCATACTTTACTAGAGTGTAGCCATAAACAGTATCAACATCTTCAAGAATTTGGGTAGGATTGAGTTTTAATTCTTGCAGAACTTTGATAACGGCTTCGTTTTTTTGAGCTTGTTTAATGATTAATTGACTAGCTTGAGGAGCATATTTAGTAATTACGGAAGTAATAGCTGCAAATTCTATCATAATTGATTACCTGAAATTAACTATTTTAAACTTGAGTTCGATAAACTTTACTCCAACCACTCTCCGCATCGGAGCCGGACTTCTAAGTTATTATCAATTAATTGTCAATTATCAATTATCAATTGTCAATTGATAATTCTATTCACCCCTTTGAAAACCATAATCTTTCTTCCTGTCTTCAAATCTATACTCTCGATTATAATAATCATCGGGGTCATAACCAACATCACCAACAAAACAGAAAGACCTAGCTAAATTGAAAGTTCTCTTTTCAAAGTAAAATTTGTCTTGGGGTGACATTTTCATCAAGTCATTTTTAAACTTTTTCCACTCCCTCTGGTTATGTCTATCCATAAATACATCTTGTTTTTGTAAACGGTCTAACCATTCATCTTTTTTAATTATGACTGTATATCCATCGGTTTCTTCAAATTCCAAATAAATCTCTTCTAATAACTTTCGCATTTCCTTGGGATATCTACCAGCTAAAGCTAAAAATGCAATTAATGTCTGTTTATATTCTGGTTTCGGTTCTTGTTTCCATGTTGTGTCATTAGGTAGGGGTGTCCAGATAATTTTAATGATTTTGCCAATATTAATTAGTCGCTTTGCAGTTCTTGGGGTTAAGTCAACGTGCTGACAAGATTCTGATATCCACTGGAACTCTTCAGCAGTAAATCTTTCCCAACTTACTAAGGGTTCTGTATTGGCAGAATGTTGTATCTTTCTATTAGTTTCAGAATTAAATTCTTCAGTTCTGGGTTGAGAAATAACTTTAATACCTGAATTTGGAGTTGGAGTATATTCTTGTAAATTCCCATCTCTCTCTGTTTGTTTTTCAGGAACAACAGGTATTTCTAAAATTTCATCTTGTTGAATATTTTCTGGGAATTCTTCTAATCCTTTTAAGAAGCTAATTTTCTCATTTATTTGTTGGCTGGAAATAGTATTTTCTCCTCTTGTTTGTTGTAAAATCATATCTTCTTGATTGTCTTTTTTAGCCTCCTCCTCAATATCTACTAAAGACTTTAAATAACTTGCTGTCACATCTTTACTAATAGGCCGCATTCTGTAGGGAATTTGAATTATTTTTTCCAAATAGTCCACACCAGAAGGAGTACCACCACGTTTTAAAACTCCTCTGTAAATGTGTTCCAAAGCACGACCAATATAACGGTCATCTATTGCTAAGATAACGATAAAAAGTTCAGTATTTAATAATAATTGTACAGCTTCTAGAACTTGAACAACTCTATCAGGAGGACAACGGTCTAAATCATCTATATATAAAACTATTCTTGCTGGACCCCTGGGGAAAAGTGGTTTCAAATCTTTTATTTTATCAGGATTTGTACGTCCTGTTTGATAGGTTAAATGTTCGGATAAATCTTGTAAATCATCCTGAATTTGGTGCATTATTCCCAGAAGTTTTTGATAGGAATTATCCTCTAAACGATTGTTGACAAAATCCAGTAAAGATGTATACTGGGCAGTTAAGCCAACACGCTGTTTTTGTCTTTCCACTTGTAATTGCAGTTTTTCGATTTCCTGCTGTTTTGCAGTTAATTCTTGTGTCGCTAATTCCTTTCTAGCGAAAATTTCCTTAACTTGACTTTGTTCATATTCTTCTTTGCGTTGATTAATTTGTGCTTTAATTTTTTCTTCTTTACTTTGATTTAGTTTCTGTTTTTCTTCTTTGACATTTTCCCTAGCCACTTGTAAAAATCTCACTGTTTTGACTTGCCATACTTGGATTCTTTTGAATATTTCTATTCCATTATAAATAGATGGGATAGCACACACACTTGTTACCCAAAGTTTTAAAGCTATAGATAGTTCTTTTAAAACTGGTAACAGCTTTGGTATAACGGCAACCATGACAAAATAAGCAATAAATGGTAAAGCAGTTGCACCTAAAAAGATAAATAATGTTTTTCTGTCTTTTTTAGTAAATTCAATTAACCCAACTATTTGACTAGGTTGTTCTTCCAGAAAATGAGTTATTTTTTGGACATTATTAACAATATTTTGAATTTTTTCATCTTTTGTAGTAACTAATTCCTGTGCTATATCTATCAGATTAGATTCAGATAATTTATCTAACTTCAGCATCGGAAACTGTGCTTCTAAATCTTTTCTATCTTTAAAGCCACAGATATGGAGAAAATCTTTGAGGATCGAATCACCAAAATCATCCTTAAGTGTTTCTTTGAGTTGAGACAGAAAAACAATCAATATTGATAAATCTGTCATTTCTTGTTCAACATTTGCCTCAATATTGTTCACCTCTTGATTAAAACTCTGTTCAATTTGCCTAATTTTTTGATTAAATTCATCCTCAATTTCTTGATTCTTATTTTTAACTTCTGCTTCTAAATTTCGTAATTCTTCCTCCGTGCGTTTGAGTTTCTCCTGTTCTTCTTGTCTAACTTGACTGAGAATATCCCAAAGGGCATTACTATCAGCATTTTTATCTTGTAAGTTAGCAAATAATTCTGCTGTTAGTTCCGATTCTAAAATTGCCTTCCTATCACTATCATTCATCTGATTTATGACACGCCAAATTTCACCACCAGCCAGCAAATCAGAAACTTCTCCTAACTGTTTTTCTAAAGTTAATTGACGGTCAAGTTGATCAAAAATAGTCTGCATTAAACTTGCCCACAAATCAGACTTAGCATAACTCCAGGCGTTAAATTTAATTTGATAAACATGACCAACATAAGGAGAAAGATTTGGTTCATCTCCTTTTTCACCCCATGTTTGTTTTGCAGTTAGTTGTTGACAGCGAATTTTGGTAATTTGTTTTTCTATGAGGTGCATTCCAAAGGATTTTCCACTACCCCAACCACCTAAGATGGCTACTGCTAAAGGAGGTTGAAGACTCCGCAACATCAACACATCAGCTAAAGATTGCAGTTCCTTAGCTACATCGAGAGAGTCTTCACCGGTCGGTTGGTCATTGCTAAAAGGTTGGGAAACACGACGAATATTAAACCCTTCCCAGTGCCAAACCTTGATACCATCTTTACTAGCACTAAAAATGTAATCTCCTTGGGGATCAAAAACAACCGCACAAACTTCTCGTTGGTGTTGGCCAATTTCGATCTGTCGCTTACGTTGGGGATCAGAAACATCCCATAACCTCACTGTTCCGTCATCGCTACCAGTGACAATGGTACTGCCATCAGGACTAAAACCTGCGTGAATTGACATAAGCTGAGTGAACAAAAAAGTTTTACCGAGAGGTTTTCCTTCTCTGTTCCACAATCTTACTGTTCCATCTTCACCACTACTGAGGATTGTCTGTCCATCTTGACTGATAGTTACTGATTTGACACCTGCTTGATGGCCATTCAAAGGATTTGCGATCGCTTTTCCTTCTCTATTCCATAATCTTACTGTCCCGTTACTATCACCACTAACAACAGTTTGTCCATCCTGACTGATGGTTACTGATTTAACCGCACCTTGATGTCCAGTAATAGGATTAGTGATGGCTTTTCCCTCTGGGTTCCATAATCTTACTGTTGCGTCACTGCCACCACTAACAATCATCTCACCATCGCTACTGATAGCGACTGAATACACAGAACCTTCATGACCAGTAAAGGTATCAGCAATATGATTACCTTGTCTATCCCATAACTGCAATGTATGATCACTACTAGCAGTAACAATAGTTTGACCATCATTGCTGATGGCTACTGAGTATATATAACCTAGATGACCAGCCCAGAAAACTAAAGGTTGTCCTCGCTTGTCCCATAAATGTACTGTTCCTTTTTCACCAGCACTAACAATAGTCTCCCCATCGTGACTAATAGCTAATGCAGTCACATTATCTGGATGGCCACTAAAGGGATCTGCGATGGTTTGTCCCTGCCTATTCCACACTCTTACTGTGCGATCTATTCCACCACTAACGATAGTCTTACCATCGTTACTAATAGCTACTGAGTATACAGAACTTTCATGACCAATCAAGGGATTACTGATGAGTTCTCCTTGCCTATTTGACAACCAAACTTTTTGGTTGCTGCCAGCACTGACAATTGTTTGACCGTCGCTACTGATAGCAACTGATCGAACAATACCAGGATTTTCGGTAACGATATTCTTACCATCACTACTGATGGTTACTGATTTAATAAAACCAGAATTTTGAGTAAAGGGGTTGCCGAGGCTTTCTCCTTCTCTGTCAAACACCCACACTTTTCCATCCCTACCACCACTGACAATTGTTTGTCCATCTTCACTAATGGCTACTGAAGTTACATAATCTTCATGTTTGGTGAAAAGATTGCCAATGGGTTGTCCTTGTCTGTTCCATAACCGCACTGTTTGATCACCGCGACTGCTAACAATAGTCTCACCATCACTACTGATAGCTACCGATCTAACAACACCAGCGTTCTCATTCCAGGGATCGCTGATAGGTTCTCCTTGCCGATTCCACAAACGCACTGTACCATCTTCACCACCGCTAACAATTGTTTCCCCATCTTTGCTAATGGCAACTGAATAGACATGACCGCCATGTCCAGTAAAAATATTACCAATAGGTTGCCCCTGTCTGTCCCATAACCTTACTTTCTCATCAGTACCACCACTAACAATTGTTTGCCCGTCCTTAGTCATGGCTACGGATGTCACAGAATTTTCATGGGCGCTAAATCTCACTCTTTTTTTTCTTAGTAGCAAATCCCAAATTTCTATTGTTCCATCTGCTAAACCAACGGCTATGATTCGTCCATCCTCTGAAATGGCAACAGTCAGGACATTAGAGATAAATTGGGCAAAGGGTTTTTCCGGTTCTGGGGTTGCCGCTTCTAGGTCTTGGGGTGCTTCTATGCCAACTTCGATTTCTGGGCTGCTAAATTGTTGGCCGCTTATTTCTTGTTGACCTTGGGGTGCTTCCATACCAGTAATGTTACCAGTTGTGTGTGGGTGATACTGGTTTTACTACGATACTTTTGGGTTGTAAATACTTTTATACGTTTATTTACAGTAATTATCTGAATTGGATCTGACAACGATTTGTGTTGTGAACGCAGACATGAATAATAATTCAGCTATGGGTAATAGGTGAAAATTTTACCCATTACCCACTTTCTCCTTGTTCACAAATCAAAGAAGATGGCTTATTCTTGTAATAATTAACCAGCTTTCACATTGATACTCATCAGATTTTCAATCAAGGCATAAACATCACTACGGCTGAGTTTTTCCTTGCCATTAGCTAAAGCATCAAGAGTACCATGTGCTAAAGCCAGAGGAATTTGACAGAATTGTAAAGCCGGTCCGTTAGGAAGGGAGTTAGTATAAGCATCTCCCAAGGATAGATTCCGACGTGCATATTCTTGAAGCTGGTCTTGATTCCACCCTTGGGGAAAAAAGTCTACACCACGGGTTAAATCTTCAGCATTATTACGGAGAATATTCACTGCTTGTAAACCTCTGCCAAAACCAATTGCTTGAGTGCGGTTGGTTTGGGTGCCATCATACCAACACCATAAATCTGAGAGTAACAAGCCGACTGCACCTGCCACACTAAATGTGTAACGATCTAAATCAGATTCGGTGCTAATTTTCCAGTTGACTTCTGCCCAATAAGCCATTCTATCAGCCATTGCTGCTGTAGCATCCCAAATGCGAGGCGCAATGCTTTCAGGTGCTAAAATTGACCATTCTCTAATTCTTAAACTTACTTCTGCTAAGGAATTTTCATGGCCGCTAAACCCGACAGAAAAAGCATCTACCGGAAAACCATCCACTCCTGCTTGTAATGTTTGACTGATATTTCGCAACAGGTATGACTTGGTGGCATTATCTAATTGTGGATGATCTTCGATTTCATCAATGGCACGCATACACAAGTAGGCTGATGCAACTGCTTCCTGTAATCCTGGGGGTAAAATACTGATTGGTATATAAAACGTTCGACTAGTTTCTTTTAGGATTTGCAATGCATCTCCACGTAAATCCATTGTTTCACTCCTCTCTTGCTGGTCACACCACATCAATTTCGTGTCTTTTGATGATACTGGATTTAGTTTCTACTTAAAAAATATGAAAAACTATCTAGTATTTCATCTAAAAATTTAGAGTTTACGGTATCGGAATTAACAAAAATCTCAAATTTATGGAATTCTAGTCTAGTATATAGGGTTTTGGTGACAACAACTTTTTTGTGAGAATAGAGAACAATCTAGACAAACAAGCTGCTATCAGTAATTAGCTAGATTAGGATATGATGTTGCGCTCAATGTCACGCTACAGCGTCTCAGGCAAAATTGAATCACCCAGTTGTCTAAGTAGTTACGCCAGAATTCAGATCAGCATTCAGGAGTAAAACTTGCTTGATACTTGATTTTTGGTGTAAATTTTGTGCTTTATTTACCTGCAAGATGCTGTATGTGTTAGAAACATAAATTACGCAAATTTAGTCAAATAAATAACAAGTTGACCCAATGAAATGGAAAAAATTATGAAAGTCCAAATACTTCTGTGTAGTGTGGTGGGGTTAATTGGTATTAGCACTCTGATTTTGTCACCAAAAATACTAACCCAGAATTCCCTTAAAGCAACGATAGCCACTACACCAAAAAATCTGCCCCAAAATCTAGAAACCGCAGTGCGGGAAAACATGGCGCTGCCATTGCAAATTAACAGCAAATCACTAAAATTGACTAAATCTGAAATAGCGACCTGGGAAGACTGTTTACCTAACAAATCAGGTCTTATTCCTCCTCAACCTTGTCAAGCTAGATCCCGTTCTGGCTGGCGTATAACTATGAGTGGTCAAGGTGAAAAGTGGGTTTATTATGTCACGAATAATGGATTTATTACCCTTGATGCGATCGCAAGTTTAAATAATACTATTATCTCTACTTTATCTAAAAAATTGGCAATAAAACCCAATCGCTTGCGTATTGTTGCAGCACAACTAACTAAAGGTTTTCCTGACTGTCCCATTAACGCTACTTGCAAAGTCAAGCCGATTTTAGGATGGCGTGTTCTTGTAGAAGGTAGAGAGAAACCATTCTTATTGGGACTGGATGGCAAAGATTTAAATTATGGAAATTTAAGTTTATTTTTACCCAAACAAACAGCACAAATGCCTCGTAATATTGGCGTGAAGGTGTTAGAAGATGTTGTGAGTCGCCATGAAGTTTTAACTTCTAATCTGCGAGTAGAAAGTATTAAACCTACAAAATGGAATTGGTGTCAAGGTGGAGGTGCAGGTCCTTCAAGACCAGAAATGGGGACTTGTCCAAATATAGAAGTAGAAGGTTGGCAAATGATAGTGACCAGTGGTGCTAATCGCTATGTTTACTATATTTCTAAAAACGATATTGCTAACCATAATTTTTCTCCCATACCTGATGGAATGCAGAGTTTACCCAATTCAATTGTAACGGCAATTCAAAAAGATGCTGCTAAACGGGGAAAGGTCTCAGTTGATATGATTCGTTTACATTGGACAACTCCTCAATTTTTCGACCGTTGCTTGAATATTGATCACCAAAAATTAAATTGTCGTCAGTCCGTGCAAGCAGGATGGCAAGTTACGGTTTTGGGAGGTAATAATTATGCTGTCAGTAATCTCAGTTCCAGTATTAAATGGATTTATAATGTCAATTTGGTTGGTAATGATATTCGATTTTTACAGTCTGGTGAGTGGTATCCAGTACCTTAAAATAATTCGTAAATAATTAGGGATTACTAAAAATTTTTATAAACTCTTCACCCAATCTTTCACTGCTTTTCTAATCGTCCTTCTACCTCTTGCTGACTGCTGATAGCTTACTGCTGAATGTTTACTTTAAAAAGCATGGAGACAATAGCGATCGCGTCCTTGTTGTTTTGCATCGTACAGTGCTTTATCTGCTGCGGCAATTAATGTATCTGGTTTAACTTCATTATTGGGTATCAGTGCCGTAATTCCTAAACTGACTGTGACAATATCTCTGACAGTGGACTTAAGATGAGGAATTGCCAGGTTGTGAATTGCTTCCTGAATTCTAACTGCGACCTTAACAGCACCCTTTAAATCTGTATTAGGTAAGAGTACCGCAAATTCTTCACCACCATAACGCGCTACTAAATCAGCAGGACGATTTACATCAAGATGACGAATAAATTTATACACTGCTTGAGCAATTTGTAATAGGCACTCATCACCAGCTAAATGACCATAATAATCATTGTAATATTTGAAGGCATCAATATCAAAAATAATCAGGGAAAGTGGCCGCTGTATTTGTGTCGATTCTTCCCATTCCTGTAGCAACCGATTATTAAAACAACGACGGTTAGCTACCTGAGTTAAACCATCCAAATTTGCCAGTATTTCCAGTCTGTGATTTGCCTGTTGCAGAGCTAGTTCAATTTGTTTTCGCGTTGTAATATCACGAATAGTAACTGCAAATCCATCACCTAATTTTACTGCCACAAAGTGAAACCAAGAAGAATCTCCTGATGGATAATAAAAATCCTGTTCTAGCGGTTCTGCTGTTTCTACAATCTTCACAAATTTATCAAAAAGTTCTGGGTCAATATGACTGAGAAATTTCTTTAATACCAATTTGCCAATTAAATCTTCCCGACTACGTTCAAAGACTCTAGCGATAACAGGATTGACAACCAAGCAACGAAAATCTTCAATATCTCCAGTCACGGGATCTCTAACAGCTTGCATAGCAGCAATCCCATCCAGAGAACTATTTAAAACACTAGCTAATAAAGCCCTAGAGTGATACAGTACCTCTTCTGTTTCTCTGCGGTTATTAATTTCTTTTTGCAGAAGAAGTTGCTGACGTTGAATGGTCAACTGATTTTCCAGACGTGCTACTACTTCTTCGATTTGAAAAGGTTTGGTAATATAATCTATACCCCCTGATTCAAATGCCTTGACTTTATCAAAAACATCATCTAAGGCACTAATAAAAATTACAGGTATATTGCGTAAATCTTCATCTATTTTGAGTGCCTGACATACTTGATATCCATCCATTTCTGGCATTTTGATATCTAAAAGTATGACATCTGGCCGCTTGACCTTGACAGTTTTGAGTGCCATCCTGCCACTGGTGACACTGCGAACAGTGTAGCCGAGTTTGATTAACAAATCACTTAACAGTTGTAGGTTTTCGGGAATGTCATCTACCAGGAGAATATTACCTTTAGTTTCTTTTTCAGAATCAAGATTCATTGTTTATCAAGGGTGCGGCTAAATCAACCAACTGTTGAAATTCAAATTAATGGGCTATTCCTGTTAAGGAATGTATTCAATGAGGTTCTGTTTTAGGAGTTTCTCCTCTTAGTTCCATAACAGAATTGGTACTTTCTTCTATAGTTGCTTCATAATAGCTGATTAATCTATTCTTCAGGCATAAATGCCAGATGATCAGATAGTCGGAGATATTTTTTCTGTATTATCCCACTCAGGAGAGCTAGTTTCAGCAAAAATATATCTTACACCAAGATGTGAATTCCTAAGTAGCAATTTGGGTTATCCATAACATCCTATGATTTCCTCACCACCTTGTCCGTTGCTATGATATTTACGACATCTTGCCATAACATTGTAAGAGAGTGCGGACAACTTCTTCAATCTTGATTGGCTTACTGATGTAATCATCCATGCCTGCATCTAAACAAGCTTGACGATCACTCGGTAAAGCACTGGCTGTCATTGCTACAATCCGAGGCTGATTAATCGGTGTTTGGCGAATCAATTTTGTTGCTGTCAAGCCATCCATTTCTGGCATTTGCATATCCATCAAAACTACATCATAGGATTGGTTTTGAACTGCTTTTAAAGCTTCTATCCCATTTTTAGCAAGATCCATTTGATAGCCAAGTTTTTTGAGGATTTGACTAGCTACTTTTTGATTAACTATGTTATCTTCTGCTAACAAAATTTTTAAAGGACATTTCTGGGCGATTGTGTAATCAATTTCCAACTGTGTACAAAAAGATGTTTTTGACTGTTCTATATCTGAGACTAATGATACCAAGATGGTAAAATAAAAAGTTGATCCTTGCTCAGTCAGATTGGGAGTCCAATTGAAGGGAGGATTACCACCAACATGACCAAAACTTTCTACCCAAATTGTTCCTCCCATCAACTCGACTAAACTCTTACAAATAGTTAAACCCAAACCTGTACCACCATATTTACGACTAATAGAAGCGTCAGCTTGAATGAAAGGTTGAAATAGCTGTAAGATGCGATCGCTATTAATACCAATACCTGTATCTTTAATCTTAAAGAGCAGTTCACACTGTTTTTGTTCTAGTAATATTCGACTAGCAACGGCAATATAAATACTTCCTTGCTCGGTAAATTTAATTGCATTACCAACCAGATTCAGAAGTATTTGACGCAAACGAGATCCATCTCCTACCAGAAATTTGGGAATATCTGCTTGATGTAAATATTGCAGATTAATTTGTTTGTCTAATGCTGGAAGCTTGAGAAGATTAAACACTGATTGCAAAATATCTTCTAAGATAAAAGCTCTTTGTTCTAACTCCACTATCCCAGACTCAATTTTTGAAAAATCAAGAATATCATTAATAATATTTAGCAGTGCATCACCGCTTTCTCTAATAGTTTGTAAAAAGTTTCGCTGTATCTCTGTGAGATTTGTACTAGCGAGTAATTCTGTCATTCCCAATACACCATTCATCGGAGTACGAATTTCATGACTCATGTTAGCTAAAAACTCGCTCTTGGCTTTAGTAGCGGCTTCTGCGGTTTCCTTGGCTTTGGCTAAAGCTAGTTCGGCTAATTTGCGCTCTGTAATATCTTTCATTACACCAATTACGCAATCTTGTCCATTCAGTTTTTCTCTTTTAGCAGAAAACAAAACATTTTTAGCTTCTCTTGACTTGGTGCGAATTACAACTTCAAAGTTTTGGATTTTCCCTTCCTGAATTAGCATTTGCCTGAAGTATTTTAAATCCTCAATGTTTTCCCAAAGTTGAATGTCTACACAGGATTGACCTAAAATTTCATCTGATGTACATCCTAAGAATTGACAAAAACTCTCATTAACATTTAAACAAATTCCTTCTGCTAATGTAGCAATCCAAATGGGATCGGGACTATTATTAAAAATGGTAGAAAATCTGTTTTCTGATTCTTGAAGAGCAATTTCGGCTTGTTTACGGACTGTAATATCACGTACTGTAATAGCAAAACCATCTCCCAATTTTACTGCCGCATATTGATACCAACAAGATGTTTCTAAAGGATAGTATAAATCTTCAGTTAATGATTCCCCAGTTTCTACAACGTCAACAAATCGGTCAAATAGTGTAGAATCAATATAATTCAAAAATTGTTTAACTGCTACTTTACCAATTAATTCATCGCGGTTACTTCCTAATGCTCTGGAAATAATTGGATTGACGACTAAGCAACGAAAATCCTCAATTTCACCCGTGATGGGATGGCGGATGGCTTGCATAGCAGCAATTCCATCCAGCGCACTATTTAAAACACTAGAAAGTAATGATCTAGATTGATAAAGTATTTCTTCTGCTTCTTTGCGTTTAGCTATTTCATCTAATAAATAACGTTGATGTCTTTGAATAGTTAATTGATTTTCTAAGCGTGCTACTACTTCTTCTATTTCAAAGGGTTTAGTAATATAATCTACGCCACCTATTTGAAAGGCTTTTACTTTGTCAAAAGCTTCATCTAAAGCACTGATAAAAATTACAGGAATATCTGCTAGTTGTTGTTCTGCTTTGAGTGCCTGACAAACTTGATAACCATCCATGTCTGGCATTTTGATATCCAACAAAATTACATCTGGCTTCTTAATTTTTACCGTTTTTAGTGCCATCCTCCCACTTGTAACTCTACGAACTGTATAACCAAGATTTAGTAGTATATCGCTGAGTAATTGTAAGTTTTCAGGAATGTCATCTACTAAAAGAATCGTGCCTTTACTTTCAGGCTGGGGATTAGGTTTCATGATCAATTAATTTGTATCTAATAGTAGAGGTTCAACTAAATCAGCAATTATTTCAAATTGAGATTGATAGATAAGTTGAGTTAAAGATTGAATTAAACTAGTCTCTGTCTCTGGAATTTCTTGAATTAATTCCATTATGACATTAACATTTGCTTCTAGTGCAGTATGATACAATCTTACAATCCAATCTTTTGTCATTATTGTTAAATTTTCTGAAGTTAATGCATTTTCTGAATAATTGCTACTCTCTTTCAGAATAGGTTCTGCATAAATATATTTCACTCCCAAATGCTTAGATATTGCTTCCAATATAGTATGTTCTGTAAAGGGTTTGCGGCGAAAATCATCACAGCCTGCTGAAATTACAAACGCTTTTTCTTCTTCTAAAACACTTGCTGTTAAGGCTATTACAGTCGTAGCACTTCCTTTAATTTGAGACTTAATATATTTGGTAGCTTCGTAACCATCCATCACAGGCATTCTCATATCCATGAAAATCAGGTGAGGTTCCCACTCATCCCAAATAGTAATAGCTTCTTGACCATTACTAGCTTCTTTGATCTCAAATCCCAGAGGACTAAGCAGCTTAATTAACAATTGACGATTAATAGATTTATCATCTACTGTTAATATTTTGTATTTAGTTTCACTTGGGGCGAGTTCTACAACTCTAGGATGTTCTTCGACTAAATTAATATTACTTGGTTGCCCTAGTTTAGCTTGAATAGAGAACGTAAAATTTGTACCTTTTCCTAATTTACTTTTTACTGAAATATCACCACCCATTAACTGTACAAACTTACGACTAATAGCTAAACCTAAACCCGTTCCTTCTTGGGCATCTTTTCCCGATTGGGTTTGAGAGAAAGCATCAAACAGTTTCGGTAATTCGGCAGTAGCAATACCTATACCTGTATCACAAACTTGAACATTAATAGTTACAACATCTGTGATTTTTTTACTGCTACTATTTACCGTTAAACTTATTCCTCCTAATTGTGTAAATTTCAAAGCATTACTAATTAAATTAATTAACACTTGCCGCAGTTTAACTGGGTCTGAGCAAATGTACCGAGGGACATTTTCATTCCGCTGAAATGTTAAATTTAAGCCTTGATTACTTGCCCGTAAATGAAACATATCTTCTAAATCATCAAGCAAGCGATACAGGTCAAAATCTGTAGGATTGAGGATAGTTTTACCTGCTTCTATTTTGGATAAATCCAGAACATTATTAATTAGTGTTAGTAAATATTCTCCACTGCGATAAATGATCCCTACATTTTCATATAAATCGGGGGGGATATTTTTATTGCGTACTATCAATTGGGAAAAACCGAGAATAGCATTTAAAGGAGATCGCAATTCATGACTCATATTAGCAATGAACGCACTTTTTGCTTGATTTGCTACCTCTGCTTTTTCCTTGGCAATGGCTAACTCTGCGGTTCTTTCTTGTATACGATTTTCTAAGTCCTGGTTTAACCTTTGTAACTGCATTTCCGCTTGTGTACGTTCATTAACCGTAGCTGATAATACTAAATTAGTAATAGTAATTACCTCCATAAAAGTTTGCAGTAATAAAGTTGCTTCGCTGATATTTCCAGTTCTAGCCAGAAAAGGACCCCCATCTTGAAAATTAGCTAAGATTGAAATTAGTGATACCAAAAATGTAGCTACACTAGAAATAGTTTGGTCGAATTTTAAAGTTGCCCAAATAATTAAAGGTAAAGGTAAATATTCTATAGGATAATTGGCAAGATGTTTGTCAATTTTTGTGTAAAATACTAGGCAACTAATAATAGTGATTAAGCACAATAAAAACAGATATTGTAATCTGATATTCTTTAATTTACTTTTCAATAAAATTGATGTGAGCGATGGTTGATTACCAGGATATACTAATAAAATTAGGGGAGTAAATATTAATATGCCCATGACATTCCCCACCCACCAAGTCCAAAAAAGATTAATCAAATTACTCCAATCACCTGTGGGAGATATACAAATAAAATCAATCCAAAATCCTTCTTTTAATAAACAAATAGTTGATATCTGCAAAATACATTTAATAAGCGTAGAAATTATAGCCCCCACAAATATCAGTTGAAAGACATCATTTAAACGATTTAATCGGCGATTAAAATGAAAATAATCTAAACATTTGACAGCAAATGTAGCTTGTAATATTTCGCATATCAGAGGCATGATTGATGATGTAAAATCAAATGGATCTTCACCAGAAATGATATATAAAATAAAACTGATCACTATTGCTGGCCAAACTCTGATTCCAAACAGTAACATTGCTCCTAAAGCAATTCCCGCAGGTGGCCAAACACTTAACGCCAGAGGATCTAAACGATGAAGTCCCAGTGCCATGATCATTCCCGCAGTATAACTAACGGTAACAATGAGGAGTTGTAGCTTGTAATTTCTAGTGAGCGATCGCTCAATTTTTTGTCTTAATTTCATCTTCTTTATTATGCAAATTTTCTATACCAATTTCCGGCAACTGGTACTGTGAAGTGAACATCGGTTTTAATGTTTGTTAATTATTGATATTCTCGGTTTCAATATTTGGTAATAGTAATCTTAAGGAGATATTGAAAAAATATGTTTGCTGTGCTGACTTGCAATCATGCTTATAATTTGGAGAGTTTAAGAATTGTTGCATTTTTTAGTGCTTCCTGAAATTCAGTAATAACAATAGGTTTACTGATATAATCATTCATGCCCACATCTAAACACATTTGCCGATCCACCTCTAACGCATTAGCAGTTAAAGCGATAATATAAGGCTGGGGTTTGGCAGATTGTCGAATTATCTTTGTTGCAGTTAAACCATCCATTTCTGGCATCTGCATATCCATTAAAATTATATCATAAAATTTATTTTCTAATATTTTTAAAACTTCTAAACCATTGTTAGCCACATCTGCGTTATAACCTAACTTTTTTAAGGTCAATAGCACAACTTTTTGATTAACTTTGTTATCTTCTGCCAATAAAATTCTTATGGAAGATATTTCATTAATTGTCTTCCCTGAAGATAGTTGGGGAGAATTTTCTGCTATTAAGTTACTAGGTAAAACTGCTGTTGTGATAAACGTAAAATAAAAACTTGAACCCGTGAAATTATTATTTTTGATATTTGATGACCAATTTTCAAGAGGATGACCACCAATATGACCGAGACTTTCTACCCAAATAGTCCCTCCCATTAAATTGACTAAACTCTTGCTAATAGCTAAACCTAAACCTGTACCGCCATATTTACGACTGATGGAAGCATCTGCTTGGGTGAATGGTTGAAATAATTGATTTAAGCGTTCTTGCTCAATACCAATTCCTGTATCTTGAATAGATATAATTAATTCTATCTTTTCATCTTTATGTTTACTATTAATGGCAACGGTAATATAAATTTTACCTTGTTCAGTAAATTTAATAGCATTGCCAATTAGGTTTAATAAAATTTGGCGAAGGCGAGCAGCATCTCCTAAAATATGTGTAGGAATATCAGGAGTAATCGCATATTCTAACTGAATATTTTTGGTTGCTGTTTGTTTAGCAAATAGGTTGTAAACCGATTTAATAATATCATTTAAAATTAACGGATGTTTTTCTAATTGCAACATTCCTGATTCAATTTTTGAAAAATCCAGAATATCATTAATAATGACTAAAAGAGCATAACCGCTATTCCTATTTGATTGCACAATATCTTGTTGTTCTTCTGTCAAATTGGTATTAGATAGTAACTGAGCCATACCTAAAACCCCATTCATGGGAGTACGAATTTCGTGACTCATATTAGCAAGAAATTCACTTTTAGCTTTAGTAGCTGCTTCTGCTGCCTCTTTGGCCTGCGCTAAGGCTAATTCAGCTTTTTTGCGCTCGGTGATATCCCTTGCTGCGGCATAAATCAGTTGACCTTGAGGTCTAGAACGCCATTCTAGATAAATATATGAACCGTCTTTTCTGCGATAGCGATTAGTAAAATTTAATATATCTTCTCCATTGCTAAGTGTTTTTATTGCTTCCAGGGTAGATTCTAGATCATCAGGGTGAACAAAATCGAGAAACTTCCGATCCTGTAATTCATCTAAAGAATAGCCCAAAACATCTGGCCATAAAGCACTAACTTTGCGGAAATATCCATCTGTATCAGCAATACATAATAAATCTAAAGTAGTGTTAAAAAATCTCTCTAACTCTGTAGTTTTAGTTAATAGTTCATCAGCGAGTTTTTTGGATTCACTAATGTCACTGATATAGCCATGCCAAATAATACTATTATCCAGTTGTTTTTGTGGTGTGGCATGACCAAAAACCCAATTTACTTGACCATTTCGATGACAAACTCGATATTCAATATACCAAGGAGTGAGGTTGTTAGCGGATTCTAAAATAGACTGATTAATCTTCTCTACATCATCCGGGTGAATAACTTGACAAACAGGTGTGGCATCTTCTTTTACTTCCTCTGGAGTGACATCATAAATTTCTCGAATACCATCACTAGCATAAGGATAATGGGAAGTACCATCAGGTCTGAGACGATACTGATAAATCATGCCGGGGATGTGATGAGCTAGTTGATCCAAGCGTTGTTTAGACTCAACTTGATCAGTTATATCTAACATTACCCCATACAAAGCCACATCTCCGTTTTCTCGGCATTCTTGGCGGGATCTTGCTTGTACCCATTTGACTTTTTTGCTGGGGGTAATAATGCGCCATTCATGCTGAAAAGGAGATAGATTTTTGATACTATCAGCAATGACTTGTTGATAACTCGCTAAATCATCAGGATGAATCAGCACCTGATAGTTATGGAAATTTTCTAGTAATTCTTTAACTGTCAACTCGCAAATATCTTCAACAGCTGAACTTACATATTCAAAATAGATTGAACCATCTACAGGTTGAACAAGAATATAGATACCTCCAGGCGACGAGATAGCAATTTTTTGAAATCTAGCTTCACTGTTTTGTAAAGCTAATTCCGCTTGTTTACGTTCAGTAATATCTTCCGAAATGCCTAACAAATATTTCGGTTTACCAAATTCATCTAAAATAGGAATTTTCTTAGTATGTAAAATCCGTACACTTTGATTCCTTGTGTAAATAAATTCTTCATGAATATCTAGAACTTTACCATTTTTCAGAACTTCTCGATCTTTGAAAATGAAAAAATCTGCTGTCTCTGGTGGAAAAAAGTCATGATCGCTTTTGCCAATTAATTCTTCTCTGGTATAGCCCAGTAATTCTTCCCCTGCTTTGTTAAAACGCACAAATTTCAAATCTTCAGCATCTTTGACAAAAACCATATTGGGAATATTTTCAATAATAGAATTGAGGAAATTATGAATTCTCCAAGTTTCTAATTCTGCTTGTTTACGCTCAGTAATATCTAAATAAACAATTGCTACTCCATAATTTTCTAAGGGAATTGGTGCTGCACTAACACTCAACCAGCAAATACTACCATCCGTCTGGATAATTCCCATTTCCACATCATGAATGAAGCGATTTTCTTTCCAAGCCCGCACACTAGGATATTCTTCAGATGCCATTGGAGAACCATCAGGATAAATAATTTCCCAATTATTGGTATTGTGTATATGTTCGGTATTTTGAGCAGAAGTAACGCCTAAAATCTGGCCGATCATAGAATTACCTAACATGGTATTACCTTCGATTAATTTTCCTTCTGCGTCGGTAATTAAAATACCAATAGGTAGGGTTTGAAAGAGGATTTTATATTTTTCTGTAGATTCTTTCAAGGCTATTTCTAGCCTATCAAAAGATTGATGAATTTGCGCTAACATTTCATTAAAAGAAACAGCCAAAACCTGAAGTTCTGTAATTGCTATATCTTCTGATAAATATTCATGCCATTCTCCTTTAGCTAGGGATTGACTCGCATGACTAAATCGCAAAATTGGCTGAGTAATCCAACTAGCAGTCAGAATTCCCATTCCCGTTGCTGTCAAAAATGTGAGAAAACATAATAAAATTGTCTGTCGATTATTGTTTTGAATTTCTGCTATAAAGTCAGATTCAGGAATAACAACGATTGTCAGCCAATCTAAATTGTGTTGGCTTTGTAATGGTAAAATCTGCACAAAGTACGATTGATTTTTAAATTTAAATCTCAATAGCTCTCGCTGATGAATATGATGAAAATTACCAAAGTTATTTTTTAAATAGGCAGTAGTTTTTTGAGTTAAAATATTGCTACTTGCAAGAGCATTTAGCCTGCGTTGATTTGGGTCTACATTTTTTGCCCAGTTGTTAGGATTGGCTGGGTCAATTACCCCTTTACGAAAGGGAATTTCGCCGGTAGAAGTACCAATTAATAACCCATTTTTTTCTATGACAAAAGCTTGACCCGTTTTGCCAATTTTTAAACTTTTGAGAAAAGCCCCTAGTTGAGATAAAGAAATGGAAGAACCGAGAACTCCTTGAAAAGTATTATTAGGAGCGTATAAAGGCTCAAGGTAAACAGCAACTAAAATCGGGTTATTTGCTTTAATAATTGCAACGTTGAGTCTCCAAATTGGACCACCAGCCTTTTTTATTGCTCCATACCAAGGGTTGTTAGGGGGGTCTTTATGGGGGTCGTAAGTTGTTGAACGTCTAATTAATTTGATACGTTTACCCTGACTATCAGCTAGATAATTGTCCCAATTATAATTAGTGGTTTTATCCCTTAATCGAATTACACGAGAGCCATCATCTTGCTTTTGGATGATTAAAATTTGTTTTTGTTCATCGGCAATTGCTACTGAATTGATATCATTAAAAATCTGTGATTGCTGCCAAAAATATTTCTCTATTGTAGCTAAATCACGCCAGTTAATAATACCCAATTTGATAATTGCGGCATTATTTTTCACAATTTCCGTTGGTTGATGCAAGTAATTAGCTAAATTTTGTTCAATCCGATCGCCCACTTCTGTCATCAGCGATTGAGCGATATCTTCTACCGCTTTTTGTCCACTACGGTAGGAAAGATAAGCCACTAGTCCCACTGCCCCCACAATTTGTAAGACAAAGGGGATGATTAACACTAATCTCAGAGGAATTTGTCGGGATTTTTGAGGTTTACTGGTGCGATCGCTAATCATTGCTTATCAAGGGTTCGGCTAATTCCACAATCTGCTCAAATTCAAATTGTCGAGCCAGTTTTGTTAGTGACTTTACCAGATAAATCTCTGTTTCTGGAATTTCTTTTAACAGTTTTAAAACCAGGTTAGTATTAGCTTCTAGCGCCGCTGCATATAATTGATTAATCCAATCTGTGGACATACAGGTCAAGCTGGCTGATGTCACGGCTTTATCATCTGGATTATCCAAATCCAACGCTTGTGTTTCTGCATAAATGTATTTTACACCCAGGTGTTTAGCCAAGGCATCAAAAATTGTATGTTCTGCAAAAGGTTTACGTAAAAAATCATCACAACCAGCCGAAAGAACGATCGCCTTTTCTTCTTCTAAAACACTCGCTGTTAAAGCAATCACAGCCGTAGCATTGCCTTTAGTAGTGGATTTGATATGTTTTGTAGCTTCGTAACCATCCATCACAGGCATTCTCATATCCATCCAAATTAAATGTGGTTCCCACTCATCCCAAATAGCGATCGCTTCTTGACCATTACTAGCTTCTCTAATCTCAAATCCCAAAGGTTCCAAAAGCTTAATCAACAGTTGACGATTAATAGGTTTATCATCCACTGCCAGAATTTTATAGGTAGGCTGTCCTGATGCCAGTCCGATCACTCGCTGATGTTCTTCTGGACTGTTACTAGTTGTTGCTTTACCTAGTGTTGCCTGAATATAAAAACTGAAAGTTGTACCTTTACCGATTTCACTTTCAACCGCAATCTCCCCACCCATTAAGTGTACAAACCTGCGACTGATAGCTAAACCTAAACCAGTTCCTTCTTGCATCTCTTTTCCCGCTTCTGCTTGAGCAAAGGCATCAAATAGTTTTGGTAGTTCAGCCGCAGCAATTCCCACTCCTGTATCACGAACTCGGAAATAAAGATTGACAACATCTGTTGTTTCTTCATTTCCTTTGTTCGCACTCACTGTAATTCCACCTTCACGGGTAAATTTAATGGCATTACTGATTAAATTAATTAAAATCTGACGCAATTTAACTTCATCACTGCAAATATAACGGGGTAGTTTTTCAGTGCGTTGAAATATGAGTTTTAATCCCTCATTACTTGCCCTTAAATGTAGCATATCTTCTAAATCATCTAGCAAGCGATAGAGGTCGAAATTATGTACATTCAGTGTAGCTTTACCTGCTTCAATTTTCGATAAATCCAGAATATTATTAATTAGAGTCAGTAAATAATCTCCACTGCGATAAATAATCCCTGCATTTTCATATTGCTCAGGGGGCAGATTATTAGCACGTAACATCAATTGCGAAAAACCAAGAACGGCATTGAGAGGCGATCGCAATTCATGACTCATATTGGCAATAAATACACTTTTTGCCTGGTTAGCAGCTTCTGCTTTAGCTGCTAATTCCTTGGCTTTGCTTTCACTTTCTTGTAAATCTCTAGTCCGGTCAAAAACTCGTTGTTCTAATTCTGTATTGGCTGTTTTTAGATATAACCTATATTTATGATTTTCTGTGACAATAGCTAACATGACCATAGTAGTCACAGATATGACACCCATAAACAGTTGTAGTAATAAAATGGAATGATTCTTCAAAGCTGCGTCATAAAACACTCCTAAACGATAACTGGTAGTCACAACTGCTGCTGTAGAGATCATTGCCACTAATAAAGTAGTTACTTTACTGCCAAAGCGAAAAGCAGACCAAAATAAAGGCGGTAACAGTAAATACTCTAAAGGTTTTGGTTGAATCAAAGTACAATAACTGACTATACCTAAAATAATTAACGTTGCTAACATTTCGCCACTGAGCCACGATTTAACTTCTATATCAGGTATCTTTCGGGACAAAGTTAAAATAGGTGGAGCAAATACTAAAATTCCTACAGCATCACCAACCCACCAACTAAATGAGACTGCTAAATATTGATGCCAGGATTCATAGCCAGCTAAACAAACTGTAACTACACCTAACAAAGATTGAAAGATAGTACCAGTAAATAAAGTACACAGCGAGAAAATAACTGCATCTCTAGCTTTATTCAAAGGGTAATTAGTGCCAGTGAATCGCAGTATTAGCATTACAGAAATTAATGAGCCAATTGTAGTCCCAACACCTCCAATAAAAGCTAAAATTGGTATTTTCATACCGATAGAATTAGCAAAGACTGCACCTAACAAGACCCCAAACCAACGCGATCGCCCCCACAGCAGCAAAAAACCCACAGCAAAACCTGTACCTGGCCAAACAGGAGTACCAAAAGCCGGAACAGACGTTTTTTTCAAAACCAGCCAAGAGACAACATAGTAACTCATGGCAATAACTAACACATCAAACCACCAACGAGGGTTTTTATACTCAACACCAAGCCGTTGAAAAATCTTCATAGGAGGGAACAGGGAACAGGCAACAGGCAACAGGGAACAGGGAACAGGGAACAGTTTCAGCTATCTGTCATCCCCAAATTTTCTGATCTATATCAATCCAAAATACACACTTTTGATGCTACACCCTTCAAAAACCTTGCACCTACTTTCCTATTTCTCAGCCTCAAACCTTTGATTTATCTAGGTTCTACCAAAAAACTGGGCTTAAGCCCCTGCCTCCCCTGCTTCCCC
>NZ_LUFH02000080.1 GCF_001586785.1 Sphaerospermopsis aphanizomenoides BCCUSP55
CTGCGGGTGAATTAGCCATAACTTTGACTATTAACACGCCATTATTTTCATCCACAGTTAAACCACTGTTGGGATCTGAGTTGAGACGTTGCTTTAATTCAGGTGTGATACCCACCATTTGAATTCCAATTTACGATTTTTTAGTATTTTTAAGCAAGATATAGGAATAATTAAAGGCCAGAAAATAGTAGTGATTAGAGACATTACAAAAGATAAAAATTTATCTTCCGGAGTAGATGCTGGATGACGCAGGGAAAACCTTAACCAATTGATCAAAAAATAGCAAGTCATTAAGAAATAACTAATCACTAAAGTAAATTGGATCTTATTCACTTTTGCACTCCTTCGATTATGTGAAATCCAGCAACACTGTCTGTCTTAAAGTTGTTAGTATAGTTGGTACAGTAGACAAAGATATGTGTGTAAATAGGCTGTCATAATTTAATAACTTTGATGCTGACTATACATTTCTTCACTCAATTAAGGTTAATTACATACTAAAGCCACTTTAAACAGGATTATTACTGAATTTAATACCTAAAAAATGAGGATAGCAATTATACATATAAATGTTAATTAACTATTCTCACATTGGTATAGCACACATCTCAGAGATGTGGCAAATAAAATGCAGCATTGGCTACCTTAGAAACTGTTTAAGCTAAAGTTGGGAATTGGACGAAGTGCGATAACCATAGCCCACATGAGAATCCTTTTGAATATGTTGTTTGATACTGTCAAAATCTATGAAGTAATCAGCCACATCAATCAGGTTATCGCTTGTCATTGTTTGCAGACCTATCACTTCTACCCTTGATCCCAAGCTGGTGACGGCATTAACGGCATAAGCTAAATCTCCGTCTCCACTGACTAAGACAGCAGTATCATAGTAGGGAGCAAGGGTAATCATATCAACGGCAATTTCTACATTCAGATTGGGTTTTTTGCCATTTTCTGCAACTGCAAGTATATCTTTTGTTACTACACGATAACCATTGCGACGCATCCATAACAAAAATCCTTGCTGTTTTTCTTTGCTGGTATCGACTCCAGTATAAAAGAAAGCACGCAATAAGCGAGAACTTTGAGTTAAACGACAAAGCAATTTCACATAGTCAATTTCAATGCCTAGTTGCAAGGCAGCGTGAAAAAGGTTTAATCCATCAATGAAAATTGCTACTCGACCCCGATTGCTATCATCCCCAATGTTCATATTATTGATCGTCTCTTGTGGCTTGATTTCTCGACCTTTAGGTGTAGTTTTTATAGTGGGAGGGCCTTGCCAATGTGGTTTTTCTTTAAGTTCTTTATATTCGTTTGTTGTTTTGCTAAGATTAGTAAAATTCATTGATACCTCTGGATTTTAAAGTGGGGATGTATTTGATAAATTGCTAATACTAGTATAGTATGTGCTAATTTCATAACCGTAGTAATAAACGTAGCCAAAATTTGTTTCCAGACATTATTTGCAAATAAACTTAACTCCTGGGGTCTGTGCCATATATTCAAACAAAGTAACAGCTGAGAGTAGATACCACAATATTAGTAAAAGGTTGGCTGATTTTGAGGATAAAACCCTAACATAATCCATATTTTACCAGTATTTTAGCCACCTGATTGCAGAGAGGCAAAATTCTCATCTGCCTCAATCTGTTTGCTCGGAAATGTTAAAAAATTATGATCTTTTCAGGTGGAAGTTACTTGAGTGTTTTGGGTGTTTGCTGTAAATGCCGGACTCAAGCCTTGTACGGTGAGAACAGAGCAATGAGCATGATGTAAAACGTAATTACTGACGCTGCCTAAAAAAACTTCACTGATGCCAGTACGTCCCCTGCGACCGACAATAATTAAGTCAGATGCCCAACTGAGAGCTAATTCACAAATAATGCGACCAGCATCACCTATACTTTGGGTAAAATCAGTTTTAACACCTGAATTAAGTGCTGTTTGAGTGAGCGATCGCATCCAATCTAGTCTCTCTTGTTTGAGCTTATCCCAAGCTTGTAAATATTGATTGATGGTTTCAGTATGCAAAGTAGGATAGATTGTTTCTGGTTGCAAAAATATAGGATTGATATAAGGATCTTCTAAGGGAGATAAAACGTGCAGCAACATCATTTCTGCCTGATTTGTTTTGGCTAAAAATAAAGCTTGTTCAAAAATACACTGACTTGCTGGGGAGTTGTCTAGAGCCACTAAAATTTTGTGAAACATATAGCTATCCAATTTGATTTGTAAATTTATTCGTTGAGAGGGAATAGGGAATAGGGAAAAAGAGAGTAGATGTTTCAGGAGTACCGAGTACCGAGTACCGAGTACCGAGTACCGAGTAACCCCATAACTAAAGTTAGGTGATTGAAACAAGGAAGCATTATTTCTCGTGCTTTGCCTCTGGAAATAAATATTTTTCCTGCTTCAATGAATGAATTCAGGGGCTTTAGACCGATTTGTGCTGAGTTCTCAACAGGTATCTCACTCATTACTCATTACTCATTACTCATTACTCGTTACTCAGCACTCAGCACTATTTCGGTCAGTAATTTTCTCAAAACCTACATAGTATTCCTCTAGTTAATATTCCTGGGGAAGTAAATAAAATCTATAACCTATTGTGGTTTTGATATAGCGGAGGCTGAACTATATTGGCCATATTAATCTAATTGTTTGAGAAATGTAATTTTATTCTAACTTTGGCAATAAATATGAATGCAGTTGTAAATTGGAATTAATCTATTGATAGAGACTAGTGTTAGCAGTAATGGCAAGAAGTAAGCATTTTTTCTTCATTTTAAATGGTCAGGATTCCCAAACTCTAATCTAAATTCCCCAATTAGTACCAGAAGGTGATAGTGATGGTGATCAGATTTTGTAACCGCACTGAAGCAGGACAGATATTGGCGCAATATTTAACAGCTTATGCTAACAAAGACAACTTATTAGTATTAGCTTTGCCTCGTGGGGGTGTACCGGTGGCTTTTGAAGTAGCCACAGCCTTAAATGCCCCTTTAGATGTCTGTATAGTCAGAAAATTGGGTGTACCAGGTCATAAAGAATTGGCAATGGGGGCAATTGCTTCTGGAGGAGTAGGGGTGCTAAATTACGATGTCATTCATACTTTGGGAATAGACAAAGAGACAATTCAGGTAGTTGCTGCTGAGGAATTGCCAGAATTACAGCGACGCGATCGCACTTACCGGGGTGATGCTCCTCCTTTGAATGTTAAAAATAAAACGGTAATTTTAATAGATGACGGTATTGCTACTGGCTCAACCATGCGTGCTGCGATCGCCCTCCTCAAACAACAACAGCCTAAAAGTATTGTTGTAGCCGTTCCAGTGGCACCAGCAAGCACTTACAAAGAGTTGCAGTTAGAAGTAGATGAAATAGTATGTTTGCAAACTCCAGAAGAAATGTCTGCTATTGGAATGTGGTATCAAGACTTTTCCCAAACTACCGATGAGGAAGTACGCGAACTCTTAACCCAGGTTAAATTTTAGATTTTAGATTTTAGATTTTGGATTTTAGATTTTAGATTTTGGATTTTAGATTTTGAATTTTATAGATTTTAAATTGCTGTTTTACCTTGATAATTCCCTATTATCTGTAACCTGTCACCTGTCACCTGTCACCTGTCACCTGTAACCTGTAACCTGTCACCTGTCACCTGTCACCTATTCCCTAAAAGGCTAAAGCAATGAATACTAAAGAATCATGGAATGTTGTAGAACAAATAGTTACCGTTGAGTTAGGACTCGTGCGACTAAAAGGAGAATTAGTCATACCACCAGAAGCTCAGGGAATAGTTGTCTTTGCTCATTGCAGTGGAAGTAGTCGTTACAGTAACCGTAACCATTACTTGGCTCATTTAATGCGTCAGCAAGAAGGACTAGCAACTATGTTAATTGATTTGCTGACGGAAGAAGAGGATACAATTGACCAGCGCACCCAGCATTTTCGTTGTGACATTAGCTTTCTTACTTCCAGGTTAATTAGCGTGACAGAATGGTTATTTGCAAACCGTATTACTCGTCATTTAAAAGTTGGTTACTTTGGTGTTAATAGAGGTAGTGGTGCAGCATTTTTAGCGGCATTAGCTTGTCCCATGAGTGTGGGAGCGATAGTTTGTCGCAGTGGGTATACTGATTTGGTAAGTGAGAGCCTTTCTTCTGTCCAGACTCCAACTTTGCTGATTGTTGGTGGCAACGATTGTTCTATAATTGCCATGAATGAAGATGCACTAACAGAAATTTCCACCCAACATAAGCAATTAGAGATTATTCCGGGAGCAAGTCACAAGTTTAGCGAACCGGGAGCGATGGAAGAAGTAGCCAGATTAGCAAGTCAATGGTTCAAATGTTATCTGACACCTTATGATCAAAGGGAATTGAATTTACACGCCATGCCGTTATAGTTTCTGTATATCAACGCGCATCACCAATCAAAATAAAAGCTGACCAGTAGAAAGGATGAGGATAGTCTTTAATCAATTTTAGTTTAGCTTGACGCAGGGCTTCACCTTTGCTCTTACCTTGCTGCAAATTTTGATAAAATGCCACCATTAACACTTGTGTTGACTTGTCTTCAACAGCCCATAAACTGCCCATCACAGCTTCAGCACCAGCACGCTCAAAAATGTAGGCAATTCCCGTTAAACCTTGTTCATTTTCACTGGTTTGATTAGCAGTTTGACAGGCACTCAAGGTTAATAATTTAGTGCCTTTTAATCCCAATAATGCTGCATCAGCAATCTTAAATTGAGTATCAGCAAATAACAAAGTATTATTTTTTAATTGAATTTTTTTGCAGTCTTGGTTTTGAAAACAACCATGAGTAGCTAAATGCAGAAAAGGAAAGCGGAATGATTGAGTTTTGAATTTTTCTAAAGTCGCATTCTTGTGGATATAAATATCACTTGCTGGTATCAACTGTTTGATATTTTTAACTTCTGTTTCCGCACCAGGCAAATGTTGGGGAGGGCGGGGAACAGGATTACCAAAAGCTAAGACCGATAGTTTTTTATTATTATTAATTGTCTGATTGTTGCTGTTAGTTTGTAAAGTACGAGGAGAAATGCGTGTCAGGTAGTTGACGGGATATTTTGCAATCAGGAATTTATTTGTTTTGCTATCATAAAGTGTTTCAAAAGGCAGACGGCGTAAATTACCAGTAGGAATAATGCTCAATTGTTGGGGAGATAAGGCTTGAATTTTGGCTTCGATGGGACGAATAAGTAAATCATAAAGTGGTTGACTTCCCGTTTCAATATATTCACTATTACTTTCGTCATTTAACTGCTGCAAATATTGGTTGAGGATTTTGTTAAAATTGGTTTTAGGGTCAAGTTTTTGTTTAACAACACTTAAATTATTTTGAGTGATGATAAAAATTGCCAAAGAATTATTGAGTAAAACTGGTTGCACTACTACCGTACCAGCAGGAATAGAAGATTTGAGCTTTTGGATATCTGCGGGGTTAGATTCTAATAGTTCCGCGACTTCTGGAAATTGACGAGATATGTCTTCAGCGTCTTTGTAAATTTTGGCTTCTAATTCACGAATTTGTTGAGATAAAATCGGATCTTCTTCATCCTGCAATTTTTGTCTTTGGGATTCTAAACTTTGATTTTGCTGATTCCATTGATCTAGTTTTATTTGAGCTTGAGGATTTGCAACTTTAGCATTAATCAGACGAGAATAATCAGCAAGTTCAGCAGTAGAGAACAGGTTCACCCACTCAAACGCCTGAGCTTCCTGTTTATTATCAATCAAAGCCTCAACCAAAAAGTTCCCAGACCAATCATATTGTTGCAGAAACTTTTGTCGATTTTCTCGCTGCAAGCCCTGACGCATTTGTAAGAAAATTTGAGATGATTCTTGCAAATTCCGAACAGCTAAAGGTAATTGATTTCTATCTTGATACAATACGCCGATATTACCTAAAGTTATAGCTTCACCTGAGCGATCGCCCACTGCCCGATACATGGGTAAAGCTAGGTTGTAGAACTCCAGTGCTTTCTGCTTTTCTCCTAAATCGTCGTAGACAGCGCCAATATTATTGAGGGTGTTAGCTTCACCTGAGCGATCGCCCACTGCCCGTCTCATGGGTAAAGCTTGGTTGTAGAACTCCAGTGCTTTCTGCTTTTCTCCTAAATCGTCGTAGACAGCGCCAATATTATTGAGGGTGTTAGCTTCACCTGAGCGATCGCCCACTGCCCGTCTCAGGGGTAAAGCTTGGTTGTAGAACTCCAGTGCTTTCTGCTTTTCTCCTAATGAGTCGTAGACAAGGCCAATATTATTGAGGGTGGTAGCTTCACCAGAGCGATCGCCCACTGCCCGTCTCAGGGGTAATGCTTGGTTGTAGAACTCCAGTGCTTTCTGCTTTTCTCCTAATGAGGAGTAGACAGCGCCAATATTACTGAGGGTGACAGCTTCACCTGAGCGATCGCCCACTGCCCGATACATGGGTAAAGCTTGGTTGTAGAAATCCAGTGCTTTCTGCTTTTCTCCTAATGAGTCGTAGACACCGCCAATATTATTGAGGGTTCTAGCTTCACCAGAGCGATCGCCCACTGCCCGTAACAGGGGTAAAGCTTGGTTGTAGAACTCCAGTGCTTTCTGCTTTTCCCCTAATGAGGAGTAGCAAAAACCTAGCCATGCTAGTACATCCGCTTCTAGTTGTTTGTTTTGCAATTGACGGGCAAGAATCAGCACCTGTTGAAACATGGGTATTGCTTGCCGATATTCTTGTTGCTGTGCCAGTTGTCTTCCTTTTTCCATCAACTGTTCCGCTTGTTTATCTAGGGAAACTTGAGCTTGTCCCCAACTAGGTTGAGCAATAAGTGTGAATGATAAAGGCGTGATAGTTAAGCTTAGTAATAAAATTTGACTAATAATGTTTTTCATCAGCAATAGCACTCCTAAACCCCTACTGACTCCTGACTCCTGATAGCGTAGCTTGGCGTAAGCCATATTCTGCTGTATTAATATGGTGTCGCCACAATGTTGATTGTGCTTTGTTGCAGATTAAACTGGAGTTCATCAACTACATAAGCCCTGTTTCTAGCTACTGACCGAATCCCTTGTAACCGCGCTGGTGATACAGCAGGGGGTTTCAAAATCACCTCTGCTTGTCCTTTGGTCGCATCTTTGATACTAAAACTATTCAGAGAAATACCACCCCAATTGACTGGTTTAGCTTCACGGCGTTCTCTTTCACCGCGAATTATTGCATCTCCATTACTTCTATAAGCTATGGAACCATTTTTAAAACTGACTTTTTCAACTTGCTGGAGAGGAATTGAGGTTTTCTTGTTGCTTCGCATTATCCAGAGCTTTTTTTGTTGAATATCAATCTCCACTACCCTCCCACTACTGGATTTACCTCCTTTGAGCCAAATTTTAGCTTCTTCTGGTAATGCAACAGCAAGTTTGAGTTCCTCTGCGTTGGTTTGGACTTGCTTGGTTGGGACTTGGGCTGACAAAAAGTTATGTGTTGTTGTATTTTTAGCGGTTACAGCTTGGGTATATGGTTGCAGAGATACTATAGCTAATAAGGTAACAAATGATATATTTAGCCAGCTTTTCATAGCTTTAAAAGGCGTATTTTTACGGTTTATTATCTATAATTTAGCAAAAAATGATATAATCACGCAATAAGCTGGAGTATTAAAATAATTTATGTTATTTTTAGCGTTTTCTGCCAATTTGGAGTAAGAGAGTGAATCAGACTCCTGAAAATAGCCAAGAACCTAATATTTTAGGTAAGTTTGCCAGTGTAGTTGGTTTATTAAGTATTGGTTTGTTTTTTGCTGGGTGGATTGATCGTTGGTCGTACTTTTCTTTTTTCCAGTTAGAATTAACTACTCTCGATTTCCCGACTGAATCTTTTTTATTTGTACCGTTACAGATATTTTTAGGAAATAGTCGGTCAATATTATTGACTATACTGACTTTGATTTTGACTATTTTGGCTATTCAACTCACATTATGGTTGATTAGGGTAGCAAGTGAAGTAGTGATTAAAAGATATGTTAGGAGTTTTTTGGAGAAAATTATTCAACACAATCAACGTAAGAAATTATGGATAAATAAACAAATTAAGTCTTTTGCTACATTTATTTTGGTGCAAGTCAATGCTCAATATTCTCAAAGATTTGTGCGTTCATTAATTAATGAACTTTTGATAGTAGCTTGGATATTAATTGTCATATTTTGGATGGCTAAATGGCAAGGGTTTATAGATGCTAGACGGGATGCTGGGGTCAATTCAACTTTGCCTGTAGTGACAATAATTGCCCCTGATGATAAATTTGCGCTAGGGAGACAATTGGATGATGAATTTATAGATCCATCTTTAAAGGGTTATAGATTTATTGGTGATAAAGGTTTATTTGAAGATATCCAAGGTAAAGAAGATACGGATATTAGTAATGACAAAAAACCGAGAGTCTGGCGTTTACTGTTAGAACGTAATGGCTGGATATATGTTTTTACTAATTTACCTGATAATGCCCAATTAAATCAGCGTCCTTTGGTATTAGCGGTGCAAATAACTGATAAAGGCAATTTAATTATTCGTAGTCCAGAAGTTTCTCGACCTAAATCTCCTTAATATTAAGCCTCTATCTATCCAAATTCCAGCCTAAGAGGATTGGCAATTAACTTGTTATTCTAGGATCATGAGAATCATGGACTGTTGCTGTATAGGAATTATCAATATTTTCTCTTTCTTGTAAACGGCTTTCTTCTGCCTGTCTAATCTCGGTTTCTAGAAAGAAATTTAATAGAGTTCTTAAAAGTACGATCGCTCCCAAGTTTAAAATATCCTGGCGTGTTGGCGCAACTGCTGTCCTGAGTATGTCACTAGCCACGGTAAATTCTAATCCCAAAACTAAAACCCGCCCCAATTTGAGGCGAATTGATTCAGTGGCGTTAAAACTTTGTTGGGAACGGGAAAATAGCTGGCGGATATAAGCTAAGATACTTTGAAAAACTGCACTACCAATCACTACTGCGGCAGCAATTTCTGTTCCTGCTGCTAAATAACCAACAATCAATTTCAACCATACTTCTAACGGACTTTTTGATATTGCTTCTGTCTGACTGCGTTCAACGTTGAGGCTTAACAAGAGAATTAAACCAAAAATTAATGCCACAGGCAGTAGAATATTAACGAAAGAATTGCCTAAAGGCTGTCGTTTCATATCATCATATATTTAGTATATCAATATACTTTTAATGATTTCTGTATAGAAGTTACATCGTTCTCTTGATGGAAAAAGATGATCAAGCCTTTGCTGCTTTCTGTTTTTACCAATCAACCTGATTTTTGCTGCTTTAAAGGAGATGGCTGTGACTAAATTTTTATTCGTAACGGATTTGGATCATACCTTTGTAGATCATACCTCTGGATGTGAGGACAAAGCACGGATAGAGTTAAGCGATCGCTTGCAACGTCATCGTCAACAACATGGTACAAAGCTAGTTTACTCCACCGGGCGATCGCCTACTCTGTATCAAGAACTCCAACAGGAAAAAAATCTCTTTTCACCAGATGCCCTTGTTCTCTCTGTGGGAACGGAAATCTATCTTGATGGCAGTGCAACAACTGATCCAGAATGGGACAGTGTTCTCTCCGCAGGATGGAATCGGGATAAAATATTAGCTGTAACAAAGAAGTTTCCTGAATTAGAACCGCAACCAGACTCAGAACAGCGTCCCTTTAAAGTCAGTTTTTTCGTCCAGGAAGAAGCTTTGAGCGTACTACCACAACTTCAGGCAGAGTTAGAAAATCGTAACTTAAGTATAAAGTTAATTTATAGTGGGGGTATAGACCTTGACATTTTACCTCTTACCAGCGATAAAGGTCAAGCAATGCAGTTTCTACGCCGCAAGTGGAAATTTGCAGCCGAGCAAACAGTTGTTTGTGGCGATTCAGGTAATGATATTGCTTTATTCGCTGTAGGTAACGAACGGGGAATCATTGTCGGGAATGCTCAAAAAGAGTTACTCCAATGGCATAACCAGAATCCTGCTGCACACCGTTACCTCGCACAAAACTTTTATGCTGCGGGGATTATGGAAGGATTATATTATTTTGGTTTCTTGTCATGATTAGCTATCTTAAAGGTATAGTCGCTGGTGTCCAAGCAATTAACTCTAATCGTGTCATTTTGACCTTAGAAGTAAATGGCATGGGTTACGATTTGCAAATTCCGCAACGTCTGGCCAACCAATTAACAAATACTGGCGATGTGGTACAAATTTTTACCCATTACCAGATTCGGGAAGAAGTTCCTTTGCTGTATGGTTTTTCTTCTCCAGCGGAACGAGATTTATTTCGTCATTTATTGAGTGTGACTGGTATTGGTGCAGCTTTAGCGATCGCACTTTTGGACACTTTGGAATTACCAGAGTTAGTCCAAGCGATTATTGCTGCTAATACCCAAATTTTAATTCAAGCGCCTGGTGTGGGCAAAAAGACCGCTGAACGCATCTGTTTAGAACTGAAAAGCAAGTTGATTGAATGGCGCAAATCAGCAGGCTTCTTCGTGGCTACAGGTGGTCCTGCACCCGGAATATTGGAAGAAGTACAAATGACTCTCTTTGCTTTGGGATATACTGCCCATGAAGTCAGTCATGCTTTGCACGTAGTTAGCGAAGATATCGGTTTACCCAAAGATGCCTATGTAGAAGATTGGATTAAACAAGCGATCGCTCATCTTAGCAGTGCCGAAGTAATTCATAATTCGTAATTCGTAATTCGTAATTAAGAATTGGAACGGAGAAAGTGATAGTTAGTAATTGCTGAGTAATGAATCAAAATCCTTATGCTTGGATAGAGGAATCTTTACAAACTATACATCGGGCTGACTGGTATCGTTCCGTCAAAACTATTGACAGTCGTCCCGGTGCAAAAGTGATGTTATCTGGGCAAAAGGTAATTAATTTCGCCAGTAATGATTATCTGGGATTAGCAGCAGATGAACGCTTACAAAAAGCCGCAATCACCGCTATTCAGGAACATGGAACTGGTAGCACAGGTTCTAGATTACTCAGTGGGCATCGACAATTACACAGGGAATTAGAGCAAATGCTCTCATCTACCAAACAAACGGAAGATGCCGTAGTATTTAGTTCAGGGTACTTAGCAAATTTAGGTGCAATTACTGCCATAGTTGGCAAGCGAGACTTAATATTCTCAGATCAATATAATCATTCCAGCTTAAAAAACGGGGCAATTTTGAGCGGTGCGAAAGTAATAGAATATCCCCATTGTGATATAGCTAAATTAACAGAAAAATTACATCAAGAAAGGCGAAATTATCGTCGCTGTTTAATAATTACTGATAGCGTCTTTAGCATGGATGGTGATTTATGTCCTTTACCAGAATTATTAGATTTAGCTGAAGAATTTAGCTGTATGCTATTAATTGATGAAGCACACGCCACCGGAGTTATGGGTAACAATGGTGCTGGTTGTGCAGAATATTTCGGTTGTACAGGTAGAGAATTAATTCAAATCGGTACATTAAGTAAAGCCTTGGGCAGTTTAGGGGGATATGTAGCTGGAAGTAACGCCCTGATTGACTTTTTACGCAATCGCGCCCCAAGTTGGATTTACACTACCGCCCTTTCACCAGCAGACACAGCAGCAGCTTTAGCAGCTTTGAAAATAGTCCAACAAGAACCGGAACGTCGTCAGCAATTGTGGCAGAATGTAGATTATTTAACACAGTTAATTAAAGAAAATTTACCTAATTTAAAATTACTACCTACAGAATCTCCGATATTATGTTTGCAACTACCTGATGCAGCTACAGCATTAAAAGCAGCACAACATTTAAAAGAAACGGGAATTTTTGCCCCCGCAATTCGTCCTCCTACAGTGAGTACCAGTCGGATTAGAATATCAATCATGGCCACCCATGAAAGAGGACATATTGATAAATTAGTTGATGCTTTAAAAGCAATGCAAGTATAGGAGGTGACAGGTGACAGGTGACAGGTGACAGAAGTAAGAATTGAGTTTTTGACCCTACACCCCATACACCCATACACCCATACACCCATACACCCTATCTTCACAGCTTCTGCAACAACTCCTGAGTTAATTGCATAAATGCCTTAGAACCCGCTGTATTAGGACTCAGTAAAGAAACAGGCATAAAACTATCCACTGCTTTAGCAACATTGACATCAACAGGAATTTGAGCTTTACAGATTTTATCCACACCAAAATCTTCAACTACTCGGTGCATTACCTGTTTATAGTATCTGCCATTTAAGAGATTAGCACTGGACATACTAAAGACAATTCCTAACATTTGGATATTAATCTTCGCTTCGTGTTCGTGGCTGTCTTTTAATTGGGCAATGCGTCTTTCTAATAATTGAATACCCACTACAGATAATGGTTCTGGTTTAGCAGGAAGAATGTAAAAATCACTTGTGGCTAAAGCACTGCGAGTCATCAAATTATAACCAGGAGCGCAATCTAAAAGAATAAAATCATATTCATCACGCACTGGTTTTAAAATATCCCGAATTAGGACTCTTTCAAAGCGATTCCAAATAGTTTCAAAATCATTTTCTCCCAAGGCTACAGATTGATGATGCAGCATTTCGGAAACGACAAATTCATCATATAAGTCGATATCTCCAGGGAGCATATCCAATCCTGGCAGCTTACAGACTTGAGTGTGAATAATGTCATGAATATTTAATTTAGCTTCTGGTTCTGGGTTAATAATTTCATCTATCAAATATCTAAAAGTCTTTCTTTGTTTACGACGTTTGGCAAACTCCACTGGTGACATTAAGCTGAGTGTGGCACTAATTTGGCTATCTAAATCTAAGACAAGTACCTTTTTACCATAATTTTTCGCTAAACAGGTGGCTAAGTTAACGGTGAGGGTGGTTTTTCCCACACCACCTTTCATATTTGCAGTTGCAATTACGTATCCCATTTTTATTTCCTCTGCTGACGCATTCCCATCAAGGTTGCGTACATATTATCTAACAGATTGAAACTTTGGCTAATTTAGTCTTTTGATGGATGCGGAAATGTGCTTAAAGCTATCTTTTCTGGTTTTAGGCAGTTAGATTATATAGCAATCCTGCCCAGAACGCCGATTTCAGAGGAAAATCAGAAATATTACTGCTGGTACTTATACGTAATTTAACCGCAATTCCTTTAATTTTAACATAATTTGTACAGAGAAAGGATCATGAGCTATTTACGTAAAAATACTAAGTTTATTGACTTTTTCCTACAGAAATTTAAGTAAACTTTATAACTGTACAAGCTTAGGTTATGACATAATTAATCGTGTAGTGAAATTTCCATAATGATTTTTATTCTTTAGAGGTAAAAAACCTTGCTTTTTAACCCTGAACTGTGCCGTAACGAAAGTGAAGTTGAAAGTAAACTCATCGTTCAATATTTGCTACCGCAGTTAGGTTATACCCCTGATACATGGCATCAAGAAGTTGCCGTTGGTAGCATTCGCTTGGATTTTTTAGCATTTGCAGTCCAAGTAATTCCTTTTGTGCTAAATGCTGACTCACCCCTGAGTGTAGTAATGGAGGCAAAAAGTCCAAAGCAAAATTTAAATCATCATGTTTTACGACTACGGCATTATTTAACTAGTTTGAATGTGCGCTTTGGGTTATTAACTAATGGCAAGGAAATCAGAATTTATCAGAAATTAGGAAATGATATTGAGTTGGTTTTTCGATGTGATGGTAATGATGTGAAGGCAAAGATAGAGGAGATTAGAAGTTTAATTGGTCGAGAAAGTCTGAAGAATAGGCAGTTTATTGATAGGTTAGAAGTTCAAGTATCAAAGGTAGAATCTAAGCAGGAGCATTCTATGAAGACAATTGCAATTTATCATCATAAGGGCGGCGTTGGTAAAACGACTGTTGCTGTTAATTTAGCAGCGGCTTTGAGTAATCAAGGTAAAAAAGTTCTCTTAATTGATATAGATGCTCAAGCCAATACTACATTTGCTACAGGATTAATAAAATTTGAATTTGAAGATGATGATGATTTAAAAGAACGCAATGTTTTTCATTTGCTGATCGCAGGTGAAGATAAATCATTTTCTATAGCTGATATTGTTAGAAAATCAAATGGTTTTGATTCGACAGAAATAGATGTTATTCCTTCACATATTAGTTTAATAGAACGGCAAAAAGATTTAACTGCTATGTCACATATCAGTACAACTAGATTAGCTAAAAAATTAGCATTGGTAGATGATAAATATGATATCGTAATCATAGACACTCCTCCATCATTGGACTTATATGCTTTAGTTTCCTTGACTGCTGCTGACTACTTAATTATTCCTTCTGATTTGAAACCATTTTCTAACCAAGGTTTGATCAGCGTCAAAAATTTTGTCAAAACACAGATTAACGAAACTAAGGAAAATATGGGAAAAGCGCCTATTAAAATTATGGGTGTTCTGCCATCAAAAATTTCTAGTAATAATCAATATCTTAAACATACTTTTCCACGTCATAGAGATTTAATTCCAGAACGATATAACCTGCCATTGATGGATAACATGATCACAGAGAGAGCAGCCTTATCCCATTGTGTTAACAAACATCTGATTGTAGGAAATTTGGAAATTCCCGATCCTAAATCAATTTTTGAATTTGCTAAATATGAATCATCAGCTAGTCAATCAGCATTTGAGTTTGAGTCTTTAGCTTTAGAAGTAATTAGAAAGATGGAGATATAGTTGTGAGCAAGTTTTCAATTGTGGAAATTGATGGTGTAACTTCAAATATTCCTCGTTCTGAATTTGATGAAGCTGATTTAGATATTCTTGCTGATTCAATATTAGAGTCAGGAGGAATATTGAAACCCTTATTACTCAAAAAAATTGGTTTTGAGAAATATGAAGTAATTGGTGGACATTTTGAATACTACGCTGCTGTGAGAGCTAGGGAAAAAAATCCTAACAGGGGAGAAATTGTTAATGCCTTTATCATCCCTGCTGAAAAAGATGATGCTGTATTAAATCAAGTTGCATTCCTGAAAGGGTTAGATTCTCCTGAAAAAATAGTACCACCAGATGAAAAAACTGAAATTGGTAAATTACTTGTTCAAAACAAGCAAATTTATGCAATGCTCAACCAACTCATTTCTAGTTTACAGACAAATGTACAAAATATACAAAAAGCAGATGCTGAAGAAAGACTCGAATCACTGGAAAACAAAATAGAGCATCTTACATCAGTTGTTGAAACATTAACTATGCTTGTTAAGCAGGTTATAGACAAGCCACAACCGCAGAAATTAAATTTAGTAACAGCAACAGATGAAGAAATTACGAATGATTTAAGCAACGTAGGTGCAACACCTAAACAAATAAAAGCTGCATTAAAAGCAATTCGTTATTGGCAGCAACCGAATAAAAATTTAACTTGGGCAAATCTTTACATATCAACTAAAAAAGGTGAACATAAGGTTGATGACTTTGCAGATAGGACTTACCAAAAACTAAAACAGATTGGAGAAATAAGAACACAATAGTTAACCCCTTCTTCCTTTTCTTCCTTCGTGTTCTTCGCGTCTTCGTGGTTCATTTAATCCATATTTTTTGTTGAAAAAGGAAGAAAACAAAGATATTTCATTGTCAACATAACCCGCCCAGAACTGATAGCATAGCGTGGCGTTAGCCATAGTTCCGATGCTCATAGCCAAAGTCCATTAAAACGGACTAAATTAATCCTCAACAGTCGGTTTTAACCGACTTTCGCTATTAGGCTCAGAATTCATTCTGAGACAGGTTTGATAATAACGAAATAACCCTTTACGTCTTTGCGCGAAACACCTTTTGTCTTTGCTGCATCAAAACAATTACTTCTTAGGAAACAAACTAACTACGATTTCGATCCTCCTTGAGGATCAATAACCTTAATCTTTGAATCAAATAGTAAGCGATCGCCCAAATCTAGACAAATTTTATTGTTATTGTAAAAATAATTTCAAAAACTGTTCTTAAGTATAATTTATGCTATAATTAGCACATCAAGCCAATAGAAAAATCAACAGTGAAAACATCTTCAATTCGCACCTTATTTATCACCAAAGAAGTACCTTACCCAACTACCACAGGAGTAAGTTTACGCACCTGGCAAAACATCAATATTATGATGAAGTTTGGACAAGTTGGTGTTTTTTCAGCTTCTAACTGGGAACCTAAAAATAGTTCTTTGCCAGGAGTTAGTATTTGGAAACATTGCAATGTTGCGGAACAGCGAACAAGCTGGGAGAAATTCAACACTCGCCTCTGGTGGTTTAATCAAAGTCGTCATTCAGATGCAGACTGGACTTATTCCCAAACTGCTGCTGAAGAATTAAACACACTACTAACAGAATTTAAACCAGATTTAGTGATAATTGAAGAAGTTTGGCTATACCCTTATTTGAGTGTGGTTAAGCGCCATAAATGTCAAATTATCCTTGATAACTTGAATATAGAAGCATCGCTTTGGGAGCAAACACACCAGACAGTCAAGGGACTCAAGGCAAAATTTAAAGCGAACATAGAGCTAAATCATCTTAAATTTATAGAGAAAGACTTTAGCAATCAAGCTCACCAAATTTGGGTATGTAGTCAGGATGATGCTAGTTTGTTAAGACAACTTTATGGACAAGTTTCACCGACTCAAGTCATCTTTAATGGCATCAATGTTTTCAATTATGACTCTGTACGTTCTGGTGAATGTAGTCCACCTCCAGAATTACCAAATAAAAGCCGTAATATCCTTTTTTTGGGTCAATTGTCATACGCACCTAATACTGTAGCTGCTGAATTATTAATTAATCAAATTTATCCCCGACTCAAACAACTTTATCCAGATAGCCATTTACTGCTTGTAGGACGCAAACCCACTCAATTTATGTTAGAAGCTGCCAAAAAAGAACCGGGAATAATTGTGACTGGCAGCATACCCGATGTTAAACCTTATTTAGCTGCTGCTAGTGTGATGGTTGTACCCTTACTTCAAGGTGGAGGTACACGCTTGAAAATTGTCGAAGCTTTTGCTGCTGGTTGTCCTGTTATTAGTACAGCTAAAGGTGCAGAAGGAATTAAAGCAATTGATGGAGAACATCTATTAATTAGAAACGAAGTTGAAGAAATAGTTCAAGGAATTTGTCAACTTTGGTCAGACCCTAATTTAGCAGATAAATTAGCCCATTCTGCCTATGAATTAGTACAGGCAGAATACTCTTGGGAAGCAGTTGGAAACAAAGTTAATTTAGCCGTCCAGGAGTTATTTTCAGGTAAGGATTCATGATTAAGAATTCAGAGTAATTTTTTTGAATAAATCGAGAGTTTCTTTTACCATTCTTTCCTCAGAAAATTCATTTACCCGTAGTAGAGACTTTTGTGACATTTCTTGCATAGCATCAGGATGCTGAATTGCCCAGCGAATAGCTTCTAGTAGTTTAGGACTATTTCCTGTAGGAAATAACAAGCCATTTTCTCTATCTGTAATTAACTCAGGTATACTGGACGAATCTGAAGCAATAACAGGCAAGTTGTGCGCCATTGCTTCAATAATAGAAAATGGCAAACCTTCAAGATGAGAAGGAAAAATAAAAAGATCAGCAGCCTTTAATAATCTATGAACATCAGCACGGTGTCCTAATAATAAAACTTTATTTTCTAGATTGTTTTCTTGGAGTTTTTGGATTAAATATTGCTCCTGCTCACCTTTACCTACCCAGACAAATTTTATATCAGGGAATTCCTGAGTAATATGATCAATTATGGGAATAATATCACCATAACCTTTAACAGAAGATAACCGAGCCACGGTTAATAATATTCTGTGATTATCAGATAGTCCTAGTTCTTGACGTACTTGGCTACGTAGTTGAATAATATCTGCCAAATTAGTAAAAGTAAATGTGATTTTAGTTCCATTATATATTTTCAAAACTTGCTCTTTAGGAACTTTGAATAGCTCACACACTCGCTTTCTATTATATTCTGATACAGTTAGCCAATGCTGATTTCTATTTTTTGCCCAATGATAAGTTTTCAATCTAGACGTGCTAAATGAACCATTATGATCTAATAAGTGAAAGATAACCACTGTTGGAATATTCAGAACTGCACAAGCAAGTAACGTCCCCAGACAACGATACGGCCAGGGCATATTGACTTGAATAATATTTGGTTTGAGCTTAATTAATAGTGCGAGAGTTCTAGTAAAATGTGGTAGATGTTCTTTGAGAAATTTTAAATTTTTTCCTGTTACTTCAGAAATGTTTAATGGATGATAATGTAAATTATTTACAAGACAATCTTGAATTAATGAATTTGTCTCTTGAGTCTTTGGAAATGCTATATGTGCATCCCAACCGTTGATTTTAGCTTCTGTTGCAATTTTCAGAGCATATTCTTCTGTACCACCAAGTAAAGTAGAAGGAAAAACAACCAGTAATTTCATAGCTCTATTCTACTTAAGTTAATAAATTTAGATGTTTATTCACGGGTATTACGAAGATGTAAAATGGGAGCATCCCAAATGTGTAAATTTATGTTTATTTAACGAAATCAACGCTCCAAGGCTTTATATGATTGAACCGCAAAGGGCGCAAAGGACACAAAGGTAAGAGATTTTGGGAGATGTTTTAGTGATGCTGTGGTTATTTTTTCAAAATTGGGATGCTCCCAGTAAAATTAATTATATAATAGAATTTTTGCTTAATTAATATTACATAAAGGCAAACCAGATGAAATTTTAGACTTACATCCGGTTTTCAGATGTTTCTAAATATAAGTTATATCGCCATATAATAACTCACTGTTTGCCCTTGCGTCAACATCCCTAGTGGCAAAACATTTTTGGTTGGAATCACCACCTGAATAATTTACGATGCTTACTGCTCCAAACCTATATTTATTATCATTAAATTAAACCTTGGATAATACTGTTTTACAATTGCTATTTAGGGTTTGCTGAAAAAGTTATCTGTGAGGGCTAGGAGTTCAGGAGTTCAGGAGTATGGCTAACGCCACGCTTCGCTATCAGAAACCAAACCGGATTCCTATATCAAACAAAAAATTAACAATTCCTGCGTCTTGCTGTGCTAAACTATACAAAGTTTACTACAATTGTGGAATCTAACCACTGGTAGTATCGAAAATGCAAACAATTTCTTGTAAATCGTTGGAGTTATTGTAACAATAGGTTAATTATTTATGAGAATGTCATCAGTAGAACACGCCTTGAAAATATTTACAAAATACCAAATCAATCTGGAACACATTAATTGTATTGATGTGGGAGGAACTCCGAAAGTTTATTTGGAGGTCAATTCTAACAAAGTATTAAGTTGGCGGAGGCGTTTTAAAAATAAGATGTTAAGATTATTGAGGGAAACTGTTAAGCTACAAAAAGACGTTATTGTAACCGAAAATCCCTTAATAAAAATTATCCCAAATCTCCAATTTTTTGATAGGGGTTTTAATGCTAGTGTTATCAAAACAAGTAGTGATTTTGAAGCTGACTTTCTAGTTGATGCAAATATTGTTCCTATACTCGATTTGTTTGATTTAGTCGTTTCTTTTGATACTCTAGAACACATTAGTGATCCATTTACTTTTTGCTCCAATCTTGTTCGCATTGCTAAACCTGGAGCATATATTTATCTTCAGACAGTTTTTTCCTGGGAATATCACCCGTCTCCACAAGATTACTTTCGGTTTTCACCAGAAGGATTGCGTGAATGTTTTACTGATTCAACAGGTGAAATATTAGAATGTGATTGGGAAACTGAAGGAGTAAGTGTTTTTGCTTTTGTTCGTAAACCTTAAACAATAAATTAGATCGGTGGAATATGCTTTAAGAACTTTATTTTAGTGCTATTCCATATTTTTATTAATCTGATGAAAAATTAAATATTGCACTAATTTGTTTTTTTAGCATATTCTGAAACAGTCACCAAATGTTAATTTATGCTAATGAATGTGTTTTAGGAGCTTTTGGAAATGCTGTATATATATTCCATGCATTTATCTTAGCTGCTGTTGCAATTTTCAGAGCATATTCTTCTGTACACCACGTAAAGTAGAAGGAAAAACAACCAATAATTTCATAAGCCTACTTAGTTAATAAATAAGATACTTCAGCAAAAGGATATAAGCTAGATAAAAATGAGTTTTCAAATTCATCTGGGTTTTGAAGTGCCAAAGTAGTAAAAAATTTTCGTTTAAATGTTGTGCCTTTACTGTTATCCAGAAATACTTCTATTTTTTCAAATCCTTCTTCTCGAAAGCGATAATTTTTATATTCATAAGTATTTTTACAAAAATAATTCAGAGTTTTAATCGTAAAGCATCTAATATGAGTGGGGTCAATGTGCGCCCATGAAGAACGAAAATAAGGAGTATGAGCAATAAAAATACCTCCTGGTTTCAGAATTCGATGAACTTCATAAACCAAATCAATTATATTTTCAATATGTTCTAAAACTTGATTGGCATGAACAACTTCAAATTCTTCATCAGCTATTGGCAATGGCTGATTTAAATCAGCAACAATATCAACTCCTGGTAGATCGAGAAAGTCCATACCAACCGAATTAGCTAGTTTGTTCCGACCACAACCAATATCTAATACTTTTTTATTCAGTATTAAGTCGGTAGAAATTTTTTTATGCTGATATTTTTTCAATAACATTTGACATCACCTATTTTGTTGATTTAATTCAGAAATTTCTATAGACTCATAAATCTAAAGAACTTATATAAAATACATATTCCAGTTTTTGCTACCTAGTATGTATTCTAAGTTTTCATTTCTTTTACCCCTAGCTTTTCCAGGACTACCTGCAACTCTCGCATATGGTTCCCCTGGTTTCGTCACTACCGCCCCTCCTGCTACACCTCCCCCCTTGCCAATACGAACACCCGGTAAGATAATTGACCTGGTGCTGACCCAGGCATAATCTTCAATTGTAACTGCACCTGTTTTAATACCAAAGGTTGAACTTTGTACGTCATGTTGCATGGTCCCTATCATAACTTCCGAACAAATATTTACATTATTTCCTATTGTTAAACGTACTCTTCCATCTAAATAACAGTTATGACCTATTGTTGTTCCTGAACCTATAGTGATATTGCAGGGATTTAAGATAAATCCACCTAAAAATATCATGCTATATTCCCCTATTTGCATCTTGAAAAAATGTCTGAGAACAAATTGTCTAATGCTTCTCAAAGGCAATCGCATCAAGTAATATAGAAAAATGTACTGAAAACTAGATATAAAGGTTTGTTTAATTTTTCTAAGATTATCAATTACTATTTTCATAAATATCAAGATATCCCAGTAAGGTAACAGTTGTTTTTCGTATTTTGAAAAGAAAGACTTATAATTACTATTGTAAAATATATGTAACCATGAAGGTATCAGTATTCAGCAAATGGCTACGCTAACAGCTTTTCAAAGGTTACGCCAAAAATCACACTAGTGATATTCTACGGTTTTCTTAAATATTCTGACTTCTGACTCCTGACTCCTGAATTCTTACAAATATATCATATTAAACACTTGCTTCTCGCACCTGCTCAGTATAATCCTTCGGACGCACCCGACGAAAAACCAGCAAAGCCCACATCCGTAAACTGATAGGTAAATAAGATAGCATCAAACCAAACATGATTTTTTTATCACTCCCCAAAACTTGACTTGATGCCTGTAAAAGTTTTCTTCCCTCCACACTATCACCTTTTTCAATTAATCTTAAACCCAAAGCTTGCTGAGTTACCGCTAACTTGTGCGATCGCAATTTTTCCACCTCTTCATCATCAAACTTATAACTATCAATACAAAAAACCTTTGCTTTCAGAAAATGCAGATTTTGTTTTAAACTAGTCTGTCCACCATGAAAGCGATATTCCATCAAAAACTCCGGTAAAAAATATCCTTGTTTACCTGCAATAGCCAACCTTACCAACAAATCAAAATCCTCACATCCGTCAGCTTGCGGACGCATAAAATCAACTTCTAATAAACAATCTCGCCGAAATAAAGTAGAACCAACTTGTAAACTTTGGTTGATAAAAGTTTCTCTAATTAAATCAGGAATTATACCTCTCAGCTTATCCTTTCCCCACTTTTGAGAATTTTCCTGAGTCGCAGATTCAATTCTTTCATGATTTTGATTAATAATCCAATGATTTGTACACACAAAATCTACACTGGAATTGTCATCCAAAACCGCCACAGTTTTCTCTAAAAATTCAGGAGTAATTGCATCATCATCATCAAATTTAATAAAATAACTTCCACAAGCAGCTTCAAACCCAGAACGCATATTCCGACTCCGACCACCATTCACAGGTTGTCTGATATAGCGAATTCTTGAATCATCCCATTTACTGACTATTTCCCCAGTATGATCTGTAGAACCATCATCACAAATAATTAATTCAAAATCTGTGTAAGTTTGAGACAATACACTATTCACAGCATAAGGAAGCAAATTTGCTCGGTTATAAGTAGGAATACAGACACTAACTTTAGGCATAAGATGTAAAAAGTTGTTAATTCAAATTTAAGTGATAATTTTTTTAGTTGATCATTTGTTGGATTTTCTTCAATGTTTTATTTAGCAACCGATTTGTTTTTGTAGCTATACCCGCTTTCTTGAACTGTTTTGGTTTTTTTTCTGGTTCTTTGAGAAAGCGATAGTATAGAAATTCATCCCGATAACAAATATTCACATCTTCACCTTGAGATAAACGAGCAAAATCACTATAAGAATAACCCATATAATGCAGGCGATGAATTGGTTTTAAACCTTCTTTATTGTAAAGGACATGATCAATATTCACAAAAGGATCTGCGTTAGCACAGTTACCAGTTCTTTCTTGACCATTAGGGCTGAGTGTAAAGTTAAATAGTGGGCGATTGCACCTTAAGGTCATGTAGCTAAACAAAAAGGCATCATCCCACCATCTAGCTACCCATTGAATTTCATCTTTTTCAATTAATAACTGCTGGAGAAATTCACATTCATCCTCTTGAAAAATACCTTTTTTAGAAGCAAAAAAACTAGAACAATGCAACTTAGGACGTACATCCTCTTCTTTATACAAACCTGTATTTTCTATAATTGATAAATTTAATGCTGCATCTTCTCTAGATTTTTTATGCTCCCAGTCATCAAATATAAAATCGTAATTACTTAATTTATCTAAGAGATTATCCTGAGGGTTCATGGCTAAACTATCAGCATCATAAAACACAAATTTTTCAAACTCGCCATCAAACGCACACATCTTTCTTAATAAAGGGGTGCGATACCAAATATTACGGGCTGAATTTCCTTGCTTTGCTGCTGGATGTACAGCCCAAACTTCATCCGCAAAATTATCCCATCGTTGAATAGATTCCCTGTTTGCAAACAGAGTAACATTGTTCCTAGCCTTGACTTCTTCCCTAACTCTGTCTAATTGGTCATTGTAGGGAATAATACATATAGGTATATTTGGGTTAACATTGACTTCAATGCTATTTAGCAAGGCAACTAACTGGTCAAATACAGCATCATTCGCAAGAGTGTAAATACCGAAAGATTCCATTTCACAAATCCTCTATCTTCAGATCACATCAAGTATCTACTGAAAGTCATTGTCATATATATTATTACTTTATACAGTAAAATACCAAATTTCATTGTCAAATTTATGAAAATATTAATGCTATCTTCAACTTTTCCCTATCCACCAACACGGGGAGGGACACAGGTCAGAACCTTTAATTTACTCAAGTATCTCAGTCAAAACCATAGCATCACCCTAGTTACTCAACGTGAGTCTGATGTTACAGACTTAGAAATTGCAAATTTAAGAGATTGCGTAGATAACTTAGTGGTTTTTGAACGTCCCTCAGCGATGGGAACATCAGCAGGAATACTCAAAAAAATCCAGCGATTAGGTACGTTTTTATTGACAGGGACACCACCAAGTGTCCTTAACCGCTACTCACTGGCAATGCAATCATGGATTGATAACTTTGTCAAGTCTGGTAAATGTGATGTCATTACTTGTGAACATAGCGTTAACGAAATTTACATTCGTCCTGATTTTCAAACTTATGTAAAAACCATAGTCAATATTCATAGTTCTGTATATGGAACTTGTTTAAATCAGTTAACAACCGGCACATCACAAAATCAATTCAGAGACAAAATTAATCTGCCCTTACTGCGTCGCTATGAACAAAATTACTGTTCTAAATTCTCAAATATTGTAGTGACAACAGCAGAAGATAAACAACAACTGCAACAGTTTAATTCTCAAGCTGAAATTGCCGTCATTCCTAATGGTGTAGATTTAGTTTCCTTTCCCAACCGTCCTACAGATCCAGGAGGACATCGAATAATTTTTATTGGCGCAATGGATAATTTAGCTAATATTGATGCTGTCTGTTTTTTCAGCAATGAAGTATTACCAGAAATTCAAAAACTTTATCCTGACACAACCTTTGATATAGTTGGTTCTCGTCCCGATACACAAGTTTTAGCACTCAAACAAAAACCAGGAATTAATGTCCTGGGTTCTGTACCATCAATGGCAGAATATCTACATAAATCTACTGTCTGTGTTGTACCCATGCGAACAGGATTTGGCATCAAAAATAAAACCCTAGAAGCGATGGCTGCGGGTATACCGGTGGTAGGGAGCGATCGCGGTTTAGAAGGACTAGCTGTAGATGGTATAAAAACAACGCTAAAAGCATTAAGAGCAAATCAACCCAGAGAATATGTAACAGCTATTTCTCAACTGTTTGAACAGCCAGAACTCCGATATCAACTTTCTACTCACGCTAGACAAATGGTAGAAACTCAATTTACCTGGGAAATAGCAGGTCAGCGTTATGAGGAAATTTGCTTAAATCAGAAGTAATTATAGTTTCAATTTAAAACGGAGTTTAAAACATTTCAGGAGTGAAAATTCATGCGTAATTACATCCACTGTCCCCGGAACAGCATCACACCTCATTTTAACAGTGAGCAAATAACAAATTGCGGATTGTGCGATTTTTGCTGGTATGAATACTGCTTTTGTTGGTCAGAATACTGTATGAATGAGTGGTATGAAGCACAGAAACACCATGAAAGCCAACAACAGAAACACAACAAGGAAAAAAAATCAGGAATCAAACCCGATTCCTAAAATTACTTCTAGAGGTAGGGAACAGGGTAAGTTGACGCTCCCCGTTCTATAGCGGGATGGGGTATGACAGCGTTCTGATTAAACAACCTTTCATCGCATTACTTTGTGGAGTTTTTAGCATATTTTCCTAGAATCTACTTAGAATCTATCAAATATCAAGCTAGATATCTTTTAAAGTTTTATTTACTAATAAACAGTAAATTTACATATTCACTAATCATCAAAACTATTTATAATAGGTTTTTATAAACTCAATCTCACAACTAAAAACTTTAAAAGTGCTATTAATGTTCCAAACTGGAATTAGTAGCATTTTTTTCATCAACCTCTGCAACTCAAAAACGGGAATTTAAGGTGAACAGAGAATTATTTTTCCGCCGCGCAGAAATACTACATCAATATTTAGCAGATTTGTACCAAACTGCTCATGTATTACCTTGGCTTCCTGCTGATCTAGTACCGCAAGCCTTTAAAGAACTTTACACCACATCAAAAATAGTACAGTTGGCAGCCGAGGAAGTGTATCAGCAAACTGAAGAACTCTTGCAAACAAATAATTTGCTAGAAACAGAACGTCAACACTACCGAGAGTTGTTTGAGTTTGCACCAGAAGCTTATTTAGTCACTAATCAACAAGGTATCATCCAAGAAGCCAACCAGGCCGCAGCAGAGTTACTCAACATTTCCCAAAATTTTCTGGTTGGTAAACCAATCATTAACTTCATTCCACGGGAACAATACCAGCACTTTTATAGTGAACTCATCCAGATATCTAAATCTCCACAAACTAGAGAAATTTTATTACCTTTAAAGCCACGTCATGGCAATTGCTTTGATGCCTCTTTGACAGTGAAATATCGACTCAATCAGGATCAGCAACCTACTATCTTATATTGGTCGATCAGGAAAACTTCTCAGATTCAGCCAGAAAAATCAACATCCTTTCAGAGTTACAAAGATTTAATTGGGAATCGTCCTCAAAATAAACATTCCAAAGGAGAAACTATTCCTCTGAATCCGTTGTTAATTTTTTATGTAGTTCAGGGTTTAGTGAAACTTAGTACATTTTCTGAAACTGGAGAAGAGGTGCTGACAGGGTTAATAACACCAGGAATGATTTTTAGCCCTCGGATGACATCGTTACCAATTTACCAAGCAACAGCCATCACAGATGTGGAAATAGTATCAATTTATGTATCAGAAATGACGGTTTTGCCTTCCCTCAGTCATACTCTGTTACCCAAAATTGAACAGCGATTACAACAAACAGAATCTTTATTAGCGATCGCTGCTAGGAAAAAAGTAGAAGATAGATTACTTGATTTATTAGAACTTTTAAAACAGCAAATTGGCGAACCAGTACCACAAGGAACTCGCCTTGCTTTTCGCCTTACTCATCAAGATATTGCCAATGCTTGTTGCACCACCAGAGTCACAATTACGCGCTTGCTTGGTCAATTACAACAACAAGGCATCATTAGTTTTGATCAGCAAAAACATATTATTTATAGGGAGAGGGTGTAGGGTGTAGGGTGTATAAAAAAAAGGGGCGCTCCTCAACGCCCCATCTATGCAATCAAATCAAACGTGAGCCAAATAATCCGAGGTTTTGGCAATTTGGCAGACAAAATTTTTCCGTTGCCGTTTTAATGGATATATCAACAAAAAGAACGGGACAGTTCAAAATTTTTCCGAGGGACGGATGGCAGCCAACCCTCAGAACTTAAACCCACTCGCCAGTTGTTGATGAAGAACTGTACAACACCCCTATTTGTTGTCGCAGTCCCATAAATTTTCCATAGCTTCACTACAACTGGCTAAAAATCTCACAGGAAACATATACATTTTTGAGCAGTTCATCCATTTTCTGGTTGAGCATTTTTTCATTTTTCATACACAGTCCACAAAAATACTAATTGATCATTTGTTTTAATCGCGCAGCATTTGAGAGATAATTCTGTCTGCTTGTAATCGCTGATAAGTTAAGCGGATTAGATTGGCAGCATCAAATAAACCGCGAACATAGCAAGCAAAACCCAAAGCATCTAACAACATCAAGGTAGTCACGCCTTCTTTTGCCAAAGACACAATAAACTCTGTCAGTCCCGGTGCAGTTGTATCTATTGGCATTGTTGCCAACAGAAAACGTAGACAATCACCGGATACAATTGTGCCTTCTAGTTCTTCGGTATCCGTCGCCAGACGTACAATACCCACGATTATTTGGTTTGGTGTCATGCCTTCTTCCATCAGAAGGACAAATAAAGATGCCAGACTGTCTGGAGTGTATTTGTCGAGCTTGATATTCATAGTGCTTACATAATTATGTGTAACAATAAACTCAAAATTTTTTGTATATCCGGAAAATTTAAACCAGTTTTTTTACTATGCCGGGTTGAAACTAAAGTCATTGAGCCAATATATAGATATCTCTGCCGAATGCTAAACTATCAGGCAACATCTCGGCTGTGATCTGAGTCTCATATTATGATGTCAATTTGAATAGTTCTCATATAGGAATAATATTTGAATTTTGAACAAAACTCCGTACACCTAAATCTTCTAAAACCCTTTTGCCTCTTGCATGAGTGCCTCTTGCCTGCCTACACAAATGATTTCACGAATCAAATCTCCTATATATCTGTCAGTGCAGGGAACAGGGAATAGGGAACAGGGAATAGGAAAAATTTCTGATACCATATCCGGTCTATTAGTTATGACTACGCCGTTTGTGCAGCAATTGGAAAATTCTCTACCCCTGCACCCTGCCCCCCTGCTGCCTTAATGATAAGTATTTAATCAAAGACTATATGAGGTGGAATGTGCGTCAAAGTCTGAAATCAGGGTTGTTTGCAGCTATATTTATCCTGAGTATGATAGCTGTAATGATGTTGTCTTTACCTTTAAAAGCTCAAACTCCTATTCCTGATGAACAAAAATCAGAGTTAAGGGGAGTGTGGTTAACAAATATTGACAGTGATGTTTTGTTTGAGCGCGATCGCTTGCAAAAATCCCTACAAACTTTAGACAATTTCAATTTCAATACTGTTTATCCCACAGTTTGGAACTGGGGTTATACCCTTTATCCTAGCAAAGTAGCAGCTAAAGTAATTGGTAAATCTTTAGATCCCACACCAGGATTACAAGGACGAGATATACTGCAAGAAATTGTCACAGAAGGACATAAACAAGGTTTAACGGTGATTCCCTGGTTTGAATTTGGGTTTATGGCTCCTGCTGATTCCCTTTTAGCCAAAAATCGCCCCCAATGGCTAACCAATCGCAGCAACGGCACTAAAATTGTCAAAGAAGGTACACATGATCGCGTTTGGCTAAGTCCTTTTCGTCCAGATGTACAGCAATTTATCCAAGACTTAATTGTAGAAATCGTTAAAAATTATGACATTGACGGTATTCAATTTGACGACCATTTCGGCTTGCCATCAGAATTAGGCTACGATGCCTACACAGTGGCACTTTACAAAAAAGAACACCGTGGTCAAGCACCATCTAAAAACCCCAAAGATCCAGAATGGGTACGCTGGAGAGCCAACAAAATCACCGACTTCATGAAGCGGGTATTTACAGCTATTAAAGCCAATAAAAAGAATTGTATAGTTTCCGTTGCCCCCAATCCTCAACGTTTTTCCTATGAATACTTTTTAGCAGACTGGCAGAAATGGGAACGGATGGGATTAATTGAAGACTTGGTTTTGCAGATATATCGTAATGATTTAAATGTGTTTGTCAGCGAATTAGAATACCCAGAAGTCAAAGCCGCACAGAAACATATTCCTGTAAGTATTGGCATTTTGACTGGGTTAAAAAATCGTTCCGTTCCCATGCAACAAATTAAAACCCAAGTCCAAAAAGTACGCGAACGCAAATTTGCCGGAGTTTCCTTTTTCTTCTATGAAACCCTCTGGAACATCAGCCAAGAAAAAGCCCCAGAACGTCAAGCCGGTTTCCAACAAATCTTCCCCAAACCAGCAAATTATCCCAATTTACTGGCAGGGTGGAAAGCAGGGGTGTAAGGGTGATGGGGTGATGGGGTGATGGGGTGATGGGGTGATGG
>NZ_LUFH02000081.1 GCF_001586785.1 Sphaerospermopsis aphanizomenoides BCCUSP55
GTGTAGGGGTGTAGGGGTGTAGGGGAGAAGAATTTTCCCCCTTGCTACCTGCTCCCTGCTCCCTTTCCTCTTAACTGTCACCTTTTTTATACTTCCCTGGATACTTCCGGGCAAAATATTCTTCCATAATGTCTAAAATCATTGGTGCAGCGACACTACCACCACCACCACCAGAATGTTCAGCAAAAGCCACAATCACAACTTCTGGTTTATCAGCAGGTGCAAAAGCTCCAAACCAAGCGTGATTTTGTTTAGACCTGCCCTTCCAAGCTTCCGCTGTCCCACTCTTACCGGATGTTGGAGGAATAGTTGGTTTATTTAAAGCTTTACCTGTACCTTCAGATACCACTTTACGCAAACCTTCACGGAGGATTTTAAGAGTTTCTGGCTTCATGTTTAGAGATTCGCGCCATTTTTTTGCATCCCCATTATCTTTAAGCAAATGCGGTTTGACTCGATAACCACCATTAGCAGGGACAGCAAACATCACAGCTACCTGTAGAGGTGTAGTTTGTAAAGCACCTTGACCAATGGACATATTAATAGTGTCGCCTACAGTCCAAGGCATTTTCCATGCTTTCTGCTTCCAGTTGTCATCAGGAACTAAACCTTTTGCTTCTTCTGTGGAGAATTCAAAGCCAGTTTTTTCACCAAAACCATATTTGCGAGTCCATTCAATTAATTTCGGACCCCCTACTCCTTTACCAATTTGATAAAAGAAGGTATCACTACTCCATTGCATTGCACCCACAAAACCCAAAGGACCAAATCCCGCATGGTTCCATTCACCAAATCTTGTCCCACCAATAGTTAAAGAACCATAGGTTTGTAGGACTGTGTTGGGAGAAAATCTACCTGATTCTATTCCCGCAGTAGTGGTGACAATTTTAAAGGTACTCGCAGGTGGAAAAGCACTCAAGGCACGATTAACTAAAGGATGTTCCTCACCTTGGACACTTTCCCAATCTTTTTGAGAGAGTTTCTGCTTAGAAAAAATATTCGGGTCAAAAGTAGGATGGGATACCATTGCTAAAACTTCACCGTTGTTAGGGTTGAGTGCGACAATTGCTCCATTCCGATTACCCAAAGCTTTTTCGGCTACCTTTTGCATTTCCACATCTATAGTTAGGTGCAAATCATTACCAGCTTTGGCTTGTTTTTCTCCCAATACCCGCAACGGTCTACCAGCACCATCAACTTCTACTTGCTGACCACCCCATTCACCCCGGAGTGTTTTTTCATAGGCTTTTTCTACGCCCATTTGCCCAATTACATCACCGAGACGATAGCCTTCAGACTGTCTCTTTTTTAACTGTTCTGCTGTTAGTTCGCGGGTGTAGCCAAGTATATGCGCCAATTCCCTACCTTGGGGATAATAACGCACAGCTTCCGTATTAATTTCTACATCTGGTAATTCGTTTTCATATTCTTTCAAGGCTGTAATTTGCTCTTCAGTTACATTACGGGCAATGCGAATTAGAGAAGCTGAATTAGCCCCGGCTTGCTCTAGTTTGGTTTCCATGTCCTCTTGAGGAATATCCAGGATTTGGGACAGACGCGGCCCGACAACTGACCATGAAGGTTTGGTATGAGCCATTGGCCACAAATACACAGACCGGGGATAGCGAGTAGTTGCTAACAGTTTGCCATTACGGTCAAAAATGTTGCCTCGTTCCGGTTGTTTGGGAATCATTCTAATCCGGTTAGCTTCTGCCCGTTGTCGCAGTTTTGGCCCCTCAATAATTTGCAAATAAGCTAAACGAGCGCCTATTCCCGATGTCATCAATAAGGTGAATAATATTAAAAATATTGACTGGGAATTACGCCCAACTGTACGAGTATTTTTTTGACTGTTAGGTAGTGATGGTAATATAGCCATAAGATTAAAAAAAATGTCTGAAAATTAACAATTAGGAGGCTTTAAGGCAGAATGCTCCAAGAGTGGAGGTAAAAGCTTGTTTCGCTTGCAGCTTGATCTTGTTGGTATTTTACATTTAATTATGTCTACCTATTTATTTAGTCAATGGTTTGTAGCTGTCACCCGGTACACAGAACAAAATAATGGCAAGTATATTTTTAACAAGGGTGTTTTTGGCGGTTACAATAAACCACATCGTTGTTTGTAGTCTACGTTAATAGCCTACATTTCCTAACTAAGTTTCGTCATATCACGGCATTCTACTGAAGACTATGGCTCAAACTGTGATGCAGAATCAGAGGGGTGTAACTAATTTTCAGCCGCTTGATGTTGAATTACGTAATGTATTCAAGTTTTTCAACCAAGAACCAGCAGTACATGGTGTGGACTTGGATGTGAGACAGGGTGAGTTCTTTAGTATTTTAGGCCCTTCAGGTTGTGGGAAGACAACCATACTCCGCTTAATTGCGGGATTTGAAAGGGTTGATGCAGGTAAGTTGTTGATTCAAGGCCAGTTGATGGCTAATGTACCTCCTTACCGCAGACCTATCAATACTGTGTTTCAAAGCTATGCTTTATTTAATCACTTAAATGTGTGGGAGAACATTGCATTTGGACTGCGGTTAAAAAAATTATCCAAATCCGAAGTTAATAGTAGGGTGACAGAAGCTTTAAAACTCGTAAAAATGGAAAGTTTGCGATCGCGTTTACCCTCTCAACTTTCTGGTGGTCAACAACAACGAGTGGCTTTAGCTAGGGCTTTAGTTAATCGTCCTGCTGTTTTACTCTTGGATGAACCATTGGGAGCTTTAGATTTAAAATTGCGTAAGGAAATGCAGGTTGAACTGTGCAATCTCCACAAGGAGTTAGAATTAACATTTGTGATGGTGACACACGATCAAGCGGAAGCACTATCCTTATCTGACCGCATCGCGGTGATGAATCAGGGCAAAATTGAACAAGTTGGTACTCCTAGCGAAATTTACGAACGTCCTCAAACCGCTTTTGTCGCTGACTTTATTGGTGATACAAATTTATTCAGCGGGGAAATAACTACAGTTGAATCTGATTGTGTCAAAGTGTTGACCAAAACAGGACTGTCTATTGTTGCTGCGCGTACAGAAGATACACCGACTGGATTATTGCAAGCTGTAGTATTAAGTGTGCGTCCAGAAAAAATTCAAATTTCTCTTTATCAACCAAATTTACCCAGCAATTGCTTTGAAGGTAGGTTAGTTAATATCATGTATTTGGGTACTCATGTTAATTATGTTGTGGAATTAGCCAACGGCATAAATATTAATGTTTTACAACCCAACATCTTTGGCAGCTTACCAGACCATAACACGCCTATTTATATTTGGTGGGCAGAAACTGACTGTTTAGCTATTAGTCAAGAAGCATCAAGGTAAAAAATCCATAATGACTAAAATAACTAACAGAAGACTATTCATCAAAAGGATGTTAGCGTTTTCTGGCTTGTCTTTAAGTAGTTGTGGCTGGAAATTAGCTAATGTCAACGCTAATTATACTAATTCTGGTAATTCTGGTAATTCTGGTCAAAAGGACAGCCTATCTATATATACATGGAGTCAATATACTGATCAAGAATTATTATCTACTTTTACTGCCCAAACGGGGATAAAAGTATTGGCAGATGTTTATGATTCCAACGATGTGATGCTGGCTAAATTACAAGCTGGAGGTGCTGCCTCTTATAGCATTATCTATCCATCTGACTATATGGTGCAGAAGATGGTAGATAAAAATTTATTAACAGCAATCAATCATGAAAATTTAATTGGGTTAGAAAATTTATTTACCCAATTTCAAAATCCTAGTTATGACCCTAATAATCGTTATAGTATTCCTTTTAATTGGGGAACAACCGGGTTACTGTACAACTCAGAAAAGTTAGCAACTCCACCTGAAGATTGGGAGTATCTTTGGCAAAATCAAGATCAACTTTATAAGCGCATGACCTTACTCAATGATGTGCGGGAGGTGATGGGTGCAACATTAAAGATGCTTGGTTATTCTTACAACTCCCAAAATGAAACCGAAATTAAAGCAGCTTATGAAAAATTGAAATTATTAAAACCTGCTATTGCTGCTTTTGACACCGATGCTTGGCAAAACCAAATTTTAGCAGGAGATTTATTATTAGCCATGTGTTACTCTGCTGATGGAGTTAAAATATCCCAAGAAAACCCCAAACTTAAATATGTAATTCCTCGCAGTGGTTCTTCACTATGGACAGATACTATTGTTATTCCCAAAACAGCCCCTAACCTACCTGTTGCCTATAGTTGGATTAACTTGCTACTACAACCAGATGTAGCGGCTGCAATCAGCAAAAGGCTGAAGATTGCTACTCCTAATCGTGCTGGGTTTGAACAATTACCAAAAGAAATTCAAACTAATACTAGTTTATTTCCTCCGGCATCAATTTTAGAAAAGTGTGAACGTCTCACTCCTGTAGGCAAAGTTGAAGAAGTTTATGAGCGATATTGGACTCAATTATTAGCATGAATAAGGAGGCAGGAGGCAGGAGGCAGAAGGCAGAAGGCAGAAGGCAGAAGTAAGGGACTTCCAACTAAAAAAATATTCCATCGTTTGGGTCAGCAGGGGAAGCAGGGGAAGCAGGGGGCGCAGGGGAGGAAGAATCTCATACTCATATTGGTTCTCACTCATTGAATAATTTAATTTCTGGAAGTCCCTAAGAATTAAGTTTTCCCCCTACACCCCTACACCCTTACATCCTTACACCCTTACACCCCTACACCCTACACCCCTACACCCTTACACCCCTACACCCTTACACCCTGAAGGTATTTATTCGTGTCTATTCAAAGTCCTAATTCCCCCATTGAATCCCCTAATAATATTGTCAAAAAAGTGCAATTGCATCGCTATCCTGTGAAATTGTTTCCACCTTTAGCCTTACTTGCACCAGCAGGGATTTGGTTATTAATATTATTATTACTACCAACATTCATAATTTTTCAATTGAGTTTGGTAACAGATATTCGACCAGGAGATATTGTTAATCCTAATGGAATTAAAAACTATATCCGTATTTTAGAACCTCTTTACTTACAAGTCATATTCAATTCTTTATTTTTTGCCATTAAGACAACTATTATTTGTTTAATTTTGGGGTTTCCTGTTGCTTATTGGATTGCTCAAATAGCACCTAAACGCTGGCGTAATTTGCTGTTGTTAGGGTTTATTCTACCCTTGTGGACTTCTTCTTTGTTGCGTTCTTATGCTTGGATTACTATTCTGCGTCCTACAGGATTATTGAATAGTATACTGACTAGTTTAGGTTTACCTGCTTTGGAATTATTGAACCGTAATCCCGCAGTATTAATTGGCATGAGTTACAGTTTACTGCCTTACATGGTTTTAGTTTTGTATGCTTCTTTGGAAAAACTGGATCAACGTTTATTAGAAGCTGCTGCTGATTTGGGTGCAAATCCAGTGCAAACTTTTTGGAAAGTGACTGTACCGCAAGTTTTTCCAGGGATTGCTGCTGGTTCTTTGTTGGTATTTATCACTGCTTTGGGGGATTTTATTGACCCAGAATTATTGGGTGGTGCTTCTAGTATGACCGCAGCACGGTTAGTTTATAACCAGTTTCTCGGTGCTACTCAAAATTGGGGTTTTGGTTCAGCTTTGAGTATGACGTTGATTTTGGTTGTGAGTATTGCGATCGCATTGATAATTAGATTTGGTGAAGTCAAACCTAAATAATAAGTAGGTCGGCGTTAAAAATTGTCGTTATGACAAGGCAGGAGGCAGGAGGCAGAAGGCAGGAGGGAAGAGGCTTTTGAGCAACTTTACTTTTTGTTATATACTTTGGTTTTTTCGCGCCTTTTTACTTAGTTCAACAATTGACAATTACCTCTACTTAACACCAAAATACTCTAACCACTTTCTGAATTGATACCAACCAGCATCATTAATAGATTTGGCCAGACAATGATTTTTTACTAAATTCTTAATCCTCAAATCTTCATAGGCTACCAAATCGTTAGATTGGATTACGCAACGCGCTACTCTCTTAGCGTGTTCTTCACGTTGCCTACTTATTTTCAGGTGTACTCGCCCTAATCTATTAATGGCTTTCTTACGGTTGATAGAGCCTTTTTTCTGACGAGAAACACGACGTTGATAAAACTTTAATCGTTTTTCTCCAGTCCGATAAAATCTAGGATTAGGTTCACTATGCCCATTGCTGTCTGTATAGAACTCTTTTAATCCAACATCCAAACCAATAGTTTTACCGGTTGGTTGTGTTTCTACTTTGTTGTCTACACTAATTAAAAATTGGACATAATACCCGTCAGCACGACGTACTAACCTAACTCGTTTGATCTGTTCTATGGGGTAGAAGTTTAAATCCCATGTTCCTTTTAGTTTGAGGTTGCCAATCTCTTTTTTGTCAGTGAAAGTTATTTGTTTTCTCGTTTGTGACAACTTCCAACCAGAGGTTTTATATTCCACCGAACGGTTATTTTTCTTGAACTTTGGATAACCCTTCTTTCCAGGAATAAACTTTTTACAGTTATCGTAAAACCGAGCGATGGAACTATAAGCTCTTTCCACACCTACCTGACAAGCGTGGGAGTTTAAGTCTTTAACAAAGGAATACTCAGCCCTTAAGACAGTATTGTAGCGATACAAATCTTTCTGTCCCACACCACGATTATCCATCCAAAAACGGATACACTTGTTGCGGACAAATTGAGCAGTTTTGATCGCTTCATCAATAGCAGCATATTGAGTTGTTTTCCCTTTTGCCTTAAACTCTAGAACAATCATTTGACGTGGAAAACATCTACGGCAATTAACATAACATAAATAAAGCCGCCCTGCAAGGGCGGGGCTTGTATCCCATTATTTTCGGTCAAATGGAAAACTTTTATCTGTTTCCCCTAAAAAAAGGAAGGCTTTCAACCTTGAATGGATTAATTATCAATTATCAATTATCAATTGTCAATTATCAATTGTTAACTGTTAACTGTTCAACTCGCATCTGTTCCACCACTTGATGCAAATTACCCATATTGAGACGATAGCTCAAAGGATGGACAATTAACCTAGCCGTACTTTCATACAAGGTAGCAATCTCAACTAAACCATTTTCACGCAAAGTCCTACCTGTAGAAACGATATCAACAATTGCCTCAGACATCCCTGTAATTGGTCCTAGTTCCACTGAACCGTATAAAGGAACTATTTCTACAGGTAAATCTAGACTTTGGAAATATTCCCGCGCACAATTTACATATTTAGAAGCAACTCGACCGTGAGCGGGTAAATCTAAAGGAGACTTATAGGAACTAGAAGCTTTTACAGCTACGGACATTCGACAATAACCAAATTGCAAATCAACTAATTGTGCAACTTGTGGCTTTTTCTCTTGTAGTACATCGTAACCGACAATACCCAATTGTGCCTGACCATATTCTACATAAACAGGTACATCTTGCGCCCGTACTAACAGCCCCTTCGCTTGTCCACTAGCATCAGGAATTTGTAGTTGGCGGTTTCCAGAATCTAAAAAACCACTAAAATCTAATCCTACTGATTTTAGGAGGCGGATGCTATTTTTAAGTAATTCCCCTTTCGGTAGTGCAACAGTCAGCATTATTTTTTGGTGTCTTTGTCTTTGCGGTTTATTATATGCTTATCACAAGCAGCATGAGAATTTTATTAGTTGATGATGAAGTTGAACTCACTGACCCCTTGAGTCGTGTGTTAACTCGTGAGGGTTATATTGTTGATACTGCTTATAACGGAAATAACGGCAGCCAACTTGCACAAACAGGCAGTTATGACTTACTAATTTTAGATTGGATGTTACCAGGAAAAACAGGGTTAGAAATTTGTCAAGAATTGCGTCGTCAAGCTAAAATTACCCCTGTTCTATTTCTCACTGCTAAAGATACTCTAGATGACCGTGTCAAGGGTTTAGATGCCGGTGCAGATGATTATTTAGTGAAACCTTTTGAACTGCGGGAGTTACTAGCAAGAGTCCGAGCTTTATTACGTCGTTCTGGTATTGAGTCCTACAGCACTACCACAGGGCGTTTATTAGTAGCTGATTTAGAACTTGATGTAGAAAATCAGATTGCTTATCGTCAAGGGAGAATTATTGAACTATCACAAAAAGAAAGTCAGCTACTACAATATTTTATGGAACATTCCGGACAATTACTTACTCACAGCCAGATTATGCAACATTTGTGGACAAATGATGAACATCCGGAAAGTAATGTCATTGCGGCATTAATTCGCTTATTACGTCGTAAAATTGAGGTCGGTAGTGAATCGGCACTGATTCACACAGTGTACGGAAAAGGTTATCGTTTCGGTTCTACGGTCATAGAATAATACAAATCTTAACTACAGTTTTTACAATAAAAATTACTAATTTTGATATATTTTCCAGTATATAAATCAATTTTTAGATCAACCTTCAGCTATCAGCATGATGTATAACCGTAGTCCATAACAACTGCAAGGAAGTCTATATCCTGTTACTAGCTGTAGTTATTTAAAAACCCCACGCTAACATAGTTATACAAAGCAAATGCCTTCAGCAGGTTTGAAGGTCAACACTGAGTATTTAGTAGCAATAACCGTTTTGTTAACTTTGTGAGCGAAACTCTACTTAATGCTGCTGCGAATATTAATTGGCAAATTTTGATCCAAAACTATAATAACTAATTTTTAGCAACCCTTAATTAATATGCAGTTTATTACTAACCTATTATAATTACCAGGAGTAACTGTTAAGGAAAAACATATATTGCTGCTGGTATTGTTAATCATTGCAGGTTATCTAAGGAATTATTTTAAGATCACACTATTTTTTGGGGTTGACTTTCTCTTTGGCAGTATAGCCGTTTTACTTGTCGTAGCTATTTATGGATGTTTTTGGGGGACTGTTGCTGCAATTATTAGTAGTAGTTGTACTTATTTAATGTGGGGACATCCTTATGCAATGATCATTTTTACTTGTGAGACGTTATTTGTCGGATTACTTTTACGCAAAAAAAGTCAAAATCTGCTTTTATTAGATGGCATTTACTGGATGATTTTAGGTATGCCATTGGTAGCTATATTCTATGGGGGAGCATTAAATGTTAGCTTTATAGCTACATTATTAATTTTATTAAAACAGGCTGTTAATGGTTTTTTTAATGCCTTAGTTAGTAGCTTAGTGATTAACTATTTACCTATTGATAAATGGTTGAAAATTACCAAAAATAAATATACGATTTCTTGGCAGCAATCCCTGTTTATTTTATTAATTTCTTTCGTGTTTTTCCCGGTAATGACTCTTAATATAAATAATGCTCTTCGTGCTTATGATAATGCGGAAATGGAGATTGTCAAAACATTAAACTCATTGTCATTATCATTAAAAAATAATATTCAGTTATGGCAAGAAACCCATTTAACAATTCTCAAAAATATTGCTAATACTCTAGCGAGTATATCTGAAAATACTAATGATAATCTGGAAGAAGTTTTAAAAACTACTCAAAAAATATTTCCTCAATTTAATCATATTTATATAGTTGATCAAAAGGGGGAACTGATTGCTTTACACCCACAAACAAGAAAAGCGTATTTAAAAATTCAACAAAGAGCAGATTTTCAAAAACTCAAAACAAATACATCTTTAGTGACAACTGATATAGTAGTAGCATCTACACCAAATGGAAAAAATGAGATTTTAATATTAGGTGTACCAATTGTTAGAAATAATCAGTTTATAGGTGCTGTTTTTGGCGAAATTAATCTGGAAAAGTTAAATCAAATAATTAAAAAAAATTCTACTAATCCGGATTTTGAAATCATCATCATAGATGATCAAAACAGAATTATAGCTACTAATTTAAACACATCAAAAGTCCTTGAAAAATTTGAAAAACACCAAAATAAAAAAATCCGCAATCTATATAATAATGTAGTGCATTTTTTACCGGACTCACCTAATATTCCAGCTATATGGAAATGGGAAAAATCTTTTTATTCTCAAATCAGTAATTTAGATGATATTTTTCCCCTAAAATTATTAGTCGAGTTACCAACCAAGCCGAAAATAGATGATATTCGTAAAATTTTTATCAACAATCTGTCAATTATGTTATTAGCTGCTGTCATGGCTTTGATAGCTGCTGTTATTCTCAGTAATAAATTAGTTGAACCTCTGTTGAAGCTAACTCAAGTTACTACTGATTTACCTCAAAAAATTCTTGCACAAGAAGATATTATTATTAACAACAGCAATATTGCCGAAATAGACTCTCTGACTCGTAACTTTAAGTCTATGGTCATGGCACTACATCAAATGTTCCAAGAAATAAAAAATGCCAATGAAAAACTGGAAGAAAGGGTGAGAATACGCACTCAAGAATTATCAATAACTAATGATGAACTAGCATCAGAAGTTGTACGACGACAAACAATTGAACAAATATTACGTGAACGGGAAGAACGTTATGAATTAGCAATTTCTGGGACAAATGATGGTATTTGGGATTGGAACTTAATTACTAATGAAGTTTATTATTCCCCTGCTTGGATGAGGATTTTAGGATATGAAAAAGAATTATTACCTCACCTGTATTCTACCTGGGCAGATAATGTGCATCCCGATGAACTGCATCAAGTTCTATGGGATATTCATAATCATCTAGAAGGAAAGACAGATGTTTATCAAAATACCCATCGCATTAAACATAGAAATGGCAATTACATTTGGATAGCTGCTAAAGGAAAATGTATTTGTGATGAACAGGGTAATCCTTATCGTGTAGTAGGCACAATTACAGATATTACCGAGAAGAAACTAGCGGAGGAACAACTCAAATCTGCCAAAGAAGAAGCGGAAATTGCCAACCTTACCAAAAGCGAATTTTTAGCAACTATGAGCCATGAAATTCGCACACCTATGAATGCAGTAATTGGTATGACTGGCTTGTTGTTGGACACACAATTAACTCCACAACAGCAAGAGTTTACAGAAATCATCCGCAATAGCGGAGATGCGATGTTAACTATAATTAATGATATCCTTGACTTCTCTAAAATTGAATCTGGAAGGTTAGAAATTGAAGAGCAAATTTTTAATTTGAGAAATTGTATTGAAGAATCTTTCGATTTAGTTGCTCCCAAAGCTAGTGAGAAAGGCTTGGAACTTGCTTATTTAATGGATACAGAAATATCTGAATTTATTAAGGGAGATGCTACTCGTTTAAGACAAATATTAGTTAATTTACTTAGTAACGCTATTAAATTTACTAATTGTGGTGAAGTTATCATTTCCGTTAGTAGTCAAATAAAAAACCAATTAAATTTTCCAATTATTACTGACAAAAACCTCTTATACGAAATCAAATTTACCGTCAAAGATACAGGAATAGGTATTCCTGAAGATAAAATGTATAGGTTATTTCAACCATTTAGTCAAGTCGATGCTTCCACAACTCGTCATTATGGTGGTACAGGTTTAGGATTAGTAATTAGCCAGAGATTAACTGAATTAATGGGAGGTAAAATGTGGGTTGAAAGTGTAGTTGGTAAAGGTTCTAGTTTTATATTTACTATTGTCACATCTTATGTAAATCAGTCAGATATTCAAGATGACTATGTGCAGCAAAAATTGATTAATTATAAACGTTTGTTAATAGTTGATAGCCATGTTACAAATTGCCAAGCATTGATGCTACAATGTAAATCTTTGGGGATGTTTCCTGTAGCTGTAGAATCTGGAAAAGCAGCACTCAAATATCTTCAGGAACAACGCTTTGACATGGCTATTTTAGATATGCAGTTGACAGAAATAGATGGGTTAAATTTAGCAGAAGAGATTCGTCAACTGCCTAATTGTCAACAATTGCCTTTAGTCATGCTTACTCCTATTGGCTATGTGCAGAGTCATGGAAATTCTCAAAGCATAAAGTCTGAGTTTGCCGCATATCTAACTAAACCTATTAAGAAATCTCAAATTTTAAATATCTTAACTGGGATTTTTAGTCATGATCATGTCGTTGATCAAAAAAATATTTCTGCACCGACAAAATCCAAATTTGATGGACTGATGGCAGAAAAAATACCCTTAAAAATTATTGTTGCTGAAGATAATGTAGTGAATCAGAAAGTTGCCCTAAATATATTACAACGTCTAGGATACCGCGCTGATGTCGCAGCAAATGGTTTAGAAGTGTTAACAGCTTTACGCAGGCAGCCCTATGATGTTATATTAATGGACTTACAAATGCCAGAAATGGATGGTTTGACAGCAACTCGTCAAATTTGCCAAGAATGGCCATTATCTTCCCGTCCTTGGATTATTGCCATGACGGCAAATGCTATGCAGGGAGATAGGGAAAAATGTTTGGAAGCAGGGATGAATGATTACACCACTAAGCCTATTAAGATAGAAGCATTAACCAAGGCTTTAAGTAACTGTCAAAAGCAGGGTATCAATAGTAATAAAATTGTTGAATTTATGCCTAATAATAATATACTTGATGCCACAGCTTTAGAAGAACTCAGAGATATAGTTTGCAGTAACAACCAGGAAGAATTTATTCAAATAATACAATCTTATCTGGAAGATACACCCCAACGTTTCCACTCAATTCAGAATGCAATTAGTAAACAAGATGCAAAAACACTGCAACTAGAAGCTCATGCTCTCAAGTCTAGTAGTGCTATTGTTGGGGCAACAAATTTATCTCAAATTTGTACAAAATTAGAAGCATTGGGACGTGATGCTAATCTAGTAGATGCAACTTTATTACTATCCCAAGCGATAGCAGAATATCAGTTAGTAGATGCTGCATTGCAACTAGAATGTAAGTAGTTTTGACATACTCACCGACGTAAAACGTCGGCGATTCTTGACGGTTCACCGCAACTTGCTACCGTTCGCGCAGCGTCGCCACTGGCGATAGTAGTCTTATGGTCGCTCCCCGTCCGTTTAAGGAGGCAGTCCGGTCTTGGGGTCTCCCAAAGTAGAGGAACTGCCGTGTCGTGCCGATGCCCCATGCCGACCATTTCTATATTTTTAGAAGCATTTTCGTCTCTATCCAGTTCAGCACCGCAATTCAAGCACAGTATTGAACGCACAGATAAATCAACCTTTCCCCAACGGAAACCACAGCAAGAACAGACTTGACTTGTGGGCTGCCATCTATAAATTTGTTGCTTGATTCAACCTTAAATGTACACTTTTGATGGTACAACCTTCAAAACCCTTGCACTTACTTTCCAATTTCTCAGCCTCAAACCTTTGATTTATCTCGGTTTTACATTTATATGGCTTACGCCGAGCTACGCTATCAGCATCCCCTAACTTGACTCTCTCTGTAGCTAAAAGCTGACTCCTGACTCCTGACTCCTGAATTCTTACCAATTAAAACTCTCAACCAGCAACTTACATTTAGTATCTATGCTTTCTATCTCTTCCACTCTCCAAGCCAAACTTGCCCAACCATTAAAAATCGGCTCTTTTGAAGTGAAAAGCCGGGTTTTGCAGGCTCCATTATCGGGAGTAACAGATATGGTATTTCGTCGCTTGGTGCGTCGCTATGCACCAGAGTCGATGATGTATACCGAAATGGTGAACGCGACGGGATTGCATTATGTAAAACAACTACCAAAAATTATGGAGGTAGACCCCAACGAACGCCCGATAAGTATTCAATTATTTGATTGTCGTCCTGATTTTTTAGCCGAAGCAGCAGTCAAAGCCGTTGCTGAAGGTGCGGATACTGTGGATATAAATATGGGATGTCCAGTCAATAAAATTACTAAAAATGGTGGTGGTTCTTCCTTATTAAGACAACCGGAAGTAGCGGAAGCTATTGTGCGGGAAGTGGTAAAAGCTGTAGATGTTCCCGTGACAGTAAAAACTCGCATTGGTTGGAATGATCAGGAAATTACCATTTTGGATTTTGCTAAAAGAATGGAAGATGCGGGAGCGCAAATGATTACAGTACATGGTCGTACTCGCGCTCAAGGATACAATGGTAATGCTCGGTGGGAATGGATTGCTAGGGTAAAGGAAATATTATCAATTCCTGTGATTGGTAATGGGGATATTTTCTCTGTAGAAGCAGCCGTGAAATGTTTAGAAGAAACCGGTGCTGATGGAGTAATGTGTTCCCGTGGAACTTTAGGTTATCCTTTTTTAGTCGGTGAAGTTGACCACTTCTTAAAAACGGGAGAATTATTACCACCTCCAAACCCAATTCAAAGAATGGAATGTGCTAGAGAACATTTATATGCTTTATGGGAATATAAAGGTGATAGAGGTGTACGTCAAGCTCGTAAACATTTAACTTGGTATGCTAAAGGTTTTGTCGGTGCGGCTGAATTGCGGGGCAATTTAAGTTTAGTAGAAACTGTGCAGCAAGGATTAGATTTAATTGATCGGGCAATTGAAAAACTGACAAATGGTTATGAACCAGAGGCTGAGGAAGAAGCGAATTTGTCAATGGTTTGATGTAAGCATTCAGCCGTCAGCCGTCAGCCGTCAGTTATGTACCTGGAATATTGAAATACAAAGAATGAAAAGAAACAGATGCTCCCTAACATTCCTGAAATTAAAATTTCTGAATCCTTGCTATTGCTGCTATTGGTTGATTAGTCATTACTTAAGCTAGGAATAAGCTGTTGTGCATTTAAAATGCACAACAGCAAGTCAAAAGTCAAAAGTCAAAAGTCAAAAGTGAAGAAAGTTTCAGGGTACTTTTCCTCAATATCGCAATATACAATCTAGCTGCACAGCAGCTTACTTACAGTTTGATATTGATATCTTTTTTCCTATTCCCTATTCCCTATTCCCTATTCCCCATTCCCTGCCTAAACAGATTAGATAAATATTGCAAGGAAAATGATATTATCAACAACTCACAAATTAATTGTTAGCAGTTTATTGGCACTATCTTGGATGACTCCTGTATTAGCAGCCCAAGACCAACCGCTAACCCGTGCGGAACTTTATAAACTTATTCAAAGTGTGGAATTATGGTTAAAAAATCAAAATCCACGACCTGCAAAACTCAAAGATGTGATAGTTCCCCTTGATGCTGTGAAAACGGGGATTAGTTCTCAAGCGGAATTGTTTTTTAATGATAAATCTTTAATTCGAGTAGATCAACGCAGTGTGTTCAGGTTTGAACCAGGTGTACGGCGATTTCAACTGAAAAATCGCATAGCTATGAAGGAAATGATTTTTAAGTTGGAAAATGGTACGGCGTTGATTTTGAGTCCTCCGGGAAGTGTGGGAACAGAAGTAGAAACACCCCAAAGTAAAATTAGTATTTTTGCCGCAAATCCTGTAAATTCTCCCAGTGTCAGCCCGGAATTAACTCCTTTGTTTTCACCAGCAACTAAAGCTAGTGCGGCAATGGTTATTCATGATAATACAACTAATAGCACTAGGGTTTTTGCTTTAACTGATGGAGAATTTGCTATATCTGACCAACAAGATAAAAAGACTGTAAATCTCAAAGGTGGCCAGACCGTAGCTGTTAAAAATGGTGTGGTAGGAACAGTACAAGAATTTGATTTACAAGGCTTTTATAAATCAACTAATTTAACTAGAGGTTTAGCACCGGGGCAAGAAAATTTAATTGCCCAGGAAGCGCCTCCAGTACAAGAAACTCTAAATTTTGTCAGAACTCAAACTTTGGCTGCTTTGAGGAATCAAACTAAACGCATTCAAGGGTTTACTAGCACTTTCTTGAGAGATGCTTTAGGGGGAACAGAAGGCGATTTAAATCCTCGGTTCCCAGGTTCTGTGAGGATTAGAAATCCACAAGTAACTAAAGGAACTTTTTATCGAACAGAAGGAAATAGGGCTATTTTTATTCCTGAGAATAATCCCAATGCTACTAAGGTAATTAGTGTAGATTTTGATAAAGGGACCGTTACTATTGATGGGAACACAGGCGTAAGTAATAAAGCTGGTTTAAGTGGGAATAATGCCAGTGGTTCTGTGATTAATGCAAATGGACAAATAACTCAGATTGAAGTTTTTGGAGTGAATGGAGAAGAACCTCAAAATGGAATTCCCTATAGTGGGAGTTTGACAACGGGAGTAGCACGCGATCGCTAATTTTTTGTAACAAGAGTGAGGAGTTATCATGGGTGCTAGGAATTTATTGTTTTTATCTGGAGCATTTCTAATTTGTTTGAATTTACCAGCATTTGCAGATAATACAGAATATCTGAATAATTCACCAATAATTTTTCTAGAACCACCGGAAAAATTAGATCAATTAGCACAAAATCCAGCAGCATTAGATGATAGTAACCGCGTAACATCTGTTTCCCAATTATCTGATGTGCAACCTAGTGATTGGGCTTTTACAGCATTACAATCTTTAGTGGAACGTTATGGTGTCATTTCTGGTTATCCAGATGGAACATTTAAAGGTAATCGTTCCCTCAGTCGCTATGAATTTGCCGCAGGTTTACAAGCGGTCATGCAGAAAATTGATGAATTATTAGCAAGTGCTTCATCTCAAGTTGTGAGAAGAGAAGACTTAGAACAAGTACAGAAATTATCAGAACAATTTGCCGGAGAATTATCTACTTTAAGAGGCAGGGTTGATAATTTAGAGAACCGGACAGCAGAAATACAATCACAACAGTTTTCTACTACTACTAAATTAGCTGGACAAGTTATATTTGGCATCGCTACAGGTGCTGGTGGTAAGCCTCCTGGTAATGGAGAAGCTAACACAATTTTTACTCAATTAACCCAATTGCAATTAGCTTCTTCTTTTACAGGTAAAGACGTTTTTCGCATTGGTTTAACATCAGGTAATAGCACCGATGATAGTTTTGGTAATCCCCAAGCTTTTAATACAAATATGGCCAGATTATCTTGGCAAGCAGATTATGATAATCAAGTACAATTAGATTCTTTAGAATATAGAATAGCCGGATTCGGTGATAAAGTCGTATTCACTTTTAAACCTGTAGGTTTTAGTTTAAGTAGTGTTCTCAGCGTTAACTCTCCCTATGCTAATGCAGGTCAGGGAGCAATTTCCTCTTTTGCAGGTTCAACTTCTTTATTCAGAATTGGTAGTCTCGATGCTGGAGTCGGTTTTGATTGGTTGATGTCAGATAAAATGCGGTTGCAATTTGCCTACGGAACAAGAAATAGCAACGATAATAATCAAGGTGTATTGAGTGCAGATCATAGTGCTTTAGGAGTGCAACTTTTATATAAACCGACAGCATCTTTAATTACGGGTTTAGCTTATGTCAATGCTTATGCTAGTGACGGTCAATTAGATACTGGAACAGGTAGCGGTAATGCAGATACCTCTGGAGGATTAAATGAACCTGCTCAAATTCATGCTCTTAATGCCAGTATGAAATGGCAAGTCAGTGATAGTTTGGTTTTGAGTTTGTGGGGAGGTGCAGCAGTTACTGATTCCGTTACATCAGATGCTTTTGCTTTCAGCACCACCTATCAAGCATCTGTAGGTTTATATGATCCTTTCGGCAGAAAGGGTGATTTATTGGGTTTGATCATCGGTCAACCTTTAAAGCTGAATAACGGGTATTTAATTGCTAATACTGATACTGGAAATTCTACACATTATGAGGTTTTTTACCGTTATTTAGTTAATGATAATATCGCCATTACACCGGGATTTTTTATTGTTACTGACCCTGGGCATATTTCTAGAAATAACGATATTTTTGTTGGTGTGTTGAGAACAACCTTTAATTTTTAGATCAGGTCTTGATGTTTATTTGCAGCCTCAATCAAAATCGAGGTATGCTGTAATTTCATCTTGCACCTGCACCCATTGTTTTTTCAGGTGCGTTTTTATAAATGACTTTTGGCAATGGGAGGCTTTCTCCTCTTGATGAAGGCGATTACCCGTCACCTGAAAATTCACATTAAAGATGTGTTGGTAGCGTCTACCATCCCCAGCCATACCTGTAATGTGCAGCTTGCCAGCACGACAATCTGGTTTACGTCCAAATAACACTAATGGCTGTTCTACAAATAAATCTGGTGGTGTGGAAGGATACATGATAGGAAATTCACCATCACCTTCCCAGTGCAATTGGATGTTAGCAAATACGGGATGATTAATTTGGCGGAAGAATTTTTCTACCACATGATTGACTGGTTCATCATGGCGGATAATGCGAGCAATACCCCTACCTATTTCCGCAACTCGATTTAGCAAAAACCGATTCACAGAACTACCAGCACCAAAACTATGCAGTCTAGTTCCTGGCTGGAGAAGGCGTTGCACTTCGGCAAGAATCTGGTTTTCGTTACCAATATAGCCATCGGTAAGTAGGACAATATTTCGTAAACGACCTGGATCTGTGACTGGGAAATTTAACACAGTCTGAATCCCCCGTAACATCTGTGTTCCCCCACCTGCACTTAAGCGATTGATATAATTAATTGCCCGTGAGCGATTTTCGGGAGTATTGAAGAGGGGAACAGGTGAGAGTTGCTGTGTGGTATCGGAAAAGTCAATAATGCTAAAAGTGTCCTGGGAATTAAGTCCAGTGATAAAACGACGCATTAATTCTTGACATTGCATTAATGGTGCGCCACTTTGAGAACCGGATCTGTCAATTAGAAACACCATATCTTTGGGGACAAACTCATCTGGGTTGTACTGGATGGCAGGAATTAAGTAAACTGCAAAGTGTCCACCTCGTTCATCTGCTTGAGTGAGTACGCAAGTTTGTGTATTCTTCCCAGCTACTTGGTAACGAAGAATTAGGTCTTTGTTGGGGATAGTGTCTCCACCTGCAAGTTTTACTTGTGCCAGCTTTCCAGTACGGGTAATTTGAATGTGGTGAGAGGGTGAGTTAATATTTTGAATTTCTACACCAGCGTTAATTTCTACGGTGACATTAATATCATGGCGAGAGCGTGTACCTGCTGGAAGGATGGGAGCGTTCAACCGGGAAGCATCTGGCACTAAATCAGTATCTTGATTGAGAGACATGGGTGTAGGTGCAGAACCACTCCCCGTTGAACTTCCTTCAATAGTTATCCCTGGAACGTAACGAGGGCCAACTACCATCGGGAAAACAAATTCATAATTTCCACCCTCAAATTTGAGACTGTCGGTGTAACGAATAATCACATCAATTTGTTCACCGGGTTGAATATTGGCTAGAGATTGAGTGAAGATGTTGTCTCGTTCTTGTTCTAGGAGTCCTGCTGTGCGGCCTTGTTTTTTGGCTTGTTCGTATATTTTTTGTGCTTCTTGGCGTTTTTTAATGCTACCTTTAATAGTGCGATCGCCTATCCGAATCAGCATATCATCGACGGCAGCTTCATCGGGTAGAGGGAAAATATAGGTAGCTTCTAAGGTAGTGTGAAAAGGATTTTCAAAGGTTTGGGTAACTTCAACCCGTGAGATATTACCAGCAACCTTAGCTTTGACTTCGGTATGCTTGAGAGGAAAAGCTAGAGGTTGTTGGTTGGGGGTGTAAATGTATAAACCACTGGGTTGCTGTTCTAAAGTGCCAATCATAATTTTTACCTGACGCTTGTTTTTGTATGTCTCTAGCGTAGGTGGGTTTTTCGGGGAGATATGCTCAGTTTTATGCTCAGTTGATGCTCAGTGCTGGGATCAGGTATGGGGTTTGCAGTCAATAATACTGTTTGTAAGTATGGTAATATTCGTGTTGATAACTGTAACCGTACTGCAAATTTAAATAATAATTATTTAATTCAGGAAGTAAAATTTATGGCTAAAGTTAATCTTGATGCTCTTATTCCAAGAGAAGATTTTGAAGTCAAAGAAAATATTAATCCAGGGAAGAAGAAAGACACACTTTCAATAGAGGACTTCAAAGCAGATTCATTTTTCTTTCAAAATCTCAGAAAGCCAGATTTTCAAAGAGAAACTAACGAATGGGATAGTAAGAAAATTTGTGCATTTATACAGAGTTTTGTAGAAGGTGATTTAATACCGGCGGTTATTTTGTGGCGAAGTACAGGGGGACACTTATTTGTAATTGATGGTAGCCATAGATTCAGTGCTTTATTTGCTTGGGTAAATGATGATTACGGCGATGGAAAAATCTCAAAAGAATTTTATGAAGGTGTCATTCCTGATGAACAATTAAAATTTGCTGAAGAAACACGAAAATTAGTCAATAAAATAGTCTGCCCATATGATGATTTAAGGTATGCTTTGACAAACACAGAAAAATTTAAACCAGAAATTGTTCAATATGCTCGTAATTTATCATATGTAGCAATTCAACTTCAATGGGTTGAAGGAGATGCAAGCAAAGCAGAAAGTTCTTTCCTGAAAATAAATCAGCAAGCTGCTCCAATTAACAACACTGAGTTACAACTCATCAAATCTAGAACTAAACCTAATAGTATTGCGGCACGGGCTATTATCAGAAGTGGTACAGGACATAAATATTGGTCATCTTTCTCAAATGAAATTCAAGATAAAATCGAAGAAATTGCCAAAGAAATTAATCAAATATTATTTGAACCTAAGTTACATAATAGGATAACCACTTCTGATTTACCAATGGGAGGAAAACTTTATTCTAATCAAACTCTGTCACTAATTTTTGATTTTGTAAATGTTGTCAATGATATAGAGTTAGGTGATAATGAAATTAATGATGATAAGACAGATGAAGCCACTATAAAATTCTTAAGTAAAGTGAGGAAAATATCTCGGAGGTTAAATAGTAATGATAACTTATCTTTAGGTCTACATCCAATAGTTTATTTTTATTCTCAGGAAGGAAGATATAGGACAGTAGCATTTATTTCTATTGTTGATTTTGTTATAGAATTAGATAAAAGAAACAAAATCAATGATTTTATTTCAGTTAGAGAAAAATTTGAAGATTTTCTAATTGCATATGATTATCTAAGCCAGCAAATATATTACAAGTATAAGTCTGTCCATAAAAGCTATAAACACATTTCTAAATTTTTCCAAAAAGTAATTAACTATCTGAAAAATGGTCTAGAGATTGAAGCAATTATTAATGAAATCATCTCTAAAGATTTTAACTATTTGACTCTTCGGAATACAACTCAAGAAACTAATTCGTCAGCCAAGGATTTTACTACAAGTCAAAAAAGTAGAATTTTTATTATACAAGAACTGCCAAGAATACAGCGATGTAAAATTTGTGGTGGACTTATCCATAGAAATTCAATTTCAATTGATCATATACAGCGTAAACAAGATGGTGGTCTTGCAACATTAGATAATGGACAAATAACGCATCCTTACTGTAATACTGGATATAAAAATTAAGATGTCGCTGTTACCATCATTGCGATATTAAATAAAAACCTATGTCCAATTCTCTCAAAGCATCAACCACTGGATTAGAAATTGTCGATAAAGCCCGTCAACGGTTAGGATGGACAAAAACTAGCACCGCACGTTGGTGGCAAGATGCCCATACTTCTAAAGCTACTTTACGACGATTTTGGCAAGGCGATCGCATTCAAAAAGAAATCTTCATTGCTATCTGTCAAGCTGTAGGTATTAGTGAATGGGAACACATAGCAGAAGTACATGATATTAACTTGGATAATACTACTCCTTTCCTAGATTGGAATGAAGCACCTGATATTGAAAGCTTTTATGGGAGAAATGAGGAATTATTACAATTAGAAGCATGGATTAATAATGGTTGTAAATTAATCAACATTATTGGTATTGGTGGTATTGGTAAAACTTCCCTCGCATTGGCTATCGCAGATCGTCTGCAATCTCAGTTTGATTGTTTAATTTGGAAATCGCTTTATAATACACCTTCACTTATTTCTTTACTAGATAATTTATTAAGTGTTTTTAATCAAGCTGCTTGTGGTGATGTCCAAAAAGATACTTTCCAAGTAATACAACATCTACAAAAACAGCACTGTTTATTAATTCTAGATGGATTAGATGCGGTTTTATCAAATTCAGAATTAACTAAATTTATCCAACAATCAAGCCTCCATCGTCATCAAAGCTGTATCATCACTACTGGCAGAGAGAAACAAAATCCTTTGGAAGTGAATACAAAAGCTGTTTGTAGTCTCACCTTAAATGGATTGGCACAAACAGATGCTTTAGATTTGTTAAAATCGAGAGGATTTACAGGTAAAGAATTTGGTTTAGCAGCTTTAATTCAGCTTTATCGCGGAAATCCCTTAGCTTTAAAACTTGCAACACCATTCATTCAATCTGTATTTGCTGGAAATATAGCTGCATTTCTCAATCAAAATACTTTAATTATTGGCGAGCGTTTGCGTGTTATTCTCAAACAACAATTAGAGAAACTTTCAGAATTAGAAAGAGACATTATTTACTGGTTAGCCATTTGGCAAGAACCTATATCTTTTGCTCGCTTGCAAACTCACTTACTAATATCTATTGACCCAGCAAGAGTTTTAGAAGCAATTATTGAATTAGAACAAAAATCACTTTTAGAAAAATGGTTTATTTCTGAAGAAACCGCATTTACACTACAACCACTGGTGATGAAGGTAGTAACTGATAAAGTAGTTGAAAATGCTACCAAAGAGATTAATCAGGTTGTACAGACTGATGATATTCGCCATTTTCAAATACTCAGAACTCATTGGTTACTGCGTCCGGGTACAGATGATATTGCAGGCGATCGCATTTTAAATCAACTGTGTGAAAATTTATGGCGGGGATACAGTGCAGGTTTTTCACAAATCCTGGATGAAATTTTGCAGCTTTTACAAAATCAATCTCCTTTAGCAATTGGTTACATCGCCTGTAATATAAATGCACTAGCTGTGCTTACAGTTTAGCGTGCCATTAAGCATTAGCTAAATGCTGACCTCTTCTCTCTATCCCACAGAGTACCAATTAATGGGAAAATAAAAATTTGCAATCATCCTTGTCTTATATTGCTGCCAAACCCAAAGGAATTTTGTCAAATGTGGAAACGAATTGCGTTAATCTTGCTGTTAGTCTTGAGTATCAGCCTTAGTAACCCTGGTGTAGCTGCTGCTGCTGGACTCAAAAGCTTTGTAGATACGGCTGATGGTTATCAGTTCTTATATCCTAATGGTTGGTTGCAAGTTAAAGTTAGCAACGGACCAGATGTTGTGTTCCATGATTTAATTGAGATATCAGAAAACGTATCTGTGGTGATTAGTCCTGTACCTGATGGTAAAACTTTGACAGAATTAGGAACACCCACAGAAGTAGGATATAAATTAGGTAAATCTGCCCTTGCTCCTTTAGATTCTGGCCGTTCGGCTGAATTAATCAATGTTGGTCAGAAGGAACTAGATGGTAAAACCTACTACCTTCTAGAGTATGAAGTAACTTTACCCAATCAGCAAAAACGACATAATATATCCAGTGTGGCTGTGAGTCGTGGTAAGCTTTTCACATTTAATGCTTCTGTACCAGAAAAACGTTGGCAAAAACTGCAACGTATGATTGATGAAGTTGTCACCTCTTTTACTGTTTATTAATTAGGTAACTGGAAAGAGAAATTTTAGATTTTAGATTTTAGATTTTAGATTTTAGATGAAAATTAAGTCAATAAAATCCAAAGTCCAAAATCTAATACCCAATTACGAATTACGAATTAAGAATTACGAATTATCAATGACTATTCCTCAATTTATACTCGCTTCTGCTTCTCCTGCCCGTCGTCGCTTGTTGCAAACTGTAGGTATAGAACCGATAGTTTACCCTAGTGATTTTGATGAGTCGCAAATTCAAATTAGTGAACCTGGACAATTAGTACAAACTTTGGCTGAATGTAAGGCAAAAACAGTAGTTTCACAATTTCCATCAGCTTTGATTATGGGTTGTGATTCGGTTTTAGCTATGAATGGTGAGATTCATGGTAAACCTGCAAATACAGAAGAGGCGATCGCACGGTGGAATTTAATGCAGGGAAATTTTGGTGACTTGTACACTGGTCATGTTTTGATTGACAATACACAGAATCGCACTGTTGTCAAGTGTCAAATAACTAGAGTTTATTTTGGCAAAATGAGCGATCGCGCCATTCAAGCTTATGTCAAAACAGGTGAACCCCTTAAATGTGCTGGTGCTTTTGCTTTAGAAGGGTTTGGGAGTTTATTTGTGGAAAAAATTGAAGGTTGTCACAGCAATGTCATTGGTTTGAGTTTACCTTTATTGCGGCAGATGTTAGCTGAATTGGGGTATGAAGTCACAGATTTTTGGAGATAGTGAAAATTGTTGATTGCGAGAATTTTAATTACATTTTAATTACAATTCTCACTCAACCAATTAATTAAATCAGCTTCAGTCTTAAAATCTAATAAAGCCTCTCTTAAATCTTCTAACTGTGTAAAAGATAAAGCTGCAATTTGATTTTGGATTTCTGTACTTACTTTTCCTAAATGACGCTGAAGTAGACGGATAATTAACTTCACTTCTGAGCGTCTTCCTTGTTCTAAACCTTCTCTCACTATTTTTTGATACACCACAGATTCTTGCATCATATCCTCCCGAAAATAAGCGTTGATTTTAATTATATGTTTATAATTCTTAATACAAATAAATAACCTTAGTAATTGTAAACTAGATCATAAATTACAACGTTTACATAAGAAAAATGTCTTCTACTTCTACCCCTTCCCTACGAGAACAACAACATCCCCTGATTCGCAATTTAGCTAATACCATTGAAGCGGTTTGGCATCAACACTTAGATTTATCACCTTATCATTTACCTGCGGAATTGGGATATGTAGAAGGTAGATTAGAAGGGGAAAAACTGATCATAGAAAACCGTTGTTATCAAACACCTCAGTTCCGGAAAATGCACTTGGAACTAGCAAGGGTGGGGAATATGTTAGATATTTTGCATTGCGTGATGTTTCCCCGTCCAGAATATGACATACCCATGTTTGGTTGTGACTTAGTTGGAGGTAGAGGTCAAATTAGTGCTGCAATTGCTGACCTTTCTCCTGTAAACCTAGAACGTATTTTACCAGATGGTTATAATTTTCAACTGACTACATTAAGCGTACCTAACTTTTCCCAACCCCGTGAATTACCAGAATGGGGAGCTATATTTTCCGATTTTTGTATCTTTATTCGTCCCGCTTCTGAAGAAGAAGAATCAATGTTTCTCCAGCGCGTGAGAGAATTTTTAGAGATTCATTGTACTCAAGCGATCGCATCTAGTCCCGTAGCACCAGAACAAGTAGAGAAAATTATCGCTGGACAAAAAAATTATTGTACCAAACAGCAACAAAATGATAAAACCCGGCGAGTTTTAGAAAAAGCTTTTGGTACAGATTGGGCAGAAAACTACATGACCACTGTATTATTTGATTTACCAGAATAACCATCTCTTCGTCTCTTCACACTTTCCACACATTCATCTCTCCATCTGTAAGTTCCGTTACGTTTTCCAGTAACTGATAAATGTAGAATTCATTTAACCAAAGTTTCATGGAGTTTTAAAACTGTATTAGTTAGAAATTATCAATCAGCAGTAAAAATCTTTACCTGCACAGCTTTATCATGAAATTTTTTACTTTATAGCAGGAGTCAGGAGTCAGGAGTCAGGAGTAAAACCCTCTTGTAGTGGGAATTTCATTATCAATTGATGTCCTAACCACCCTGTCCACGGCTATATTTACCTGCAATATGCCTTTTTCTGTTGGTTTTTAACCGTGCCAACTTCGCATTTTCAATTGCGGATTTTAGATGTTTGGCAGATTCTCCTAGCTGCAAATATCGCCTCAATAAACCAGGAACAATTAAGAGAATCATCACTAATAACTAATTTTGGTAATAGTATCTACTACTGCCAAAAATATCACTGCATTATTATATCTACCAAAATATAGCAGGAGGCAGTAGGCAGAGGGCAGGAGGCAGGAGGGAAAGCCTTATTATATCTACGTTTCAAAGATTAATAATGTCCTAATTATCCTGGCTACAGCTATATCTACCAAATCAATTCTGTTCGGCACAGTGCTAGAACTGATAATTTGACCAATTCTTAATTGATGGTACAAACCCCCGGATTTATCAGTGGAATAAATCCAAAATCTAAAATCCAAAATCTAAAATCTAAAATCCAAAATTGTTTGACTTTTTTCAACTGAGGCTAATTTGCTTTTTTACTTCCATTAGCACAAATCAGATAGAGGACTCCTATTTGATTTATGAAAAAAACTCCGTACACCCAAATCTGCTAAAACCCTATTCCCTATTCCCTATTCCCTATTCCCTGCCTACACAAGTAAATTCAGAAACCAAACCGGATTCCTATAGGTAATGTACCATGTCAAGGGTAAGTGAGAAGCCAAAGTTAACAGCACAGGCACTAGAAAAATCTAAAGTTTGGTTGAAAATTGCTGTAGCTGTACCAGTGGCGATCGCCGCAGGATTTCTAGCTACAGCCAAAATTGAACAATTAAAAAAACTCACTTCTTCCGTATCCATAGCCCCAACTGCCAGTAGTATCAGTGCTGTCGGCAGATTAGAACCGCGAGGAGAAGTGATTAAAATTGCCGCTCCCAACTCAGGACTCTCAGCAGGTTCACGAGTGCAGCAACTCTTAGTCAAAGAAGGACAACGAGTGCAGCAAGGTCAAGTCATTGCCATTTTAGACAGCCGCGATAGCAACATGGCAGCAGTCGAAGAAGCAAAAGCCAAACTGCAAGAATCTCGTGCTAATTTAGCCCAAATAACAGCTGCTTCACCCAGAGATATTCAAGCTCAAACAGCCGTCATTGCTAGGCTACAAGCTCAGTTAAACGGAGAAAAAGAGGCTCAACAAGCGACCATTTCCCGCATAGCAGCCGAGTTAAGTGGGGAAAAAGTTGCACAACAAGCCGGCATCCAACGTCTAGAAGCTGAACTCAAAGGGCAACAAGATGGTTTAAGAGCAACCATTGCCAAGATACAAGCCGAACAGCGAGACGCTCAAGTTGATGCTGGACGCTATGACTTCTTATACCAAGAAGGAGCCATTTCTCAACAAGAAAGAGACAAAAGGCGTTTGCGTGCGGCTACTGCTAATCAGCAACTGCGGGAAACTCAAGCCAGCTTGAGACAAGCACTAGGAACATTACAACAACAAATAGCACAAGCTAGAGCCACCCAAATTCAAACTATTGCCACCTTACAGCAACAACTAATTGAAGCTACAGCCAACCGCGACAAAACCGTGGCCACACTGCAAAGGCAAATAGACGAAGAAAGAGCCAGATTGAACAGGATACTAGATGTTCGTCCCACCGATGTCCGCATAGCCCAAGCTCAAGTTACCAATGCGATCGCCATTATCAGAAAAGCCCAAGCAGAACTGCAATTAAGCTATGTAAAAGCCCCAACCTCCGGTGAAATTTTAAAAGTTCACACCAAATCCGGGGAAGTGATGAGTACAAATGGCATTGCTGAACTGGGACAAACCGAGCAGATGTTTGTGATTGCAGAAATCCCTGAAGATAGTATTGGTAAAATCCGTGTTGGTCAAAGGGCGACTATCACCAGTGACAATGGCGCATTTAACGGCGAATTAAAGGGAAGTATTACCGAAATTGGCAGAAAAATTGGCAAAAAAGATGTGCTAAATAACGATCCAGCCGCAGATATTGATGCCAGAGTCGTAGAAGTAAAAATTGCTCTTCCCGCAGATTCTAGTCAAAAAGTTTCTGGTTTAACTAACGCCAAAGTTCTTGTCGATATCAATACTGAAGAAGGTACTAATAAACAGTAATTACATCAATCATGCTGCCATATCTCATAGCAAATGACGTAAGTATTCAGCCGTCAGCCGTCAGCCGTCAGCTAATGTCGGCACGCTACGCTAACAGCTTTGAAGACTGAAATACAAAGAATGAGAACAAATGAGGAGTGTGTAACTTTCCTGAAACTAATGCTTTTAAATCTTTGCTCTTGGTTATTGGCTGATTACTGATTACTGATAGCTGAATGCTTACCAAATGACTAAAAAAATACCTCTATCTTGGCTACAACTGACAAGAGAAAAAACTCGCCTAGCTGTGGCTTTATCAGGTATTGCCTTTGCTGATATTTTGATGTTTATGCAGCTTGGTTTCCGAGATGCACTATATTACAGTAACGTCAGAATGCACAGCAGTTTAAAGGGTGACATTGTTTTAATTAACACTCAATCTAATGCTGTGTTGGCAATGAAACCTTTTTCCCAACGGCGATTATATAAAGCTTTAGATTTACCAGCAGTTGAGTCAGTACATCCCATATATTTAGACTATACAACCTGGAAAAATCCCATTACAGGCCGCCCCCGGAGTATCCTCACTTTTGGGATAAATCCAGAATTTAATGTATTTGATTTACCTGGTGTTGAGGAAAATTTAAATAAACTTAAAATGCCTGATGTGGTATTATTTGACCGTTCTTCCAGAGTAGAATATGGTCCAATCGCCGCTGATTTTGAACAGGGTAAAAATGTCACAGCAGAAGTTAGACGAAGACGGACTAAAGTTGCAGGATTATTTACTTTAGGTGCATCCTTTGGTGCAGATGGAAATCTAATTACCAGCGATGTCAACTTTTTGCGGTTATTTAATACTCGACAGCGGGGATTAATTGATATTGGCTTAATTAGATTAAAACCAGGGGCAGAAGCAAATCAAGTTGCTGCCTATTTGCGGACTTATTTACCTACAGATGTTAATGTTTTAACTAAACAAGAATTTATTGACTTTGAAAGAAATTATTGGGCAAGTAGTACAGCCATTGGCTTTATTTTCACATTAGGAACAATTATGGGTTTTATTGTGGGAACTGTAATTGTTTATCAGATTTTGTATACAGAAGTAACAGATCATTTATCTGAATATGCTACCCTCAAAGCCATAGGTTATACACAGAACTATTTATTAACAGTCATTCTTCAAGAAGCATTCATGTTAGCAGTCTTAGGATATATGCCTGGATTTGCTTGTGCTTTGTTTATGTATAAAGTGGCTAGAGATGCTACACTTTTACCAGTTTTCATGAGTTATAATCGCGCAATTATGGTACTAATATTAACTATTTTTATGTGCTTTATATCTGGAGCGATCGCCATGAGAAAATTACGTTCAGCCGACCCAGCAGACATTTTTTAAAACAGGAGTCAGGAGTCAGGAGTTCAGGAGTTCAGGAGTTCAGGAGTTCAGGAGTTCAGGAGTATGGCTTACGCCACGCTGCGCTATCAGGAGTTCAGGAAGAAGAAAGAAAGAATTTTTCCCCATATCCCCATATCCCC
>NZ_LUFH02000082.1 GCF_001586785.1 Sphaerospermopsis aphanizomenoides BCCUSP55
GGGCGCAGGGGGCGCAGGGGAGGAAGAATCTCATACTCATATTGGTTCTCACTCATTGAATAATTTAATTTCTGGAAGTCCCTAACAATAGTGCCTAGTGCTAACTGTTGAATGCTAATAACAAAAGGCTAAATTAGCTGTATGCTCCATCTTTGGTGCAATTCCTAAATGTTTATTTACTATCCCTATTACCTGATCTCTAGCTACGGGTTTGTTAATAAAATCTGTAGCACCAAATACCTTAGAACGAACTCGATCAAAAGTTCCATCACTTCCTGTCAAAATAACTATTGGTGTGTGAGCAAAAATTGAACTTCTGCGTAGGTTTCTACACAATTCATAACCATTAACAACTGGCATGATCAAATCCAAGAAAATAAAATCTGGTTGATTTTGAATTAAAAGAGGTAGAGCTTTCACTGGCTCTTCAATGGGGAGAAACCTCATGCCATTAGCAGTAATAATTTTCCCAAGCATTTGGCAGATTTGAGGACTATCATCCACACAAGCTATCAGAGGAGCATTCGATGTATGGTTTTTTTGTTTAGTTGTGTAGTTATTTTTGATATTTTTAACTGGTAGGGGTAAGTCTGGTACTTCCACTAATGCAGTGATGCCTTGATGAATATAAGGAAGTAATGAACGGGTAATAGATAAGACACTTTGTTTCATTTTTACAGCTAAATCCCACAAAGTATGTTTACCATTAATTAGTGTCTCCAAATTTTTATAAACACCTGGACTTACTTGCTTTCTTAGTTCTTCTGGTTTTACTAGCATTGGTGCTAAGTCAGGAGAAAAGCTAGACAAACCAGCTTTTGACCAATTATTCCAAAACTCTTGCATTTGTTTAAAAAACATATTTGTCGTGGTGGAATTCATTGGTGCTTGTAAGATGATGTCTTGGTTACGTTCACAAATTAAGGAGCTAGAATTTACATTTTGAGCTAAATCAAATAATATTTCTGATATGGTATCTTCAGCAATTGCCTTAATTTGTAAGGGCTTGATTTTCTGGCTTTGACATAAATTTTCTAGGAAGAGATAATCCCAATAATCTACTGATGTATTTTCTAAATTTAAATGTAGTTGATCAATATCAAGATAGGGGCAGTTTTTAACTAGATTTCTCCGCAATCTTCGTGATGGATGAGTACCTCCAGTTGCCCATACTAGTTGTCCAAGACAATAATAAAAAGTCCATGTTTTTCCATTTTCACTTTTAATTTTTAACTGACCGTTGTATTGCAATTGCGTGCAGATTTTTAGCTCTTGCAAGGGATGGTTAGATTTCATAGAGTTTAAGTTACTCATGTCTCGATTAAAAAGTTAATTTGGTATATTCAGGGTAATTAAGGTAACAACTAGCTATGGACAGTTAATGAATATTACACAACTCTAGCGATTACTGCAATACCCTCATAGTTCTAATTTAGACAAACATTGTGCAGAAGTTGTGGAATAATACTTAAAATATTTGGAACTTCAGGATTTTAGCGAAATCTATACAAAACAAGGGTTGGGGGAATTTCATATTAAAAAGTATGCTATTGCTGTCTAAGCAGATATAAATGTGAGAAATAGATTTAGGTCTAGGTAAGCACTGATAGCAGGAGTCAGGAGTCAGGAGTCAGGAGTCAGGAGTAAAATCCTCTTGTAGTGGGAGTTTCATGAATGGCTTACGCCAAGCTGCGCTAACAATTGATGTCCTTACTACCCTGTCCACAGCTATATTAACGTCAGGTAGGAAGCAAAAGGCAGAAAGCAGAGTTTTTTCAGTTTTAATTTTTAGGTTTTAATTTTTTTCCTCTACACTCTTGTTTGTTGAGAAAAAGAGAATTCCCCTAAGAATAATAGTATACTTTTTTCGGTGCTTGTATTACTTATGTAAATTTATCATTGGTGACACTTTCATGTTAAATCCTGTAGCAACAATCAGCATCTTTCAAAAACAACCAGATCCTCAAGCATTTCTAGCCGGTGCAACCATCTTTGAAGAAGGACAGTCTGGTAATGTTATGTATGGCATCCTGGAAGGAGAAGTAGAGATATTAGTTAATGACAAATCAGTAGAAACAATATCAGCAGGAGAAGTCTTTGGAGCAGGTGTACTCGTGGGAATCAAAAATAGAACCTATACAGCAATCGCCAAAACCAACTGCAAACTGGCTTTTATTGATGAATATAGTTTTATCTTTGCTATTCAAGAAACACCTATGTTTGCTATCCAAGTTATGAAAAGTTACTCAGAACGTCTAAGTCGTGTTGAACATAGCATCTAAGAATGAATAATTGATAATTGATAATTGACAATTATTGAATATTGAATTTGGTTTAATTATAGCTGTAGACAAGGCGCTTAGGACATTAACCAAACATAAAACTCAGACACTCAAAGGCTTTTACCACTGTCACCTGTCACCTGTCACCTGCTATAAAACCTCTATCCATTGGTGAGCATCCCGATGAAAGCCAAAATAAACGCAGCAATACTAAAAACTCTCTTAAGCCCTCTTAACTTTGTGTCCTTTGCGTTCTTTGCGGTTGATTCATATCCAACTTTGGATCAATTGCCAGATGTCAAAAAAATCGACTTACACATTTGGGATGCCCCCTATTCATTGTTAATGGTCAATTGTTGAATTATCATCTGTTGATGTCAACGGGAGCAAATCAAAAATGATTACACTTAACCAGTTTTTAAAGTTGGTGGGTATAGCCTCAACGGGAGGTCAAGCCAAACTGATGATTATTGATGGCGATGTCAAAGTAAATGGCATAGTTGAAACTAGACGTGGACGTAAATTAGCACCAACTGATACAGTAACTGTAATAGATAAAACTTTTAATGTTGGCGACTTTTAAAAAATACAGGAGTCAGAATCAGCCAGATGTGAATTTTTACATCTCAATGAAGTATTTCACCTCTAGTTTGTCTACTGACTCCTGTATTTTAAATTCCCAGTCTTTGATAAACCTGATCTAAATGTTTGAGATGGTGCTGTGGATCAAAACAAGCATCTATTTCTGTGGCTGACAATTTTTCAGTAACACGGGGATCTTTGCTAATCAAATCACGGAAATTACCTTCTGGTTTGTTCCAAGCGGTATGGGCGCTTTGTTGGACGATGGCATAAGCTTCTTCTCGCTTGAGTCCTTTATCTATTAAAGCTAATAGCACTCTTTGACTAAAAACTACACCACCATAGCAGTTCAAATTCCGTTCCATGTTCTGAGGATAAACCAGCAGATTTGTCACCAAGTCTGTGATTTCATGCAGCATAAAGTGAGTTAAAATGCAAGCATCTGGTAAAACCACCCGTTCTACGGAACTGTGAGAAATATCTCTCTCGTGCCATAAAGCCACATTTTCCAACACCGCACCTGCATGACTTCTCACCAGTCGCGCCATCCCCGTCAGTCGTTCGGAACGGATGGGGTTGCGTTTGTGCGGCATGGCACTAGAGCCTTTTTGACCTTTGGAAAAATATTCTTCAACTTCCAAAACGTCGGTTTTTTGGAGATTACGAATTTCTACCGCGAAGCGTTCAATAGAGGCTGCAACTAGGGCTAATTGCTGCACATAGTCGGCGTGAATATCACGAGAAATAACCTGAGTCGAGGCGGTATCGGGTTTTAGACCCAGTTTTTGACAGGCGATCGCTTCTACACGGGGTTCAATATTGGCATAGGTTCCCACTGCACCAGATATTTTACCGACAGCTATGGTTTTTTTCAGAATTTGTAGGCGTTCTTGGTGTCGCAGAACTTCCGCTAACCACCCAGCCAACTTGAAACCAAAGGTCATTGGTTCAGCGTGAATACCATGCGATCGCCCAATCATCACAGTATAACGGTGTTCTTTTGCCTTGTGGCGAATTGCCTGAATTAAATCTTCTAGACGTTGCAACAACAAATCCAGACTAGCAAGCAATTGCAGTGCTAAAGCCGTGTCTAGCACATCAGAACTAGTTAAACCCAGGTGAATATAACGCCCCGCATCACCTACGTATTCATTCACATTGGTCAGAAACGCGATCATATCATGGCGAACTTCAGCCTCAATTTCTAGCACCCGTTTGGGGTCAAAATTCGCCTTAGCTTTAATCTCTGCAACCGCCTCTGATGGAATATAACCTAGTTCTGCTTGCGCTTCGCAAACGGCAATTTCTACTTGCAGCCAGGTTTTTAGTTTATAAGCTTCGCTCCACAGATTGCCCATTTCGGGCAAAGTATAACGCTCAATCACATTCGGGCATATAACACAACTGTCATATTTTACATTTTAATTAGGGCATAAAAATCCTATTTGATTCATAAAAATGAAGAGTGTGGTGTGGGGTGTAAGAAAGCCATCAACTCAATTCCACTAAGTAAATATATCCAGATACATAAATTAAAGTCATTTTGGCTGATTTTAGCTTCAATCCTTAACTTAGATTTAAAGACTAGATGATAATATTTTATACACCAGTTCACTGTCAATAAAAATTTTGCTTAAGAAGGCAGAAGGGAATCCCTATAAATCAATTTAAGGGATTTGGTAAGGAAGCAGTATTTCTCGCGCTATGCGCCTTGAAATATATATTTCCGTCTTTATTCATAAATGAATTTAGGAGGTTAAAATCCTCTTAGCCGAGGGAGGATTTTTTTCTTAACCCTTCTGCCTCCTGCCTCCTGCCTTCTGCCTTTCTTTGGTCATCAAAAGATTCATCAGTCAATTGTGGGAATACTAAATTTGGCAATCATGCCATAATTGTCGGGGTTAGTGGCAAAAAAAGAAGAGGAAAAGGCTCAGAAAAAACCTGCACCCTTTACCCTTTAACCTTTGCTCACACAAACTTACTAATTCCAGGTTCAAAACAAGCGTGCAGTATTGGGCAATAATGAGGATTTTTGTCACCTTCCCTATTATATTGAACATTAAGGAATATCAAAATGCTGGCTATGCATAGCATGAAAAGTGCTGATGAGTTGAACCTAAAACTAGATTCAACTTTGCAGGAACTACCAGTTTGGACTGTTCAACTCGAGTTAAATCAGCCAGGAAATGAATTATCCAAGCTCTTTGATCAAGAGCCTCTGTTACCAGGAATTATCTTGACCAGAAACCAACAATGTGTAGGCATGATTTCTCGACGGCTGTTTTTTGAACAAATGAGTCGTCCCTATGGTTTGGGGCTATTTGCTGGTCGTCCTGTGGAATATCTTTATAATTTTCTCCTACCAGAAATTCTTCTTTTATCTGAGAATACTCCCATTGTGGATGCCACTCAAATTGCATTGGGGCGATCGCCTCAACTTGTTTATGAACCGATTGTGATTACAGATGAATCTTGTCAATATGGATTACTCGATTTTCATCAGTTACTTTTAGCTTATTCTCAAATTCATGTTTTAACACTTAATCGACTGCAAAAAGAAAAAGAACGCGCTCGTATTGCACGAGCAGACTTTCGAGACCTGCAACACAACTATACTCGATTACTGCAAAATGAAAAAATGATTGCTTTGGGACAACTTGTAGCGGGTATTGCCCACGAAATTAATAATCCCATGAATTTTATATATGGCAATCTCAACTATGCCGCTGAATATGTACAAGACTTACTATATCTGCTGGAATGCTATCAGCAAGAACACAGTTACCCTGATGTAGTATTACAAGCCAAAAAAAAGGGTATTGAAATTGACTTTATTGTAGAAGATTTGCCAAAATTGTTATCTTCAATGAAAGTTGGTGCTACCAGAATTAATGAAATTGTCTTATCTCTACGGAATTTTTCTAGATTAGATCAAGCAGAAATTAAATCGGTTGATATTCATGAAGGTATAGAAAATACATTAATAATTCTCCAACATAATTTAAAAGCTAAACCTGACCGCCCAGAAATTAAGATTATTAAAGATTATGGCAATCTACCCTTGGTAGAGTGTTATGCTGGGCAACTTAATCAGGTATTTATGAATATTATAGCTAATGCTATTGATGCTCTTTCTGAAAGTTATCAATTATCTATTTGCCGTGATCATTTAAAGCACCATAGCCAACAAGAATTGATCATTACTATTCGTAGTGAAGTAACTGATGACAATCAAGCCATAATTACTATTGCTGATAATGGTCCGGGAATTCCAGAAAGTATACAAAAAAGATTATTTGATCCCTTTTTTACAACTAAACCTGTGGGTAAAGGAACGGGCTTAGGATTATCCATTAGCCATCAAATTGTAGTCGAAAAACATGGTGGTCAACTTTATTGTTTATCTCATCTAGGTCAAGGGTCTAAATTCATCATCAAAATTCCTATTTTTGCCGATAAAAAATAATTTAAATCATCTTTTTGTAATTTTGAATAAATAAACCTCTTATAGGAATCATATTTGATTCTTGAAAAACACTCCGTACACTTCCCCTGTTCCCTGTTAAGAGTTCCCTGTTCCCTCTCTACACAGATAATTTCAAAAATCAAATACCAGTCCTATAGAATTGGTAAGTATTCAGCAGTCAGGAGTCAGTAGTCAGAATAATTTTCCTATCTCATTTCCATAAGCATGAGAATATATTGCTATCATCAGACTAGAATACCAAACCATGTTTGATTCTGACTCCTGGCTTCTGCTAAGTTCTCCATTTACTGCTCTTGTTGTTGCAGTTCATAAACAGCAGAGTTAGCAAATTCATTCAGTTGAAAAAGTGATAGTAAATTATTCCAGTCCTGCTGATTAGCTGCGCGGTTCTGAGCAAGTACGCTAACAGTGTCATACCAAATGTTATTTTCTGCATAAGGGATGTACTGCTGTTGATTTGCTGTTTGCTTAATTTTTTCTACTAATTCAGGACTCGCTGCTACTCTTTCAATCCAACCATTCACACTAATATTTGTGTTCAGTCCCTGCTCATTGACACAAGTAATTCTCAAGTACCATTGATATTTTTTGCCAATCGATAATGGTTTTTCGGTAGAAGGAATACTAATGCTAGCAATGCCTTTTTTGTCTGGTAAAGACAACTGCAAAGGCTTTGACAAAACAGGCTTTTTCTGTTCATCTAATAATCTAAATGTGGCTGGTGGTGAATCGGGAGTGCGACCGAAGGGTAAATAAAACCATAACTGGGGATAATCCTGAGTAGTTGAGCCACCATCGTTATTGGGAACTAAGGCCATGAGGCTTTTGTTATCGATTTGGGAGCATTGCGATCGCGTCGCTCCTCCTCGTGAACGTCCAGAAGCATTTCCCTCGGCTCTGGAAGTATTAAACATCTCGCCAATACGCTGAAAAACATTCTGTGCTTGGGCTTTGTCAACAAAAATCGGCGATAAAACATTAAAACAAAAGACGGTTGTCAAAGTACCGATAAAAACAGCAGACCTCTGAATCGATAATTGTGGATGGAGCATTTTGTCATTACCTCTTTGCTGATTTGTTGATTTAACTTTTACGGAGTCTGTCGGTTAAGTATATTACAGTTACTCCAGTGACCATTAATGCCAAAAATGTCGGAATGAAAGGTATCCAACCGCTTTGGCTCACCATAATTACAGAACATATAATGTATAAACTTCCAGCAGAACCTCCTACAGCTATACCTGTATGAAGATGGCGGTTAAATCGCCAACAGACAAGACCACCTACCAAAGCCCAACCAAACATCCAGATTGTTTCATAACCAAAAGGCCACCACCAGATGAGCGAGCGATTATCTAAACTCGCACTCAATATCTGACTGATCATTTGCCCATGCAGGGTGACTCCAGCAACATCACCATAGGGTGTACTCCAGTAATCAGCTTGTCGGTTTTGCCTGTCAGTAAAGCCAATCAAGATAATGCGATTTTTAATTTGTTCCGCCGCAACTTTATTTTCCAAAACCTCCAAAATACCGACTCTAGGGGCGAAATTATTGGGGTCGCCGCTAAAGGTACGATATTTGAGCATCGTTTGATAACCTCGAAGCTGATTATCCATGTTTTGGTAGCCACCTCCCAGTCCCAGTAGTTGAGGAATCACGGTTTTACCAAACTGCATAGGCTGGTCATATTGTTTGGTTTGGGGATTGAGAGGAGAGGTGAAAGATTGACCTTGAGCTTCTAGGTAGCGACGAGCAATTACTAAACTTAAAGCTTCCCTTGTCTGACAATATTTCTCGTCTGGCTTTTGCATCAAGTATTGTCGGCGCACATAACGACCACCTTTAGCGTCATCATCAACTAAGTCAGCAAAGCCAACTTGCTCTAGTGGGAGTTCTGGCGCTGGTTTAAAGCCAATAATTTTTTCACCCCGGCTATTTTCATAACTGTTTTTACAGACCGAAATGAAGTTTTTCGTTTGCTGCAAACGTTGTTTGAGGCTACCCTCAGCCGGAAAATCACGGACAAAATCCAGCCCAATCATACTCGGTTGATGTTGGGAAAGATTTTTGAGTAAATCATCTAAAGCTGCATCAGGGATTGAACCTCTACCACCCGGATATTTGCCACTTTCGTTAAACTTCTCCAAACTTTCTGGATCAACATCGACCATTAAAAATCGTTCGTCCTTTGGTTCATCGGGGCGTAAGGACATCATCTGGTCATAAGCTGCTAGTTCTAGAGGCTGGGTGAAGCCAAGAAACCTAGCAATAAACGTTAGTGTTGACACAGCCACACTAGTCAGCAGCACAGTGCGGAGCTTGATTTTGCGATAGGGGAGAGCGCGACTGGCGGCAAGATATTCTAGTTGTAAATTGGTGGGGGTTGGTTGTTTGTCAACAGACTGCTTCAACCATTCTTCAGAGGCGACTAAATCTTTACCCCGGAGCAAAAAACTATCGTCACGTTTAGCATCATCCCATTCTTTGGCTTTGAGGAAAAGGCGAGTATGCGATCGCACGTAATCTGGATCTGCATCTAATGTTCTGGTTAATTCCCCAAATTTTGTTAAAAAGTCTGCACCATGCTGGCAAAAATCAATCCACTGCACCTTAGCCAATTCTGGGAAAAGCTCCCCAGTATTAATTGTCCGATACAAAGCCGTGACAATTCGCTTATTCAAATTCAATGCATAGTCTACCTGAGCCTTGGATTCGGGTGAATTGATAGAATCTGGCGAAATAATAAATAAGAAGTTATTAGCACTTTCTATGCCTTTATAAATCTCTTGCTCAAAGTCAGTACCAGCGGCAACACTTTCCTGGTCAAACCAAGTAGTTTTGTTTTGAATTTGTAAAGTATCGTTCAGCTTGCGAGCAAAATCAGAATCAGCGCGAGAGTAGGAAATAAATACATCTAGTGCTACCAGAGGTGGTTGCTTGAGGCTTTCGGTAATGAACTCTACTTGCAGAGGTACGGGTGGATTTTGGGTTTTTTGTTCAGCTATTTTTAACCAAGCTTCTGCCTGTCGAAGATTATAACCCCGCAACAGAATACTAGAATTGCGTTTTTGTTTTTCCCACTTCAGAGCTTTTACTAATAAGATTTTATGCTGTTCGTAGTAACCTGCATCTTGAGACAGCACATTAATTAGATTATCAGTATCTGCTGACTCTTTTCCCTCCTCTTCTTGGTCTGTAAAGTCGATGAACTGCAAAGTACGTAGTTCTATAGGAATCTGCTCTAGGTCTACTGGTTCAATTAATAAAGGAATGATCCGTTTTTTCAGAGCAAAAGCATGAGACAATTCCATTTGACAGTATTCTGATTGCAAAGAGGCAGCCGATATCAGAAATACCAAATTGTCTGCTTCTTCAATGCCTCGGTAAATTGACTCGACAAAATCCGCGCCAGTTTGAATATCTGTTTTGTTTGTCCAAACCGTGAAGCTTTCTCGCATCAGGATTTTGGCAATTTTTTCCATAAATGCTCTCTCTTTTTCTGAGTAAGAGAGAAACACCTGAGTCATCAGGTTGTTAGCATTTTTTGTACTCTGACAGATAAAAGCACAGTGTAAATCACTTGGTTCTGATGGTGGTTGCTCATGTTTAAACCGAATTTTTAACCAGTTTTCAGCCTGTAACCGCTCATCACCAATTAACAGGTATTGTGAGTTTTGTTGCTGTCGCTCCCACTCCAAGGCTTTGGCTAAAAAGTAGGTGTGTTGATGCACATAATCTTGATGGCGGGAAAATAGCTCTAGTAGTCCCGCAAAGGATTTTTCAAAGTCATCTATACCTTCACGAAAATATACCCAGTTAATTTTGCCAATAGCTGGGTGCATATTGGGGAAACTGGAGTGTAAACCCTTGGCTTTATATTCTTCCCACTCACTAGGGTCCTTTCCCGGATTGCGTTCCTGCCAAGTTTCCTGGGTAATTTGCTCTACGTGCAGCAAGGGAATAATGCGTTTATTACGACGGAGTGCTAAGTTTATTTCTTTACCACAATAGGGTGAGTTAATTGAGTGAGGCGCAATGATAAACAGAAAATTGTCAGCTTTCTCAATGCCATCATCTATTTGATTTTGAAAGTCAACACCTAAAGGGATATCATTTTGGTCAAACCAAATATCCAACCCTGCTTCTACAAGTCGCTGATACAACTTGGTGGCAAAGTTTTTGCTATCTGCTCTCCCGTAAGAGATAAAGGCATTTTTAAAACTGTTCATATCTTATACAAAGGTATTAATACTCGTTTTTATACATGGGTTATTGGTTTGTTGAAAGATCGCTTGTATCACTGTTGTGATGCAAATATAGTAATCATACTAGAAAACACATAACAATACTATAAATTGAATACAAAATATTTAGAAATTGATAGGGAGCATCCCAATTTTGAACAAATGAACGCAGCAACACTAAAAAAACCTCTCACAATCTCTTACCTTTGTGTACTTTGCGCCCTTTGCGGTTCAATCATATCAAGCCTTGGAGCATTTTCTTTACCTAGATAAAAATAAATTTACACATTTGGGATGCTCCCAATTGATATCAAAGCCAACTACCGACTAAAACATAGGGGGCCCAATAACGAGGGTGGTCATATTTGGGGTTTTTGAGTAGGAATTGCTGTGCTAAACGCAGGGCTTCGGCTCGGCTGATGTTGGGTTGTCCTAAATGTTGATAAAATTCTTTCATGAAGGGAACGCTGGCTTCATCGTCTAGATCCCACAAACTGGCGATCGCACTACTAGCCCCTGCTTGGACAATAGTTCCCGCAATACCCAGAACTGCTTGGTCGTTACCTGTAGCCGTCTGACAAGCACTGAGAATAAGTAAGTCTATTTTTTGCTTGCGGTTTTGTGCTTGGCTACTAAACAATTGATCAAAATCATCTATCTTCAACTTGCCATCTGCTGTCACCACAAAAGTATTTTCTCGATTTTCACCAAATAGACCGTGGGTGGCTAAATGTACTACTTCAAAATTAGAACTATTTAGCTTTTGGTTAAAGTTTTTCGTGGTAAATTCTTGGTCAGCAATCCAATTCACTGCTACTCCCGTATTCTTGATTTCCTTCACTTCCACTGAAACATTTGCTAATCGAGAAAAGCCGGAAACTTCTTGATTTTGTGGTGGTTCAGTCAAGCTGGCGGCTAAAACTTTCATAGTTTCTCTGCGTAAAGGCTTTGGTTCACGTACTTGTAACCCCAAAGCTAAGGAAACAGAATATTTTTCTACTAAATACTTCTGACCATCATAGAGACTAGCCATCGGAATTTTTCTTAAAGGTCCATCCAAAACAAAAATCAAATTCTTGATGTTGCTCTTTTTTAGCTCTTTTTCTATTGGTTGAATCAGCCAGTTATAGACTTGTTGACCATCCTCTTGCACTTCTTCATAAGTCCCCTCTTGTTGCAGATTTTCATATAGTCGCCAGACAACATCCTGAATTTTCTCTTGAGGCGAGGTAGAATAATGGCTAAGTTCTTGATTAGGTCGTTTGAGAATCACTTCTAAATGGTCATTTAAAATGATTGCATAGATAACTGCCGATGTTTGGTCTTGAGAATCAATCACCTTGTCAAGTTCTAATTGAGAATCTTGGCAAGCTTGCTGCAAAAAGTTTTGCAATTTCGCCACTTGCAGGGCTTCAATGACACTACGAGCTTGTTTTAGATGCTTTTGACTGGGTGTTGATGATTGCAGTAACAAATCTACTAAACGGCGATATACCGGTTCTACCGTTTCCCGAAAAGAAAACTGCACATTTTTATTGGTAGCAATCAAATCGCTACGAATATTTTGTAGAGTATTAAATGCTTGGGTATAGGCAGCGATCGCTTCTGTAATATCTCCCGGTTGTTCACAATGGGGTTTACCTTGACAGAGAATACGTCCTAATTGCCAGTACCAACGATAGGCAATATCTGGCGCTTGAATTGACTGGGATAAATCTAGTGCCTGTTTAGTTAAATCTTGGGCTATAGACCATTGTTGAGATAATTCATATAGGTGTCCCAAATTACCTAAAACAAAAGACTCTGAGCGTACATCTTGCAATTGTTGGGCTTGCTGACGTGCCACAGCTAAAATTTTACCAATTGTTTCTGGGTTGGGTTCAGGGAATTTTTGCCTCATTTCTAGCAGGCGTTGAGCCAAATTTACTTGAGCGTAAATAGTAGAACGTCCCAGCGGCAAGTTAGCAATTTGACTTTGAATTTCGGGATATAATGCTTGAGCGGCTGCCCATTGTTCCAACTCAATTAATAGGCGTAAACGGTTAAGTTGGGCGGGAATTTTGGTAGTTGCAGTATTTGATGAAACTGCTGCTTTCTCGTAATAAGTTAGAGCAGTCTTTTTTTGTTCTTTGTTGCTACCGGGAATATAAGCGAGATTACCTAAACTCAGGTAAGTTGTAGCAATGGTTTCTGGTGATTGCAGTTTTTGGGCAATTTCCAGACTTTGTTGTAAATGTTTTTGTGCCTCCTGGGTATCACCAGCCAGCGCCAGTGCTTCACCTAAATTGCGAAAACTAGCCGCTTTAGCTAGAGAGTCTGGTTGTTGTTGTATATCCGTTGTTAAATTTTGCAGTAGAGAAATTTCTCGCCGATAGAGTCCTAAAGTCTGCAATGCTTGTGCTTGGTTAATTTGAGCGAGGATAGCCCTATTGCTATCTTTTAATTGTTGGTAGAGTGATGCGGCTGTTTCCCAAGCTGACAAAGCGACTTGGGCTTTACCCTTGGCTAGTTCCAGATTACCTTTAACATCCCAAACTTGCGCCCAAACTGCCAGATGTTTTGGTGAATTGGGTATTTTTTGTAAGATAGCGATCGCTTCCTCAATTGCCTTAGTTGCTTCATCAATGCGCCCTAATTGGTGCAAGTTAAGAGCCAAATTACTTAGAATCACCGCCTTTTCTACTGGCTCATCATTTGTTTGATAAGCTTGTTGTAATAACTTGACGGCTTGAGCAAATCGCCCTGTCAGATAAAGATTTTTAGCTGCTTGTTCTGGAGAGGAAGAAGCAACCACTGATGTAGTAAAACCTTGGCTTCCCACATCACCAGCCACCACAGGCGCAACCAAGATACATAGTAAAGTAGTTAGACAAGCCAAAAGTCCATACCAGAATTTTTGACGTTGTTTCCACCCCAATTTTTTCACTCTTACCATTAATCCTCGAACTAAAAAGGTGTATAGCTCAAAGAGAAATACAAACCGTTTTCTTGCCATGTTTTATCACCCTGAGAATCAACTGATGTAAGCGGAATACCCCAATCTAAACGCGCAGTGAAATTATTACTCTGTCGCCACAACAAGCCCATTCCCGTACCGATTAAAGTGTTAGGATCGGGATTTGAACCGCCATTATTCCAGCCTGTACCTATATCGACAAAAGGCGTGAGTTGCAAGACTCCTTGAGCAACTCGCGCAATTGGTAAGCGAATTTCTGCTTTTGCTTGCACACCATTATCTGTTAACAATTGATCCTGACGGTATCCGCGCACCGTTGTTTGTCCACCGATACCAATTTGTTCGAGTCCTAACAGGTTTCTATCGGATAACTGCATATCAGCTTGTAGCAGCACTAAGGTATCGGGTGCTAGTTGGCGCAACCATTGGGTTTGTCCTCGCCAGATAAAAAAGCGGCTATCAGGTTCATCTTCATTGATTGTCGCGCCTAACACACCCAAGCCGAAACTGAATTGCGATCGCGCTGCTATGACTTGTTGACTACTGCGTTGAGTCCATTCTTGAAAAAATCTGATAGCTGAAACCTTTGTTCTGCCTTGGTTATCAGCACCAACCGCTAGAGGAAACGCCCCGATGTTGTCAAAACCTAAAAATGTTTGACTTGTCTGATGACTGGCGGTAATTCCTATAGTAAAGTCTTGGGTGGGTGTTTGTCGTAGGGGTTGACGGTAGGTTAACTCGTAGTATTGGGACTGGGAATTGATATCCAAAGAGTTAAAAGGACGCTCTATTACATCACTATTAGTATTACCATAGCTAAAAGTCAGTTTACCGTTACGCGCATTCACTGGTAGGCTATAGCTCACATCAAAGCCATCACTACCATCAGTATTAGTGTAACCAACACTTAAACCATCTCCTAGCCCTAAGAAATTGGCTTCGTTCAAATTAATGCGGCGGCGAAAACTTCCCACACTCGGACTGCGTTGGTTATCTAAGACTAGTTGAGTGCTAAAAGTATCAGCTTCAGTAACTTTAACTTCTAATATATTAGTACCCGGACGAATGCCGGCTTGTAAATCTGTAGATATGCTTTTAATTAAAGGATCTAGTTGTAATAGTTGCAGTCCTGCGAGTAGGCGATCGCGCGATAGTGGTTTACCAGCAGCAATTGTCAGGCGATCGCGTATATAGTTGGGGTTGAGGCGGCGCGTACCTGTAACATTGATCTTTTCTAAACTTCCTTCTACCGCCTGCAATACCACTACCCCGCCTTTCACAGTTTGGGGGGGAATAATTACTCCAGAAGTCACATAGCCTCTATCTATATATAACTTCGTCAGTTCTGATCGGAGTTGGAGTAAATCATTAAAGGTAATTGGGCGTTTGAGATAAGCATCTGTCACCTTTGCCAGTTCTTGATTGCTAAAAACTGTGTTTCCTACAAACTCAAACCGTTCTACAACCAACGTTTCCGCTAATGTCTGCGGATTCACATCTGGTTGAGTTGGTGACTGGGGTGTAGTAGGTAACAGTTGTTCTGGAGGTGGTAGTTCTGGGAGAGGTTGTGGTTGGGGTAATGGTTGTATGGAAGGCGGTTTTACCTCTGTGAGAACCTCTTTAGCCGCCAAGGGTTGTGGATAAAAGCCGAGAATTAACCCTGTCACCACGAAGGATATATAAACCTGAGTTGAATAGTCTGGATATAAATTAGGCGAAACCTGCCAGTATTTCATTGTCTTAAATTCCCTTGCACCAAATCACACACCTGAGTAGATAGACCCGATTGTAGCCCAGTAGCCGTTGTCGGTTGAGCAGTGAAAACAATATCTCCATTTGCACTGCGTACCATACCCACCGCTTCTACTAAGGTATCGGAATTATTTGCTGATAATTGTTTTAAATTCCTCTCAGGCATATTTACAGAATTATTACCGCTACTTCCAGTATTATTTACTACCCATTCCGGTAAAATAGCCCCAGGCTTGAGAGTCTCATCAGGACTGGGAGGTAGTCCCCCACGTCCAGTAATTACAAATTCACTTTTTCCTTTAGCAACGTTACTGTTGCTACCGCAGCTTTGAGCAATTAATCTAGAGGTATCTACTAGATTTGTTGGCAATTGCAATAGTCCCTGAGTAGGGTCAATACTGAGAGTATTCAGCGATACTTGTCCATTTTGACCCACATCGGAACTGGCGCTGATGTCGCTAGTGCCATTGTTTTCAATCGCTTTCAGTTGTGCTGAACTCAAATTTGCCTGGTTTTGAAATCCGAGAATGCGGTTGGCGTTAATCTCTATTTTGCCACCATTACCTCCAAAGGCATTAGCAATAATATCGCTATTTTCCGAAGGTACTGCTATAACAAATCCATCCTTGGCATTAATCGTAATGCTACCACCATTACCTGGATTAGTTGTTGAACCTGCGGTAGCAGTAATTTTGCTTTGGCGACGAAGTAGCAAATTCTCTGTTTTAATAGCAATGCTGCCACCATCTCCTTGACCTTCATTTTGAGCTTCTATTTTTCCTTGATCAGTAACAGTCAATAAGTTAGTGTTGATATTAATATTTCCACCTTTACCTGTTCCTGTATTTCTGACACTACTGGCAATAAAACCCTTTCGTTCTAGTAACACTGAGTCGGTAGCATTAATCGTGACATTACCAGCATTACCTTTGCCTCGATTGCTCACAGAGATGAAAGCATCATCTGTGATAGAAACAGTACGACTGTTCAGTTCAATATTTCCACTATTATTATCCACGTTATCTCTAGCAAGGCTGACAATTCCTCCTTGATTCTTTAACTCAACTTGTTGCGCTGTGACTGTGATATCGCCTGCATCACCTTTTCCATAGGTATCTGCCGACAAACGACCCCGATCAGTCATTATTAGCTTATTTGTCTCGATTCTAATGTTTCCTTTGCCATTAGAGGAAAGCAATTCACCTTTTTCGCGAATTTGAGTGAAAATACCAGTCTGTTTCTCATCTGTGTCCTTTAGTGTCAAATCGCCCTGGAGGAATATATTATCCGCCTCAATCGAAATAGTGCCAACTTGATTTCCTTTGCCAGTAAGACTGGAGTTAATCTGAGCGCGATTAGTTAGAGACAAGCTGCCTGTGAAGATATTAATATAGCCAAAAACTCCCTGACTAAATATCTTGCTGCCATTGAGAATATATACTTCGTCACTAGCATTAATTTTGATATATCCTGCAAATCCTGAACCAGTATTACTAGTATTGATTTCCGAGTTCTGATTCAGAGACAAGCTATCTGTGAATATATTAATATAGCCATCATTTCCCTCACTAGATATCTTGCTGCCATTGAGAATAGATATTTGGTCATTAGCGTTAATTATGATATATCCTGCTTTTTCTGAACCAGTATTACTAGTATTGATTTCCGAGTTCTGATTCAGAGACAAGCTATCTGTGAATATATTAATATAGCCATCATTTCCCTCACTAGACATCTTGCTGCCGTTGAGAATAGATACTTCGTCACTAGCATTAATTAGTATAGCTCCTGCGAATTGTAAGCTGTTACTAGCATTGCCAGAAGCATTACTATCAGTATTTATTTCCGAGTTCTCAATCACAATGCTTTCAGGTTTACTGACTTCATCGTAACTGCCAATTGAAATAAATCCTCCTGAGCCTTGACTAATTATGTTGCTATTGGTAATGGCAATTTTGCCACTAGTATTAATCTGGATTGTCCCAGAAAAATTTGAAGTATTCTTAGCGGAAGATTCTATTTTTGTATTTTCAGAAATAGAGATATCGTCTAAAGCTTGAATCAATATATTTCCAGCACTTCCCTCAGTAGATGTAGATGTAGATGTAGATATAATATCCACATATCCGTTACTGTTGAAGGGAATATTGTCATCATTCCCCTCAGTAGATGTAGATATAACATCCGCATTATTGTTTTTTATTTTTATATTAATATTTCCGTTATGACTTTTGATGGAAATATTACCACCATTGCCATTGGGAGATTGAGATATAATATCCGCGTTTATATCAATATCTCCGTTACGACTGTTGAGGTAAATATCGCCACCGTTGCCTTCCAAACTACCATTTACATTAGATAACAAATCACCTTTAATCAAGATATTTTGATTTGCAAACAGCTTAATACTACCGCCTGTTCTGTTGTATTTTACATAGTCATTAATAGTAGTATCAATTCCTCCATTAGTTGTAATAGCACCCCTCGAATCAACAACGACATCGCCAAAAGTGCTAATCAATCCAGTTGTAATATCACCCGCTAATCCATTGGGATGATACTGATTAGTAATCAGTATCTTTCCACTGTTAGATTGATAACCTGAAATATTATAAATTCCACCTTGAATGTTAATATTTGCATTTGTTGGAGTATTGGTTGTAGTTGGATTTTGCGGATAGAATCCAATAGGGAAATTGGGTGTAAAGTTTGGCGTGTCAATATAATTAGCATCTACCCCTGCTCTAATGTCTAACGTTGGTGTTTCACTACCATCAATATCTATTTTTGTTTTTCCATCCGATAGGGTGACGGTTTCTGTAAGAGAATTGTCTGTGTCGTCTGCGCCAGTAATGTTAACGTAACCGTCAATATTGACACTCCCACCCGCCAGAATGTGCAAAGATACTCCTGTGTAGCTATCAAAACTCACATCCCCAGTAGCGCGAATTACTGGATCATCAGGACTAAACAGATTACCTAAATCGCCGTTCAAATTTTCTATCCTAAAATTACCCCCAGCCCAAAAATGTGCATCACCGCCAATGGTATTTTGAGACTTTAATACCATATTCCCAGCAGAGTAAAAGCCACTATCTGGGTGATTTAAGGCATAAATATCTACTTTCTGATTACCTTGCGCCAGCAAATTTCCACCGGCAGCTGCAATGAAAGCCTTACTTGCGCTATCTCTAACTTTTAAACTGTCCTGCGCTTGTAATTTTAAATTCCCACCAGCTTGCAGCGTTCCCTGTAAATCCAAATTTCCTGCATTCAGTGTCAAATCCTTTCCCGTTACCAAGTCTCCTTCATTGGTAATACTTGCGGTTGGCTGTGAACCAAACTGCACACCCACAGGTACACTCATAGTTAACAGTGGCGGTGCTTGGGGATTAGTAGCACTAAATTCACTACCATCAGGAAATACAAAACTGTTAGCTGTGGTAGCCAAGAATGAACCTTGAATATCTAACTGGGCATTTGGCCCGAAAATAATTCCCTTGGGATTGAGCAAAAATAAATTAGCTGCACCATTTACGCCCAAAGTCCCAAAAATCTCAGAACGGTTACTGCCCGTAACTCGACTCAAAATATTATCAACACCTGTAGGGTTGGCAAAATAAACCCTCTGCCCATTGTTGACATTAAATTCTAAAAAACTGTGATATAAGTTACTGCCTCTTTGGATACCACCTTCAATTAAGTCAGCCTGATTTCCTTTAATGTTGACATCGGTGATTACACGGGAGTTTTGATTTCCTAATGTCGTGTCAGCTGTGATTTGCGCTAGGCAAGGATGGCTGCCCAATATTGATACTACAGCAATGGGGATGATAGTTTTCTTTGCTACGAACAATCCAGGCTTGCCGTAAGCAAAGTTCCTACTATTATTCACGATGGGTTCAAGGTTATTTGACTGTAAAATTACGCATTATGTATGCTTAATATAAACACTACGCTGCAATTTGTCAACAATTTACATAGTAATTTTCTTGGATTAATGTATAGTTTTTGTAGTATGTCTAAAATTAATACTGTTCGGTTAATGAGATTTACGTATTGGCAATCCCCTATTATCCCCCTTAAAAAGCAGGGCGGTTTCATTTCCGAAAACAGGTAAAATAGAAAGTGTTGAGAGGTGAACTAAGCCTATAATTGGAAGTAGTTTAACGAATTTTGAATAGATATACTTATACTCTGAAAAATTGGTTATTCTTAGTATGCAAATGAGTTTCAAGTTTATTGCATATTGACATCAAACAGGAACTTAATACGGTAAATACTTAAATTTTTGCAAGCTCTACTTTGAATAAATGGTCAATTTTTTCAACCTAACTTTAAACCCCAAGCGAGCAGCAGTAGCAGTTACGGTGTCTGAAGCCACCGAATTACCCCAGGCACTAGTGCAATTAGGGCTAAGTAATTCCCGTCCTGTCTTAGTGATAGTAGGAGGCGCTAGTCAGATTAGTGAAGCGGACTACTTACGTATCCAAAGGATGTTCGTAGAAGTTTTAGCGCCAATAGCTCAACGCTTGAATGCCTATGTGGTGGATGGTGGTACTGATGCGGGAGTGATGCAATTGATGGGTAAAGCCCATAGCCAAATCAATGCTGACTTTCCTCTAATTGGTGTAGCTCCTATCGCCAAGGTAATTTTACCTGAGCAAACGACAATCTTGAGTGAGGATGCTACACCTTTAGAAGCACATCATACTCATTTTGTCCTAGTTCCTGGCAGTAATTGGGGTGATGAATCTCCTTGGATAGTACAGGTAGCGAGTATTTTGGCGAATGGCGCACCCTCGATTACAGTCCTCATTAATGGTGGGGAGATTACTTTTCTTGATGCTTTAAATAGCGTCAGTGCTGGGCGGTTAGTGATGGTGATTGCTGGTAGTGGGAGAACCGCAGACAAGTTAGCTTCTGCTTTGCATGGGAATGCTACTGATGAACGAGCCAAACAATTAGCAGCTTCAGGCTGTTTACAAACTATTGACTTAGAAGCAGCACAAGAAGATTTGATTAATACAATTACAAACTTACTGTTGACTTAGATCACCTGTTTAAATTTGGAATTTTGAATCTTCAATCCAAAATCCAAAATTTAAAATCTAAAATTCGGTCCCCGAACCTTTGCATAGGAGCGATCGCAACACATTATTTGGGTCTTCAGGAGAACATCAACTTGCAGGGAACTGTGCCAGGAGGTCTTTGCCATCAATAATGGTACTGGTAAAGACAAACTGACGGTTAGCTTGGTAGCGTGGATCTGATTTCACAATTGTCATGAACTCCCGATGTCCTTGTCTTGTCCTACCTACTTGACAACCCGCACTCCATCTGCCCACATCGGATTTAGGGTTATCACCTCCCCAATGTTGGTTAATGCCAAACATACCTGAGTCAATGGTGTCACCTGCATCGCGCGTACCTGACCGATTTGCATCACGATGAACTGTTACCGAACCACCAGTTTGTATCAGAGCTTCATGTCCACCACCTGGTGTGTGAATTCCTACCTGCCATGCTTTGTATTGACCGAAGGCAATAATCGCCGCACCTTTGGGGTTCATGGGTTTGAAGGTATAGTATTTACCTGGGTTGGTTGTGGCTTCCCAACAGCCAATCATTTTAGGCTTGCCGTCTTTAAACTCAATCACGATGCGGAGGTCGTTCCAGACATTGAGGGCGTTGTCATTGAGCGTTCCGTCCGGGTTCATGCCTTCGATGTAGATAATATTCTTGTATCCAGGTTCTTTGTCAATTCTGTAGCCCTTCTTCTCGCAATAGGCAACGATTTTCTCTTCTAGAGTTTTAGGCTTGGCCGTGACTGTTGCGATTTTGCAGCCGTCAATTTGGATATGTCCACTATAGATAAACCAAATGCGCCGATTCAGAACTGGAGTCTTGAGCATAACTCGGAGATGGTGAGAGTCTGCGATCGCCACCTCGGTAATTTCTAACTGTTCCCCTGCTTTGAAAGGGGCTTTTTCCGATGCTTCGAGCTTGTTGGAGGGTAATGAGCAACTTTTAAACACTGTGTCTGAAGTCACTTTGAGGTTAAACTGCCCCTGCTCGGTCTGGTCATCCTTGAGTCCTATCGCTCGCAGAAAGTACAAAATTGCCGCACAACCAGCTACAGAATCAATCGTCTTGGTGTGATTGGTCCCAGCCCAAACAAAGGGCGTAATTCCCTCGCTATTTTTGCCCTGGAAGTCGTTGCACGCATCAAAGGCAAGTAACCGGGCTGAGATCCTGGCTGGTATCTGTTCACCCTGAATCTTCCTTAATTTTTGTGTGATTTGATCGAAGAATTGCGTAGCATCCTGAAAATCCGCCCTAGCGTGTAAGATTCCTGCCCAATACCAGGGTAGGTTAGGATAGTACCACTCGATTTTCTCGTAAAAGCCGCGATCATAATACAGCTTCTCCGCAATTTTTTCTAACTCTGGCAAAAGATTTGATTGCACCTTGCAGCTTTGCCATCGTTCTGCATATTTTTCTTCAATAGCTACAGTATTAACCATATTATGATATCTATTAACTGTTCATAGATAAGTAAGGAACGGCAAAATTTTTCTATACTCAAAGCGGCTGGGAGCTTTACTTTTCAATAATCATCAAAACCTTGAACAAGCCCCACTTACATCCGCTTTTAAAAAGTCCAGCTATGAGTCGTCTGAAGTATAGCTTGCTGTGTTCAAGCTCCAGTTTGGATTTATTAGCTGTGGATTGCTCCTGTTGTCAGGCTGGGTTTCGTGATATCTAATGTCTTGATTTTTAACCTGTTCTATGTGTTGGCAGAGGCTGTATATGATTACGGGGTCGCGGATGATTTCAGTCAGAATGCGGGCTTCATTAAAGTCTCTAGCATCGCTTCTTAAATCACGCAACACCAAATCTAGTAGCTCAGGACTCATTTCTATTTCCAAAGAAATGCTAATCGCTACATCTTGCCCTATTTTGTCTACGTTGATTGAATACTTTTTACTGTTACGAATCATAGTTTTACCCTGCGATGATGGCCTTTATTGTCTGTTGATTGCAGCAAATTAATTGAGTTTTAAAGCTTGTTTTTTATGGGAACTTAGGCTTAATTAATCCCTGAAAATTTAAATCCTAGAAATTATTTGTAGGGTTTCAGGAATAGATCAGCTTCTGCTTCTCTTCGTCTCCGCAGTCCTGTTTCCACATTTGATCCAGGATTTCGATACTTGATGAAAGTTTCGCGGATACTAGCCCAATCACGATTTCTTAAAACTCTAGTCATTGACTCAAAATTAGGGGTTCCGTAAAATTTACTCCCCAAGTTGTAGCCAAAGCTGAGTAAAGCACCTCGTTGGTTAGGGTTGAGTTCGCTCCAGCAAGGTATTTTCATTAAATCAGGTAAGTAGCTTGTTTCCAACTGATGCATCAATAGATCATCAGCTTCTTGTTGGGAAATGCTCTCTCCCAGATTCCACGGACTACCGTCACGTTTTCTTGTTGTACCCCAGCCAATTGTGATTGGTTTCCCTCCGGTTAAAGGATCAGGGTAGGCTTTAAGATAGCAACCTTCAAACTTTTTAATTAGCTCAACTCCACACATAGGGAGACTTGTGGAGACTCTTTGAGTTTTAGTTTCGGTCAGCTGGTTTGATGTTGTACCATTCCTGCTTATCGGATTACTCTTAATCTGAGCCAGAATCTCATTCGCACTGAGATACTTGATTGAATCAGAGTTGAGGCTGGTGCTGTCACGATCTTCTTCTTCCTGTTGCCATAAATTACTAACAGGAATTAGGTCAGTTTGCTGATCTGAGTTCCCTTGCTCTGTTAGCGATGCTGGTTTTTCGTTATCGCTATCTTCTGGAGTAGATCGATCTTGTTCCAATTGTTGCCTTTCGGCTTGAACGCGCTGCTTCTCGGCTTCTAGTTCCTGAAGTTGGGCTTCATACTGCGCCCGTAACTGCAACTGCTCGTTAAGCGTTTCTACGGCAAGTTCAGCATTCTGTGTGGCTGTTTCTTGGGTTTGCTTCTTGCCTGCCTCTTGTCGTTCTGTTAACTGGGCAATAAAGACCTGTAAGTCTTGCTGAATATACTGTTCAACTCGTTCAGCAAAAATTGTGTAGGCCTCGGAGTGGTTCTCAAATTGACGATAGGGACCAGCCATTTGGAAAAACTGCCACCCCTCAATTTTCAAACCTTCGGCTGTATTACGATAGCTGCGGTACTTCTCACCATGACCAAAAAACTCTTCAACCGCAGCAGAAACTGCTACTACCTGACTTAATCCGAAAGCCGACCAGCCAACAATTTCTTGCCACTTCTGATTCCCCTTCTGAAAACCAATTAGTGCTGGGACAATTACCCCACCAATGATGGTAATCATTCTGAGGTTGTGATGAGCATTGCGTTCTTTGGTGGCTCTTCCCTCCAGCCACAAAACTTGGTCGAGCCAGCGATTTTTCAGAAAGTCTTTTCGCAAGTCTGACAAGTCGAGTTGGTCAATCAGTCCAGAGAAGGTCTGTCTAAGGTATTGACTATAGTCATTTTTCTTAGCCATAGGTTTAAATTGTTCAAAAGCTTATAAATATACTTGCATAAAAATACTGCTTTTTTATCAGTAGTTTATCGAACTTAGCAAGTGGCGTAGAAACCCTCTTTCTGCGGACTGCCTCACCACACAAGCTCTAACACAGCTTCAATTACTCTTTGCGGTGCTTCCCGTTGGATAAAATGCCCTACTTGCGGAATCACAAATCTTTTGTAATCCTGTAAAAAAAACTGTTCTTTGTTAGCACTGGTTTCTGGTAAAGTTGCACCATCCGCATCTCCATGCAATACTGTTGTTGGTACATCAATTTTTGGTGTTTTCATTAGTTTTTCATGAATCACATTGTAAGCGGGATCAAGAGGAGAAAATCCCCAGCGACTGCGGTACGAATCAATGGTAATATCTATCCAATCTGGATTATCAAAAGATTGGGCAGTCTGATCAAATTCATCATCACTAAAATTCCAACTAGGACACCATAATTGCCATAATTGGCGTGTAAAATTACGTCTATCTGCTGTTAGAGTTTCCCGTCCTCTTTCTGTGGCAAAAAACCACTGATACCAATATTGCTGCACCTGTGAAAATGATAATGTTTGGTCAGGATTATTAGTTCCGTAACCTACAGATAATGCTGTGAGACTATGTAATAAATCAGGACGTAAGGCAGCGATATTATAGCCAATTCGTGCGCCCCAGTCATGACCTACTAAATGTACAGCACCGATATTTAAGGCTTCAATAAACTCTATTATATCTTGTCCTAAAGCTGCCAGTTGTCCGCTGCGTAAAGTTTGAGCATCAAGAAAATGTGTGAGTCCAAAGCCTCGAAGATATGGTGTAATACAGCGATAGTTGGCATTAACTAACGCAGGGATAATTGTATTCCAAGTTAGTGCATCATCAGGCCAACCATGTAGGAGAATTATAGTTGGTTTGTCACTTTCACCATAGCTGTGATAAGCGATATTGAGACGGGAGGTTTTAATATATTGAATCATAAAATGTGGAGAATGATTGAACGCGGATGCACGCAGATAAACGCGGATAAAGGCAGATAAATCAATGAATTTTAGAATTATGTGCAACTTCACATACAATTAATTGGTATCACCTACTTTATCATGTTGCTAAATCAGATATTACTGTTACTAAACCATTAACAACTCGCGCTAGTTTTTCAATATCAACTTTATCTAAAGTATCTGCATCTGTGTGATAATATTGATAGCGATAGGGTGCAGTATCTGTCACCATAATTCCTTTGTAATCTTGTTGCCAAAAAGACCATTGATCTGACCAACCAACACCAGGAATCCAGCTAGGTAAAGCAGTTCCTTGTGAGGGAAATTGGACATGACGACGAAAAGAACTAATTGCTTTTTTGACTAAATCTCCTGAGTTGATATTACCAATAAAACTGATAAAATTGCCATGATTAGGATATAATAGACCAATAGGAAAAGGATATTGTTGACTACCGGGTTGTTCTGAAAAATATCCCATTGTTTCTAAACTCAACATAGCAACAACCTTGTCACCGCTTTGGTGCAATTTTTTGGCATATACCAAACTGCCCATATTTTCTGTCCAGAAAAATGGCGGTTCTTCATTGGTAAATTCCACAAAACGAATAGTTCGATTAGTCGTTTTATTAGCAAATATTTTGGCTAATTCTAATGTGGCAATTGCACCTGTGGCATTATCATTTGCTCCGGGACTGGTAAAAGCTGAATCATAATGACCACCCACTACAATTATTTCGTCTGGCTTCTTTGTTCCTTGCTTTTCAACTGCGATGTTGTAGTAAGATTTGCCATTTATTTGATATTCTTGCTGTTTAACTTCGTAACCAGCTTGAGTCAAAGCAGTGGTCAAAAAGTCTTTTGCAGTATTCAGTTTTTCATATTGACTATAATTACGAATGCCGATATCACCTGCAAGCTTTTGTAAATCCTGTTGTAGTAATTTTTGTAGAGTAATTTCTGCTGTATTTAGGGGTGGAAGTTGCCCTTGATAACTTTTTTCTGGCATCCAAAACATTGTCCACCATAACCAAATACCGGAAATTAAAACAATAACAAAAAGTACAGCCAAGCGAATTAAGGCAGATTTGTTGATAATTTGCAAGTTGTGTAACTTAAATCTACCCTTGTTTCCAGATGTTCGCATTAACTGTACCTCTATTTAGCTATCAGTAGTCAGCTATTAGCAGTCAGATTTTCAACCTATTCCCTGCTATATTACTGGTGGATTTGCGTAGCCTTCAACATATGATAAGTAATAATTAATTGGGTAAGTGCCAGGGGATAACTTTGTAAAGTTTCTCCAGTTGTACCAGCGATTTTACCCAATTCAGGATTAATTTCCCGATCGCATATATTTTTTAAGTAAGGCATATCCGAACACATAATATGCTCGATATTTGTTACTTGTTCCAAGGTAGCGTGGCCATCAACTTCTAACACATCCACAGGTTTACCCATGTCTCTATCTAGTCCCAAACGCACTGCGGACTTAGTATCACTCCCACTAGAGATAATTTGGGTAAAATCGGGATGGGGAATGGTGGGACGCAAAACTAACCGCACGTTTAAATGACCATTGCTTTCATCTTCCTTTTCGTTGGGTGGATAGAAACTAACCACAATATCTGACCATTGACGTTGAGGACGAATATACTGTTCTGAGTCTGGTTCCCGTTTTTCTAATTCTGCTAATACCTGTTCTTCGCTATAACCACGTTTTTGCGTATCCCGCTTCACTTTCCACGTAGCACGTAGTTGTTCAGGTGGTGCAAGATAAACTTTGACATCATAAGCGTCACGCGCAGCACGGGTAGAATAACCAAGTAACCCTTCTATAATTACAAATTTATTCGGTTTAATATATTGTGGCGGTTCAAAAGTTCCTGTTTTGTGACTGTAAACAGGTTTAAGAATTGACTGTCCTGTACGTAGCAACGATAGATGTTGCTGCATAATATCTAAATAATTGCAGTCAGGATGAAGGGCTGTAATTCCTAGTTCTGCTCTTTGTGTGCGATCGTAACGGTGATAATCATCTGTACAAATCAGAGTCACATTTTCCGGTCCCAATACTTGAGCAATGCCCCTAGTTAGAGTTGTTTTACCAGCCGCGCTATCACCAACAATACCAAGAATAATTGGACGGCTCATTTTACCCCCTTCGACACAACTTAATTGTGTGATAATGTTTGTGAATAACAGTTTTCACTAATTTTAAGGGAAAAATCGAAAATAAAATCAATCTAGCATCTTTGCCGCAACATCTCTCAACATAAAGGCTGGAATAGGAAGACTGCCTGCTCTCATCTTGTTGTCCAAAGACTGTAAAATTTATATTTATATATTGAAATTAAATTAAATGACTCGCTTTATACATGACCAATTTGCTAAAGACTATCTAGAAGAACTCCTAAAGCCCTTTGGTAAAGTCGAAGCATCGACTCGCGTCGCTGGAGAGGTACGAGAAATAGATGTATTATTTACCCCATTTCCCGAACAAGCAGATGATATCAAATCATTAGGATTATTAGGTAAATTAGCAGCCACACCAGCTATATTTGAACCCTACCGTAACCCAGTATCAAAAGAAGAAATTTGTGATTGTCTGTTAAAATTACTAGAAGTTAGAGGTGCATTACAACGAGAAGCTAAACGCAATCAAACCACAATTGTAGACAACGAGATTCCTAAATTATGGATTCTTACACCTACAGCATCAAAAAACCTGCTATCGGGATTTAATGGTATAGAAAAATCAGATTCTCTACCTGGAATATACTTTTTAGCAGAATATTTACGTACTGCAATTGTTGTCATTCATAAATTACCATGTACTACCGAAACATTGTGGTTAAGACTTTTAGGCAGAGGAAAAGTTCAAAAACTAGCAATTGATGAATTAGCAGCGTTACCATCAAATCAGCCTTATGTCAAAATTACACTGGAGCTACTTTACAACCTCCAACAGAATTTGAGAATTAATCAAAGTTCACAAACAGAAGATAGGGAGTTGATTATGCGTTTAGCACCACTTTACCAGCAAGATAGAGAACTGGCTAGACAAGAAGGATTACAAGAAGGATTAAAAAAAGAACAACAGTTAATTATCCGTCAATTAAATCGTCGAATTGGTGAAATTGATTCTTCGTTAATTCAAAGAATCCAAACATTATCTGTTGAGCAACTTGAGGACTTAGGAGAAGCTTTGTTAGATTTTGGATCAGTTGCAGATTTAGAAGCTTGGTTTCAATCTGTAAATTAAATTAGATGCTCGCCATCTTCTCATATTATTAAATGATGATGGCGTGTGATCGTTTCCCCAATCTCAAATGGACTAGGTTTAAGGGAAAAGATAATAGAGTTAAAAGCTTTGATAGAAAAAGAACACAATAATGAGTAAACAAACAATTGGGTTAGAACAAAATCTGTACGATTATTTACTTTCAGTTTCTTTAAAAGAACCAGAAGTTTTAACTCAACTGCGTCAAGAAACCGCCCAATTACCAATGTCTCGGATGCAAATTTCTCCAGAACAGGGACAGTTTATGGCGTTGTTGGTAAAACTAATAGGAGCAAAGAAAACTTTAGAAGTAGGTGTGTTTACAGGTTACAGTTCCTTGGTGACGGCTTTGGCTTTACCAGCAGATGGTAAGATTGTCGCCTGTGATGTAAGTGAAGAGTTTACCAGCGTAGCCCAACGTTATTGGGAAAAAGCCGGAGTTAGGAATAAAATAGATCTGCACATTGCTCCTGCTTTGGAAACCTTGGATAATTTGCTGGCAGCAGGTGAAGCAGAAAGCTTCGATTTTGCTTTTATTGATGCTGATAAGGGCAACTATGAGAATTATTATGAGCGATCGCTGCAATTAATTCGACCAGGTGGACTGATTACAGTTGATAATGTGTTGTGGTCAGGAAGAGTTGCAGATCCAGAAGTTCAAGATAATCAAACTAAAAAAATTCGTGCTTTTAATCAAAAGTTACACGAAGACTCACGAATTACCCTGAGTTTAGTCCCCATCGGTGACGGGTTGACCTTAGCACGGAAGAATTAAGGTGTGTGTAGGGTGTGGGGTGTAGGGTGTGGGGTGTAGGGTGTGGGG